>CAXRAX010000099.1:0-3145 GCA_964229195.1 Chitinophagaceae bacterium | reverse complement strand
GCCGGCTGGAGAAGCGATTCACCGAAAACCAGAATGCACATATACTCGGACAAATGGAAGCCCTTTCCGGAAAGAAAGTCGGACAAACAGAACGAGAGTCTATCTTGCACGGACCGGATGAAGTGGATCTCGTATACAGCGGACTGGAAGAAACCATGATCTCCGCCACCCACGAGATCATGAATACCTGGAAAGCAAATCCCACCATCCCCGACATGCGCACCGCCGCTTACGTTGTGGCCATCAATAAAGTTGGTACCAGCTATGCGGAGCTGGGGATCTTCCCATAATAGTTTTTCAATTGACCGTATCAAAAGGGGCTTCGGCCCCTTTTTTGTTGGATCAACGCGTAGCCGCATCCACATTTAATCTGCCCCAACCAAAACTGAGCGACCGTCGGGGATAGCTACTGCTGTGCCGCTGCAAACGGCTGAGTAGTTGATCACGGCTCAACCTGGGAAACCTCGACCACACCAACGCTGCCATCCCGGCCATGCTGGCGGTAGCGACCGAGGAACCACCTACTGTGGACGGCCAATCTCCCGCATCGGCCAAAGAGAGCGGATACATTCCATCAGAACTGTTTTCCATGGTTACGACAAAATCGACCTCGGGACCTTTGTGACAAACCTTGCAAGCAACCAAAGAAGCTGTACTCTTCACACCTGTTACCGCCTGAACCTCCGGAAGGGATGCCGGAAAAATAACGCCGGTCCACCCCGCCGTCCACTCAAACGAGGTACCCGCCGCGGCAAAGATCAATTTCCCCTTTCCGTGTGCATATCGTATCGCATCGGCCAAATACGAACTGCTGGTGATCCGCCCCATACTCATACTGATGACGCGTACCTCGCTGCGATTGGCCGCCTGGGTAAAGGCATCCACCACGCCCTTCAATTCGCGCGGCTCATCCAAAAAAACATCACTGGCAGCGCGACAAGTGATGAGGTCACAATTGTAGGCAATGCCCACGGCATTGCCATCCACGCCTCTCGGGGCGCCCACCACTCCGGCCATCGAAGTTCCGTGGCCACAACCATCATGCGAGGTCTCCGGCAATCCAACCGGAATGCCCAGCACCGTGTTTGGAGGAAGCGTCACGATCCGCTCCAACGAGCGACCGAAAGAAGCTCCCGTGTTAAACGTAACACCCAGATTCTCCTGCCCCCAAGAACAACCGGTGTCGATCACAAATACTTTTATTCCTTTTCCGCTGCTTCTGTTCCATGCCCGCGGAATGCCTTGCAAAACATAATTCCACGATTGCTTCGCAAGAGGAGCAATGCTGGTGTAATGAACCCCCGACCGAAGATCCCAATTGGGCGTGTTGCTGCCACAACCGCTGGAAGATTCGGTTTGATTCACCGACAACCATAAATTTCGGTCGTAACTCAGGGGCTCCACATAGCGCACAAAAGGGGAATTTCGCAACCGGTATAGGTCCGTCACACCCGATATCCGAAGCAACACTACCGGTAAAAAATGCTCCGGCCATATTTCCATCAACCTCCCACCGGCGGACAAGGTTTCGGCGATGACCTGCTCCTTGGCATATCGCCACGCACTGCTTTGCAGGTCGATCGCACTCAACCAACCCGGATAAGATTGAAAATGACGGGGTTGATACCCCACCGCCACGACAGAGTCGGAATGAGCAATGGCCGACCACAACAAGTGATCGTCAACCGCCGACCATTCCATTTTACCTTTTTCCCGACAAGCGGCATACACCCGTTCATTGATCTGCTCCACCGAATACAATTCCGGTTGCTCGACGGCTGCGGTCCAATTATTTTTTTTACAGGCAGATAATAATCCCAGTAACAAAAGAGCCATCCATACACGCATAAAAAAGATTGAGCGTGCAAAATAGTGGCGGGTGCGGGCCGGCGCCAAGTGAAAAAGACGGAAATCAAACTGTTATTTTCGGAAAACCGGCCACTCGCTGCATTCTTGCAAGTCATCGTCCGATCGCCTCCAACATCGGATCTCCTTTCCATTGGCCAGGATCAGGTACGGAACGGGGAGACGAATGTGATACCGTAAGAGTTGCTCCATGACGGCCGCGTCCAGCGATACATCCGGCGCCTTGCACTCCACCAATATTTGCGGAGTGCCGGCATCATCGTGCACCAACACATCGTATCGTTTGCGAAGTCCGTTCAGGTCGATCTCTTTCTCCACGGCGATCCAGCCGGACGGAATACGCAGCACCTCGATGAATTGCTGCAGGAGTCGCTGACGGGTCCATTCCTCCGGCGTGAGGGCTACCCATTTACGTCGACAGGGATCAAAGATCTCTTCGCGTCCCTCCACCACACGCAGGGAGGGCACCGAGAGATCGGCAGAAAGCGATAGCATGCTTCAAAACTAAATGATTAATTTCGGGTGCATGAAGTCAAAAGAAGAGATCGTCAAAAACTGGTTGCCGAGGTACACGGGACAAACCCTGGACAAATTTGGCAAATACATACTGCTCACCAATTTCAGCCACTACCTGAACCTGTTTTCCAAATGGAACAATGCGCCGATCGTGGGTGCCGATCGTCCCATGCCCTGCGTGACGGCCGACAACATCACCCTCATCAATTTTGGCATGGGCTCTCCCACGGCCGCTACGGTCATGGACCTGCTCACCGCCATCGAACCCGAAGCGGTGTTGTTTTTGGGTAAATGCGGGGGACTCAAAAAACGCAATAAACTGGGCGACCTGATCCTGCCCATCGCCGCCATCCGGGGCGAAGGAACTTCCAACGATTATTTTCCTGCCGAAGTACCGGCCCTTCCGGCCTTCGCGCTTCAAAAAGCCGTATCGACCACCATTCGAGATTATGAAGTAGACTACTGGACCGGCACGGTCTACTCCACCAACCGCCGCGTGTGGGAACACGACGAACCCTTCAAAGAATACCTCCAAAAGGTCCGCGCCTATGCGATCGACATGGAAACCGCCACCATTTTTACCGTCGGTTTCTTCAATAAAATTCCCACCGGTGCGTTGTTGCTGGTAAGCGACCAGCCCATGATCCCCGAAGGCGTAAAAACGGAAGAGAGCGACAAACAAATCACCTCTCAATTCGTCGAAAACCACCTCAAGATCGGAATCGATTCACTCAAACAATTGATCCACGGGGGACAAACAGTT
>CAXRAX010000098.1:0-20636 GCA_964229195.1 Chitinophagaceae bacterium | reverse complement strand
AGAGAAACTTTTTACGATGGATATGTTGTGAACGCCGTCCTGGATGCATCATACAGAAGTGCTAAGTCAAAACTATGGGAACCTGTGAAGCTGGATGAGTGGAGAGGAAGGGTTGGTGTAACCAAGGACAGCCACTTGATTGAATTTGACAAAGATCATTATTTGGTGAAAGAAGAAATGACACACTATGGAACCAAGAAACTGATCTTGAAAGAGAAGTCGACTGGTAAGATTGTAGAGAGAATTATTTGATGCTGAACCTTCAACTGTCAACCGTCAACAGTTAACCGTTAACTGTTGACGGTTTTTTATTACAGGTACTTTCTGATTTCTTCTATCAGTTCTGTTTTCGTGATCGGCGTGCCTTTTATTTTGTTGTATCCTTTGGCATCGACAAAATAAACATCACGGATGATCTTGATCAATTGACCGTTGTTGATTTCAGGAATCAATACGGTATCAAAACTTGAAATTATTTTTCCAAGGTTTTTCGGAAACGGTCTCAGGTATCTGATATGAGCATGTGAAACTGCATGGCCCTCATGCATCAATTCATGTACTGCAGTTTTGATGGCACCGAATGTGCTTCCCCATCCGAGCACCAATACTTTTCCTTTATCGGCACCGCTGTCTATTTTTTGTTCGGGTATATAATCTGCAATTTTATCAACCTTTGCTTGCCTGGTTTTAACCATGTGCTGGTGGTTCTCTGGATCATAGCTCACATTGCCGGTGATATCTTGTTTTTCAATCCCTCCAATTCTATGCTCCAATCCTTTGGTGCCTGGAACTGCCCAGGGGCGAACAAGTTTTTCATCTCTCTTGTATGGCAAAAACTTTTCTTCGCCTTCATCCAATCCTTTTTTAAAATGCACCTTGATTTCAGGAAGATCTTCTGCTTTTGGAAATTTCCATGGTTCGGCACCATTGGCAATGTATCCATCGCTTAAATACATAACAGGTGTCATGTGTTGCACTGCAATCCGGGTTGCTTCAAAGATGGAATCAAAACAATCACTCGGTGTGGATGCGGAAATCACGGGCATGGGACATTCGCCGTTTCTTCCGTAGTATGCCTGCATCAAATCACTTTGTTCAGTTTTTGTTGGAAGCCCTGTTGATGGGCCACCTCTCTGCACATCAATAATTACCAAAGGAATTTCCAGCATCACTGCCAGTCCCATGGCTTCACCTTTCAGTGCAATGCCCGGACCCGATGTAGTTGTTACACCCAATGCACCACCATAGCTTGCGCCAATGGCGGAAGTAATACCGGCAATTTCATCTTCGGCTTGAAATGTTTTCACTCCAAAGTTTTTCATCTTGCTCAGGTCGTGTAAAATATCTGAAGCTGGCGTGATGGGGTAGGAGCCCAGAAAAATGGGCAATCCACTTTTTTCAGAAGCAGCAATCAATCCCATTGCCAGTGCCTGGTTTCCCATGATGGAGCGGTAGGTACCTGGTTGCATTTTTGCTTTCTCAACCTTGTATCTTGTTGTGAAAGTTTCGGTGGTATCACCATAATTATACCCAGCCTGCAAAGCTTTCAGGTTTGACTGAAGGATTTCATCTTTTTTCCCGAATTTCTCTTTCAAGAAATTGAGTGTGCTTTCCATGTCGCGGCTGTACATCCAATACAGAAATCCCAACACGAACATATTCTTAGCCCGGTCCTTCTCTTTTTGTCCGAGCGGAATATCCTTCAGTGCCTCCCGCGTCATCTTGGTCACATCCATTCGGATCACCTCGTAGTTGGTAAGGCTGTCATTTTCGAGGGGATTCTCTCCCTCCGGATAATTCGCCAAGCGAAGATTTTTCGCATCAAACCCATCGATGTTGGCAATGATCTTTCCGCCTTTTTTTAAAGATGTCAGGTTGACTTTCAGTGCCGCCGCATTCATGGCTACGAGTACATCACAAGCGTCACCCGGCGTAAAGACCCGATCGGAGGAAAAACGGAGTTGATAGCCACTCACCCCAGGTACGGTTCCCTGCGGTGCCCGGATCTCGGCCGGAAAATCCGGAAAGGTGGCCAGATCGATCCCCAATAAAGCCGTGTTATTGGTGAACTGTGTTCCGGTCAACTGCATGCCATCGCCACTGTCCCCGGCGAACTTGATCACTACATCGGCTAATTGTTCATGCTTCCTCGACATAAGTCAAAATTAACGAAGCTGTCCCATCCATACCTTTTTCCCCCGGGCTTTCTGTATCGCAAACATGAGGCCGACAAAAAGGAAGAAAAAAGGACCGGTAAAGGCCAACAAAGCAACGTATCGGGTGCCGTAGAAACGCGACATCGGCCGACGCAACCGCTCCGCGATCAGGTACATACAGGGCACCATCACCAAGGTCAGGAAGAAGGAGAAGATCAGGCCGAAGATGATGGTCCAGCTCAGCGGTCCCCAGAACACCACACTGTCGCCCCCGAAGAAAATATTTGGACGAAACGATTGAAGTAATCCCACAAAATCTATATTGAATCCCACCGCCAAAGGCAGCAGACCCAAGATCGTGGCCACCGCCGTCAGCAACACCGGAATGATCCGGATCTTACCCGCCTGAATGGCAGCCTCGCGGGTTCGGTATCCGCGACCCCGGAGTTCATCGGTAAACTCGATCAATAAGATTCCGTTTTTGATCACGATACCGGCCAGTCCCACTACCCCCACCCCGGTCATAATGGTCGCAACGGTCATACCCGTCAGGGCATAGCCCAGCAACACCCCGATGATGGAAAAGAAGATCTCCGTGATCACGATAAATGGTTTACTCAAACTGTTGAACTGAAGCACCAGAATGAGGAAGATAATACCCAAGGCGATCAGCATAGCCTGACCCAGAAAGGCCTGCGTCTCTTTTTCCTGCTCACTTTGTCCGCTCTGCCGAATGATCACATCGGAGGGAATGCGCTCGAGGGTTTTGAATGTTTCGATCTGTGCGGCCAGGGCCTGGTTGATGGGGGCCACTTGGGTGGGATCCGTAACACTGCTCTGCAGCTGGATCGTTCGGCGAACGTTTTTCCGCTTCACGGCTCCTGCCGAACTGGTATAATCGACCGAGGCAACGGTACTGAGGGGAATGGATTTGATCTGCATGGTATTCATGTCCATGAACGTCATGCGCATCGACAACAGATCGGTCACGTTATTGCGCTGGGCATCGGCATACCGCAACTGAATTTTATACTCATCCTCGCCCACTTTTACTTTACTCACCTCTTTTCCGAACAGGGCCGTTCGAAGAGACATCCCCACCTGCGCCGTACTCAATCCCTCCATCATAGCTCGCTGCCGATCTACCCGCACCGTGATCTCCGGATTGGTCAGGTCAATATCGGGTTGCAAATTCTGTATGCCGGGCACACGGTTGGTGTCGAGGTAATTCAACAGACGCGTGGCCACCAATCGGATGTTGTCAAAATCATCCCCTACCACTTCGATGTTTACGGGTGGGTCGGTGGGGGGACCCGCATCTTCCTGGGTGACTTCAATCTGCGTACCCGGAATTCCCTGTACGGCCTCGAAGATGGCATCTTTCAGCGGCATGGTGCTTTTGCCGTGACGTTTCTCAAACTCCACAAAAGAAACCTGAATACGACCCAGGTTCGATTGGACGCTTCGGTTGTTGTCACGGGGATTGTTCGCACTCACCGCCACATTCGATATGATACTCTCCACGATCGACCCTTCTGTGCCTGGTTTCTCTTCTTTCAATACCTGATAAACGCGCTGCTCCAATACCCGGGTAATGCTGTCGGTGTGCTTGACATCCGTACCCACGGGCATTTTCAAAAAGACATATACGAAGTTGGGATCGCCGCTGGGGAAAAAGGTAGTCTTGTTGCCGCGCAGGATCAAAAGGAACAGGGCCAGGATAAACAATCCGAACAGCGAGACCAGTGCCCGCACAGGACGTTTCCCTTGCAGGATCCAGCGCAATAGTTTTTCATAACGGGCCATCAGGCGAGGCAGAACACGAGTCTGAAACGCATGGATCCAATCGTTCAACACATAGGTATGGAACACCATCAATGCCGCGAGGATCAACGAAAAATTCGCCGTGCCATGAAATCCCACCAGGTGCAATAACACGCCCGCGATCAGGGCCGATAAAAACCACTTGTTTCGGAAGATGCGCTTTCGGGGAAGATGTGAATCCAATCCCTCCGGCTTCATGAAGCTGACGGCAAATACCGGATTGAAAATGAACGCCACCACCAGCGATGCGGCCAGAGTAAGGATCAAAATGGTGGGCAGGTAGATCATGAACTTCCCGATCAGTCCTTTCCAGAACAGCAAGGGGAAGAACGGTGCCAGCGTGGTGGCCGTTCCGGCCAGTACGGGGATGAATACTTCCCCGGCGGCCTCTTTGGCACTTTGCACGATGGGCAGTTTCCCATTGGCATAAATACGGTGGGTGTTTTCGATCACCACAATGGCATCGTCCACTATGATGCCAAGTCCGAATAACAGCGCGAACAACACGATGAAGTTCAACGTAACGGAAGTGCCCACGATGCTGTCGGCCACCGGCAAGAAGAGGAAGGCGACAAATACACTGAGGGGTACGCTGAGGGCTACGAAGAAGGCGTTCGTCACCCCCATGAAGAACATCAAGATGAGCAATACCAATAAAAATCCGATCACGATCGTATTGATCAACTCATTGAAGGAGGTTCGGGTCTGTTTACTCTGATCGCCGGTGATGTTGACAATGAGGTCGCGGGGAAGATCTTCGTTCTGCTGCATCTCGGCTACTACGGCTTTGACTTTATCAGCAGTATTGATCAGGTTCTCGCCGGCACGCTTCACGATGTTGAGGGTAACTACATTCTTTCCGCTGAGCCGGGCAAAACTCTCCCGCTCTTTGACCGTATCCCGGATCTCAGCGATGTCGCGCAGGTACACGTTGGCACCGCGGGCACTGCTGCGCACCACGATTTCCTGCAGGTCGGTAGCCGATTTGAATTGTCCGCGAACACGCAAGGTGCGGCGCATGTCGCCGACCTCGATCTGTCCGCCGGTAATATCATTATTCTCCCGGGCGATCGCGTTCTCAATATCCATGAAGCTGATCCGAGCAGCGTTCATCTTGTACGGATCCACATGCACCTGGATCTCGCGCTCAGGGGCCCCCACGATCTCCGCACGGGTGATCTCGGAGAGCTCCTCGAAACGGTCCTGCAGCTTGTCGGCATATTGCTTGAGCTTGATGCCATCGTAATCGCCGCTGACGTTCACGAACATGATGGGTACTTCGCTGAAGGCGAACTCCTGCACATTGGGCTGCTGCGTAAGGTCTGTCGGCAAGTCACTTTTGGCCTTGTCGATCGCGTCCTTGACCTTTTGCTTGGCGATCTCGGTCTTGACGTCGGTATCGAATTCCACCACGATGAGGCTGTAATCGGTCTGCGAGGTGCTTTGGATTTTGTTGACACGGGCGCCGCTGATGCCTTTGAGTTGTTTTTCGATGGGACGAGTAACCAGGTTCTCAATATCCTGCGGGGAGTTTCCGACATACACAGTGGTCACCGAGATAGTGGGCACCACGATATCCGGAAACTGTTCCTTGGGCAAACTCATGAAACGGCTGTATCCCCACCAGGAGATAAGTATGGCAATGATATAGATGGCCGTGCGGTTGTCGATCGACCAGCTGGTGGGCTTGAACTCGCGGATGGCTTTGGGAATGCGATTGGAGAGATTCATGGAATCGGTTTAAGGGGTTGATCAGCGCATGCGAATGGCCTGGCCATCGTAGAGGGATTGATATCCGTCGGTCACGATCCGGTCACCGGCATTCAATCCGCTTACGATCTCCTGCTGTCCGTTGTACACCTGACCGGGTTGAACGATGCGACGGCGGACAATCCAGTTGTCTTTCTTCTGCTCGGCCACAAAGAGATATTTTCCTTTTTCATCCGACTGCACCACGTTCACCGGAACACTGATGGCATTCTCGGCCTTATAATCCAAGATCTTCACCACGGCCGATTGATTGGCCCGCAGCATCGGGTCGCTGGGCAAGGGTGCCTCCACCGTGAAAGAGCGGGTATTGGGATTGATGGAAGCACTCATCACCTGAATGCGGGAATCAAATGATTGCTTTCCATTGTCGGCTACGAATACTTTTACCGGATCCCCTTTACGCACCCGGGTAACATAATTATCCGGAACGTATGTTACTACTTTGAGGCGGCTGTTGTTGACGATGCGGATGCCGGCACCCGGCGTGGCCGCCGATTGCGGGGAGAAGAATTCACCCACTTTTACGTTCATCTCATCGATAACGCCGGCAATGGCTGCGCGCACGCTGGTCATGTTCACTTGTTCTTGCGCCATGCCCACTTGTGCTTCCACGGAACGCAGTTGGGCGGCCAGGGCATCCACATCAGCCTTGGCATTGATCACCTGGATCTCCGCTCCGATATTTTGTTTCCAAAGATTTTGATACCGCTCATAGAGGGTTTGGGCTTGCACCAGTCGGGTTTTCAATTGACCGGATTGCTGCCGCGCCGCGGTCAGTTGTTGCTGCGCCATGGCATCGTCCAGTTTCAGGATGAGTTGCCCCTGACTAACAGGCGTCCCCAACTTTACATAAACGGCCTTGACCTGGCCGCCCATGCCCGCCGGCGCCACATAGGCCATGCCCTCCGCTTCCACTTTGCCCTGCAAATCGATGTAATGCTCAAATACCCCTACGCGAACGGAATCGACCGAGACCAGCTTGCTGGCCTGACGGGCCCCGGCCGTATCGAGCTGCGCGATCGTGGCTTCAAGCGTTCGGATCTCGGTGTCGAGCGCACTTTTTTTCTTCTTCAGATCGGCCAGCTGTTCCTGGAGTTTCGTCAGATTACCACCTTGCTCGGATCCGCCACAGGCGACCAGCGTGAGTGCGGAGAGCAGGATAACATAAAAACGTTTCATATAGATTGCATTATAGTTGATCAAAGGGATTGACTGAGTTTTCCGGTAGCCTGCAGGTAGTCGATCTTGGAGATGACCGCATCGTACAGGGCCGTGATGTAATTGGTTTGGGCAGATTTGAGATCGGTCTGTGCCACATTGATCTCGATCTGCGAACCGGTACCGATCTCATATTTCTTTTTGGTTTGCCGATAGACCTGCTCGGCCAGGGTTTGATTTTTTCGCTGCGCATTGAGTCGCTCCAGGGCACTGGCGAAATTATTTTTAGCAGTTTCCACTTCCCGATCGATCGAATTTTTGAGGGCATTGATCTGGTTCTCGGTCTTCCATAGATCAATTCGGGTTTGTTGGATCTTGGATTTGGTCAAAAAACCGTTGAAGATGGGAATGGCCAGGTTCAGGTTGATGTTGGAGATGGTGAACCAATCGCCGCGTCCCAGGAAATTCCAGGTGCTGCGCTGGGCATTCTTGGCGTAGACGGCACTCAGGGAAAGCGTCGGGATCTGCGAAAGTTTGTAGCGACGCAGGTTGTATTGATTCAATTTCAGTCCAACCTGTGCGTATTGAAATTCTATCCTGTCTTCGTATTTATTTCCCTCCGTTTCCAGCGCTCCTTCCAGTACAAATGACTCTGCCAGTTGATCGGTGAGGATGAGTTCCTCTCGGACCGGCATACCCATCAAGAGTTTGAGTCCGTAGTAACCATTGGAGACCTGGCTCATCACTTTGTTTCTTTCGGTGCGGAGGTTGGATAGCTGCACATCGGATTTGTCAATGTCGAGCTTCTCCCGAAATCCATTCTCATACAGGATGCGGGTATCGCGCAGATTTTTTTCCAGCAGGGCGATGTTTGAGTCGAGCAATTCTACTTGCGTACGACTCACCACCAACTGATAGTAGATCTTGGCCACATTGGCCACGATCATCTCTTCGGTGATGTCGGCGTTCTTGGTGGCAAATTCCATGGTGGCTTTCCGGGCCAGCAGACCAACGAAAACCTGTCCATCGAACAGGATCTGACTCAGGTTCAATCCCGCCGTGGAACTGTAACGCGTCCCGAACTGCGCCTCGATGAAACCAAAATCGGCCGGCATCTGAATGGGCACACCACTGCCATTGCGCACGCCTTCGTTGATGAGCACCTGATAGGTAGCCGGAGAGATGAAGTTGGGCAACACGGTGGTTACGATCCCCGGATTGAATACGGTACTGATACTGGCATTCAGGCGCGGATAGGCCAGTGCCGTCACTTCCCGATTCACCTGTGCTTGTCGCTGGATGTCGAGCAAGGCATTTTTGACTTGCACGTTGTTCTTTTTAGCGTAGTCGATCGCCTGTTTCAGCGTGAACGCGTGGCGGACCGGCAACGAGTCCGTCTGTGCCGATACCGGGCCCAGCGAGAGCCCTGCCCACACGATCAACAGTTTAAGCAGATTTATTTTCATAATAATTCATCAGTCGTTTATGTCCTTTTTCGGTCGCCAGACCGAAAACAAAATTTTGTAACAGTTCCTGACAGAGTTTTCCCAGATTGTATTGCTGTGGCGGGAATAATTCGGTATTGAAGGCGATCATGATGGAGGCCAGGCGATAGCGACACAGTACGTCAATATCGAGGTCGAGCCGATACAAGCCCTCCGCCATGCCCCATTTCATGTTCGAGCGGATCAGCTCGAACAAGAACTCGTCTTTATACGCCCGAAAATGCTGATAGGCCGAGGGGTGGAATTTCTGTAGGTCATGCAAAAGGATCGGATTCATGTTCGATAAATGAAGCTGGATCTGCTCCATCGTAATGAACATCTCGTGTACGGCGTCCTGAGCCTGGTCGCGCCACTGCCGGGCATCGGCCTGCAAACCCGAAATATGGGCCTTCACTACCGCCTCCACCAACTCCTCCTTTTCTGCGAAATACTGATAGAGGGTCTTTTTGCTCATTCCCAAGCCCACCGCAATATCATCCATCGAAACCGCCCGAACCCCCCGCTGTAGGAACAGCGACTCGGCAAAGACTAAAATGCGGTTGTTGTTTTCCATGATCTGAAAAGAGGCGCAAAACTACGGAAACTTTTTTAGTCCCCAAAGTTTCCAAAATGTTAAATCCCCCGATTGGTGTCATTTTCGGGGCTGTTTTTCCCCCTTACCTTAGCGGTCAATTCCGTTTATGCCCCCCACCCGTACCCAGCTCAGTTTCCGGTCCTTTTTGCGTCGATTGGTTCGATATTTTGTACAGGGACTGATCATTCTGGCGCCCATCGGTATTACGCTCTATGCCATGTATTGGCTGTTTGAACAGATCGATCAGATCCTGCGGCCGTATGTGAATGTACCCGGACTGGGCTTTGTCCTGATCATATTGGGCGTGATCCTGATCGGGTGGGTGAGTTCGATCTTTTTAGTGGGCAGCTTTTTCAATTTGTTGGACCAGTGGTTGGACCGGGCCCCCGGCATTAAATTCATTTATACCTCCACCAAGGAATTGTTTGAAGCATTTGCCGGCGACAAAAGAAAATTCAAAACGCCGGTACTCGCCAGCGTATTTGAACCCGATGTGTGGGTAGTCGGATTTTTAACGGATGAAGAAATGCAGAAATTCAACATGGGAGAAGAACACGTGGCGGTGTACGTGCCACAGGCATACAATTTCGCGGGACAGCTTTATGTTGTGCCGCGCACGCGCATCAAAAAGATCGATCGGATCCCCTCGGGTGATGCCATGAAATATGCGGTAACGGGTGGGGTGGCCGAACTCGAATCGGAGAAGAAAAATTCCTGATCAAACATGCGTCGTGGGTGGATTGCGCTGCTAAGCGGCTGGGTAATGATTTGTCCGCTGCCCGGCTGGAGCTGGGGATTTTACGCGCACGAACGGATCAATGAGTGGGCGGTGAACCTGCTTCCACCCGGTATGCAGGTTTTTTTTCGCCCCCACCAAGGCTATTTAAAAAGACATGCCACGGATCCGGACAAAAGGCGGTATGCCGTAAAAGAGGAAGGTCCCCGGCACTTCATCGACCTCGATCGATACGGAACCTATCCGTTTGATTCGCTGCCCCGCCAATGGGAGCGGGCCTTGGAAAAATATTCGGCCGACACCCTTCACAAACACGGTATCGTTCCCTGGTGGATGGAGATAATGATGGGGCGGCTGACCAAAGCGTTTCGGGAAAAAGATCCGGGACGGATCCTGCAAGCTGCAGCCGAGATCGGACATTATTTGTCGGATGCCCACGTGCCCTTGCATGCGTGTAGTAATCACAACGGACAGTTCAGTGGGCAACGAGGCATACACGGCTTATGGGAAAGTCGAATCCCCGAGCTCTTGGCCGAGGAGAAATGGAATTTATGGGTGGGTCCGGCATTCTACATCAACGATCCCTCCGCCTATTTCTGGTCGAGGATCCTGGAAAGTGCCCGGGCCTCGGATTCCGTCCTTCAGCTGGAGCGCGAACTCAATGCCCGCACCGACCCAGCCAAGAAATATGCCTACGAAGAACGAAAAGGAAAACTGATCCGTCAATATGCAACCGATTACGCGCGGCAATACGATCACGTAATGAACGGAATGGTCGAAAGACGGATGCGCCAATCCATTCAAGGTGTGGCCAGCATCTGGTACACTTGCTGGGTATTGGCCGGTCAACCTGACCTTTCCCTCGCAACCAAAAAATCCAAAAACAAGCCGCTACCCGAAAGCACCCGTGAGCTTGATAGAATGTGGCGGAGATTTAGAACGGATGAGTCGGAACATCAGTAAGAGCGTTTAGAGAACAGGGTTTAGTGTTTAGCACCTAACATAATACAGTACAATAATTAAACAATTAAGCTAAACGCTAAACACTAAACTCTAAACTATCTTTGCACCGCATGTTCCTCCACAACTTCAACGCCGGTCCTTCTATTCTCCCCCCCACCGTTTTGGAGGAGGCGGCGGCGGCAATTCGGGACTTTGCCGGCAGCGGACTTTCCCTCCTGGAGATCGGGCATCGGACCAAGCTCTTTACCCCCGTGATGGAAGAGGCCCGTCAGCTGGTTCGCGAGTTGATGCAACTGCACCCCGATCAGGAGGTACTGTTTCTGCACGGCGGGGCCTCCACGCAATTCATGCAGGTACCCATGAACCTGCTGCCCGCCAACGGAAAAGCTGCCTATACCAACACAGGCATCTGGTCGGCCAAAGCCATTAAAGAAGCAACCCTCTTCGGTGCGGTAGAGATCGCCGGTTCCGCTAAAGAAGGCGGATACCGAGAGATACCCAAAACGCTGGAGATAGACCCCTCGGCACAATATCTTCACCTCACTACCAATGAGACCATACACGGATTGCAGTGGCAGCAATTGCCGCTGAACGTAGACTTACCGTTGGTGGCCGATATGAGCAGTGATATTTTGAGTCGTTCCCTCCCGTTCGATCGATTCGGATTGATTTATGCCGGTGCCCAAAAAAATATGGGTGCGGCCGGCGTGAATCTGGTCATTGTCAACAAAAACCTGCTGGGCAAAACCGATCGACGGATTCCCACCATGATGGATTACCGGGAACATATCCGGGAAGCCAGCATGCTCAATACACCTCCCGTCTTTGCGGTGTACGTGGCCTTGCTGACCCTTCGCTGGGTCAAGCACGAAGGCGGGATCGGGGAAATGGAAAAAAGAAGTCGGCAACGCTCCCAACTGCTGTATGAAACACTGGATGCCTGTCCGATTTTTGAATGCCCGGTGAACGCAACCGACCGAAGTCACATGAACGCTGTCTTTACGATCAAAGATCCCCGCATCGAGGAAGCCTTCTCAAAAGCCTGTGCGGATGCCGGTATGATCGGCATCAAAGGACATCGAAACCTGGGCGGATTCCGCGTATCACTATACAATGCCCTTCCGCTGGAAAGCGTCGTGGCCTTGACAACACTCATGAAAGACTTCGCCCGTACACACGGATAGCCAACGCTCGCTCTAATTTTAACCTCCGCATGATCACCCTGAAACCCTTTGCCGCCCTTCGCCCCCAAACCGCACTCGCGGCCGCCGTTGCCTCCAGACCCTATGATGTTCTCAATAGTCAAGAGGCCGCAGCGGAGGCGCAAGGCAATCCCCATTCGTTTTTACATGTGACCAAAGCGGAGATCGATCTGCCCTTGGGAACAGACCTGCACAGCCAAGCCGTGTACGACAAAGCCAAGGAAAACCTGGATGCGATGGTTCGTAAGGAATTGTTGTTTCAGGAGAGCAAGCCCTGCTACTATTTATACGAATTGGTGATGAATGGTCGGTCGCAGACGGGACTGGTCGCCCTCTCGTCGGTTGGTGACTACCAAAACGACCTGATCAAAAAACATGAATTCACCCGCCCCCAAAAAGAAAAAGACCGGATCGATCACATGCGCACGGTTCGGGCACAAACCGGAAACGTATTTCTCGCCTACCGGGAAGTGAATGAAATGGATCGGCTGGTAGATGAATGGAAAAAATCACATTCTCCCATCTATGACTTCACGGCCAACGACGGCGTGGCGCATCGGGTTTGGGTAGTAGACAGACGCGAGACCGTCGATCAGATCACCTCGATCTTTTTGGAAAAAGTTCCGGCTACTTACATCGCCGATGGCCATCACCGTGCGGCTTCTGCCGCCAAAGTGGCCGCCGCCCTGCCCGACTCAGAAGCGGCCAAGTTCTTCCTGACCACCCTGTTCCCGGCCGATCAACTTGCCATTCTGGATTATAACCGGGTAGTGAAAGACCTGAACGGACACACGGAAAGCGACCTGCTCAAGGCCCTGGAGGAAGATTTTCTGATCTTTCAGGAAACCGAACCGGTTCGTCCGGCTCAACTGCATGCATTCGGTATGTACCTCAACAAAAAATGGTATCGCCTGCAAGCGCGACCGGGTACATGGACGGAAGATCCCATCGGCATACTGGATGTGAGTTTGCTTTCCAATCGGGTGTTGGACAAACTATTGGGCGTGCGGGATCAACGCACCGACACCCGGATCGATTTCGTAGGGGGGATTCGTGGGCTCGGCGAATTGATGAAGCGGGTCGATAGCGGAGAAATGGCCATTGCCTTCAGCCTGTATCCGGTGAGCATCCACCAGTTGTTTGATATTGCGGACAGCGGATCGGTGATGCCCCCCAAGAGTACCTGGTTCGAACCCAAGCTGCGAGACGGATTGCTGACGCATCTCATTTAACAATTCCCGGAGGGAATTCTGTTTATTTTAGCATCTACCGATCGTATGAATAATCGACTGCCCATTTTTTTTATGGCCTGCCTGTTCACCTGCAGTGTTCTGGCACAACCGGAGGAGTCGGTATCTACGCTGAGATCGAGAGCAAAAAACTTTTTACAATCAGGCGATTTTGACAATGCGGCACTGGTGCTGCGGCGTGCCCTCATCCAACTGCCCGATGACCTGGAATTGAATAAGGACTTGGTGCTTGCTTACACGCTCAAACGCGACTATGCGCGTGCCAGAGAAAAAGTGATCGTCCTCTGCGATCGTCCCGATGCCGATGTCATATGCTTTCAGCTGGCCGGCAATGTATTCAAGGCGCTCGAAGAAGTAAAAGAATGTGAGAAATACTATAAAAAAGGGTTGAAGAAATTCTCAAATAGTGGTCCCCTTCACAGTGAGTACGGTGAACTGCTTTGGTCCGCCAAAGACACCCGCGCGATCGATCTATGGGAAAAAGGCATCGAGGTGGATCCGGGTTTTGGAGGGAATTACTACAATGCTGCCCTCTATTATTATTATACGACGGAAAAGATATGGGGACTTCTCTACGGGGAGATCTTTGTGAACCTAGAGGGACTCAGCGAACGTGGCCAATCGATGCGAGAATTATTGCTGAAAGGATACAAGGAAAAATTGTTTGCGGATGATGATCTCGGGTTGCTGGCCGAAAAAACGAATAACCCGTTCGGTAAAGCCTATTTGACGGAAATGGCAAAACAGGTTTCCCTCACGGCCAAGGGCATCGATACCGAAACGCTGACACAGATACGTACCCGGTTTCTGTTGAGCTGGTTCGATGGTCCGGGCAAGCAATTCCCCTTCAAATTATTTGATGCCCAGCGTCAATGGCTACAGGCCGATCTGTTTCAGGCCTATAATCAATGGCTGTTCCTGACTCCCGAAACACAGGCCCGGCACGAAACGTGGAAAAAGGAGCATGCGGAAACGTGGGCCCGATTCCAGCAATTTCAGCAAAACCGGGTATTCCGGGTGCCGGCGGGACAATACTACCACACTTTACGCTAAGGGCGATCGCCCGCATCCATCCCTGGTTTTATCCTAAGGATGAATTGAGGTTCAGGAGATTAAGAAGTTCACGCCACCCCCGAAGTTTGGAACGCTGTTTTTCGCTATTTTAGAAAAATCAGTAGTTACAAAACGATTGCTATGCAAACGCCCCGTCGATTATTTGATTGCCTGGAATGGCAATTGGCCAATAAGCCATTGGAAGATATGCTCGCTGCGAAGGAAGGCGGGCAGTGGAAGAAATATAGTACGGTCATGGTCAAGGAGACCGTTGATCAGCTTAGTGCCGGACTCATCGCCATGGGAATTGGTCCGGGCGACCGCACCGCCGAAGGTCGTGACAAGATCGCGGTCATCTCCAAAAATCGTCCCGAATGGGTAATGCTCGACCTGGCGGTTCAACAGATCGGTGCCATCCTGACGCCCATTTATCCGACCATCAGCGTCAATGAACTGGAGTTCGTTCTCTCCGATGCAGCCGTAAAGATGGTATTCGTGAACGACGAAGAGTTATTCCTGAAAGTAAGCAGCCTTCAATCCAAACTCCCGGCCTTGCAAGCCATCTTCACCTTCGAGCACGTAGCCAATGCCCGGCATTGGAAAGAGGTGATGCAAGCCGCAACAGATGCCTCTCGTTCCAAGCTCCCGGCCCTTCGGGATGCGGTGGAACACGAGGACCTGGTCACTATCATTTACACCTCCGGCACCACGGGCGTACCGAAGGGCGTCATGCTATCGCACCGCAATATTCTGTCGAATACCATGGCAGCTAAACCTTATTTTCCACCCGGCGATAATATGCGGGCCCTGAGTTTTCTGCCGCTGAATCACATCTTCGAACGCGTGGTCACTTACCTCTATGCCTTCAATGGCACGGCGATCTATTATGCCGAGAGTTTGGAGACCATCGGCGATAACCTGAAAGAAGTGAAACCGCATCTGTTCACGACTGTTCCCCGCCTGCTCGAAAAAGTATACGATAAGATCATGGCGAAAGGAAATCAACTCACCGGGGTAGCGCGGAAGTTGTTTTTCTGGGCACACGGACTGGCCGAGAAGTTTGAGATCAATCAATCCCTTCCATTGGGCTATCGCATCCAACTCGCACTGGCCAACAAGATCATCTTCAAAAAATGGCGCGAGGCCCTGGGCGGGAATGTAAAATGCATTGTTACCGGCGGAGCGGCTTGTCAGGTTCGGCTCATTCGAATTTTTACTGCCGCCAAACTGGTGGTGATGGAGGGATACGGATTAACGGAAACCTCGCCGGTCATTTCCGTGAATCGGTATGATGAGTCGGGTCGAGCGTTTGGCACGGTCGGACCCCTCATCGAACACGTGGAGGTGAAACTGGCAGAGGACGGAGAGATCCTCTGCAAAGGACCCAACATCATGATGGGCTATTACAAACGCCCTGACCTCACGGCCGAGGTGATGCAAGGCGAATGGTTTTGTACGGGCGACATCGGTACGTTCTCCAAGGAAGGATTTCTGAAGATCACGGACCGGAAAAAAGAATTGTTCAAGACCAGTGGCGGAAAATATGTAGCACCGTTGCCCATCGAAAGCAAACTGAAAGAATCACCTTTCGTCGAGCAAGTGATGGTCGTAGGGTCGGAGCGCAAGTTCGTGGGGGCATTGATCGTTCCGGCTTTTCCGAGCTTGCAGGAGTGGGCCTACAAACAAGGCATTACCGAGACCGATCCGGAAAAACTGATCCGACTGGAAAAAGTGAAGGAGTTATATCGGGAATTGGTCGAGAGCTTCAACAAATTCTTCAACCACGTAGAGCAGGTGAAGCGTTTTGAACTGCTTTCGAGGGAATGGAGTGTGGATACAGGTGAAATGACCCCGAAACTATCGGTGAAGCGAAAGGTCGTTCTGGAAAAATACAGGGATGCGGTAGATCGTATTTATCAGGACTGATCGGAGGGTGGCTGTAGATCAATCCTCTCGTTGCCGAAGCATGATCACCTGAACGATTGAGTCCCACAGAGGTTTTTGATTTTCCTCCAAGATGGTTCGTACCCGGCGCGTATGTTGAAAGGCCAATTCATCGGCCCGGCGATGCCAACGATTGATGGAGTCGGTCCACACTTGGCTCAAGCTATCGGTGAGTTCCTGATCGGCGGAAAGGGCAACAAAGCGGGCGCGGATCGCACGAATGGAATCATTCAACACACGAAGTTCCCCAAAATAGGCCTTCCGCATTTGGATATGTTTCTCCTCCTGCGCTTTGGTTAGTCCCACTTCTGTCACGATCCAACTTCTGTCGATCCCATGTTCGTGCTTTATCGCATGCGAGGAAAAAAAATAGTGGTGAAGTAATAACCCGGTATTGACTAGGATCAATACAATGACGATCACAAAAAAGAGCTGTTCGCGCTTCATGACATTAGGGGTTGGGCGTACTGTAAACAGATGTTCCGGGATGTTCCGTGTACTCCACTACCCAACGAGGGGTGGTAGATCGCCATTTACGGATCGCCTGATCATTGGAACGAGAGGAGGTGTATAACAATAGTCCGTTACCGATGATCAATATGATCAAAAGCGTAACGGCCCAACCCATTCGAGTTATGACAGAAACGGTACTTTCTTCTTCATACTTCCGAAAACGGTTGATGACGCGGGTCGTAAAAAAAGGCTTGGGTTCGGCACGTCGGATACCATCGATGCAGAAAAAAATATCGTCTTGAGTATGGCTGGCAGGCATAAGCAATCCATTTTGACGTAACGGGAATCAAAAACATTCACATCAAATCAGCCTTTTTATCCAATAGTTTTTTTAGGTTAACGCGGCCCCGATGCAGAAGCGATTCAACCGCCGGCACGGTAATACCCATGATCTCCGCTACCGCTGCGTGCGAGAGTTGCTCAAGGCGGGTCAGTATAAATGCAGTCTTTTGATTTTCTGGAAGTTGTGCGATCGCTTGGAAGAGTTGCGCGGCTTGTTCCTTTCGCTCGGATACCACGCCGGGGTGATGAAAATCAGGTATCGAAACGTTTTCCTTATCGCCGGGAGCACCCAGTCGATAGATGAAGGCAAAGCGCTTCTTGCTTTTTTTGCTTCGAATAAAATCGATGGATTTGGTGGTGGCGATGCGATAGATCCAAGTAGAAAGTTTTGACTCCCCTTTGAATTGTTTCACTGACCGGAAGACCTGAAGAAATACCTCCTGGGCCAGATCTTCGGCATCAGGTTCGGACTGCACCAAACTTAGAATGGTATTGTATACCGGTACCTGGAATTGATCAACCAGCGAACGGTAAGCACTCTCTTCCCCAATTATCAATCCCTGAATTAGCTCCTGCTCGGTCAATTTGTTTTTCGTTCAATCATCTAACGTAAAATTTCAATATAAACTAAACAAATATAATAATATTTAATTACTAATTGGCTGATTGTCTGAGTGTTCGTGACATTTTTCGTTTTGAAAAAAGTCGCTACAACAATTCTGTCATTTTTCCAAAGAATCAAATTACGCAGCTCATTCAAAACGATCATTCTCCATCACCTTTACCCAAGCCTGCACAAAATCGGTCACGAACTTCCCATTTCCGTCGGCACAGGCATACACTTCTGCCAGGGCACGGAGTTCGCTGTTGGAGCCAAAGATGAGATCGACCCGCGTTCCGGTCCACTTTACCTGACCGGTTTTCCGGTCGCGTCCTTCAAAAACATCTTTGCGCTCATTGACCGCCTGCCACTGGATGTTAAAGTCGAGCAGGTTCAAAAAGAAATCATTGGTGAGTGTACCGGGCGATTGTGTGAAGATGCCGTGGTCGGATCCATCCCAATTGGCACCTAAGGCGCGCATGCCGCCAACCAATGCGGTCATTTCCGGTGCGGTGAGGTTTAGCAGGTGGGCCTTATCGACCAGCATATCTTCTGCATGGGCATGGAATTTTTTCTTGACGTAGTTGCGGAATCCGTCGGCATTGGGTTCAAGTACTGCGAAGGAGTCCACGTCGGTTTGTTCGGCAGTGGCGTCGGTACGACCCGGGCGGAACGGAACGACTACGGAGTGACCACCTTTTTTAGCGGCTTCCTCAATGGCGGCTACACCGCCGAGCACAATCAGATCGGCCAATGAAATTTTCTTTCCGCCGGAGGCTGAAGTATTGAATGCTTTCTGAATGCCTTCCAATGTATCCAGCACGTTGGACAATTGGGCGGGATTATTCGCTTCCCAGAATTTTTGTGGCGCCAATCGAATGCGAGCACCATTGGCACCCCCACGTTTATCGGTTCCGCGGAAGGTGGAGGCGGAGGCCCAGGCGGTGGAGACGAGCTGTGAGATGGTCAGGCCAGATGAAAGGATCTTCGACTTCAGGTCTTTGATATCATTATCATCCACCAATGCATGGTTGATGGGCGGTACGGGGTCTTGCCAGATGAGTTCTTCGGTGGGTACTTCGGAGCCGAGGTAGCGGGTACGCGGACCCATGTCGCGGTGCGTGAGTTTGAACCAGGCGCGGGCGAAGGCATCAGCGAACTGATCGGGGTTTTCGTAGAAACGACGAGATACCTTCTCATATGCCGGGTCCATCCGCAGGGCGATATCGGTGGTGAGCATGATCGGCGTGTGCTTCTTATTTGGGATATGCGCATCGGGGACGGTGTTGGCACCGGCATCGCCTTTGGGTTTCCATTGATGGGCACCGGCTGGACTTTTGGTCAGTTCCCACTCGTATCCGAATAGATTTTCAAAATAATTGTTGCTCCACTGGGTGGGTGTGGTGGTCCAGGCACCTTCCAATCCGCTCGTGATGGTGTCTTCGGCGTTTCCTTTTCCGAAGGTGTTTTTCCATCCCATGCTTTGTTCTTCGAGGGTAGCACCGGCGGGTTCGGGTCCGACGTATTTGGTTGGATCAGCGGCACCGTGTGTTTTTCCGAAGGTGTGTCCGCCGGCGATGAGTGCCACGGTCTCTTCGTCGTTCATGGCCATGCGTCCGAAGGTTTCGCGGATGTCACGGGCAGACGCGATTGGGTCGGGATTACCGTTGGGTCCTTCGGGGTTGACATAGATCAATCCCATTTGCACGGCGGCGAGTGGGTTTTCGAGGTCGCGGTCGCCGGTATAGCGTTTATCGCCCAGCCACTCGGTTTCGGAACCCCAGTAGATATCTTCTTCGGGCTCCCAGATGTCGGGACGTCCGCCACCGAATCCGAAGGTTTTGAATCCCATTGATTCGAGGGCACAGTTGCCGGCGAGTATCATGAGGTCGGCCCAGGAGAGTTTACGTCCGTATTTCTGTTTGACGGGCCAGAGCAGCAGGCGGGCTTTGTCGAGGTTGGCATTATCTGGCCAGCTGTTGAGGGGGGCGAAGCGTTGGGCACCTGTGCCGCCACCGCCACGTCCGTCGGCGATACGATAGGTTCCGGCGCTGTGCCAGGCCATGCGAATGAAGAAAGGTCCGTAGTGTCCATAGTCGGCCGGCCACCAGTCCTGCGAGGTGGTCATGACCTCGATAATATCTTTCTTAACGGCAGCAAGGTCCAGTGATTTGAATTCGGAGGCGTAGTCGAAGGTATCGCCCATCGGATTAGAGAGGTCGGAGTGCTGACGAAGGATGTTCAGCTTGAGTTGATTGGGCCACCAGTCGCGGTTGTGCGTTCCGCCGCCGGCAGCTTTTTTCAACATACCGCCGGTAAAGGGGCATTTACTTTCACTATTGACGTTGTACGTGTTTTTAGGATTGCTTTCCATGTTCGGTTGATTAGGGGTGGCAAAATTAGGGCAATTCGGGGGTGTGAAAGGTGACAAAAGTCGGCCGAACGACACCTCCGTCAAAACAAGTATCAAGCCAAAAAGTTGGCTATCAGGTCGTAGCATTTTCATTCGCGCAGACAGAGAATGAAAATCATAATTTTACGGCTTGCCCGCCTAACAGATGTTGGCTGGGCCCTTTGGTCCCGTAGTTCAATGGATAGAATAGAAGTTTCCTAAACTTTTGATACAGGTTCGATTCCTGTCGGGACTACACGACTTCCAAAAAAGCAATCTGAATCTGGGTTGCCTTTTTTGCTTTTCCTGAAGTCATTGATAGCAAAGCGATTTGACCGAAAATAGAATTGATGCGAGTGGTTAGAAGTTCATTTTTTACCGTGTGACAGAAACTGATTAATCATCACATCCTTCATCATGGCTTCAATGATTGATATTTTTTGTTACAACAAATTATATTCTAATACTTAAAATATGCACTGAACATTTAATTAATTATCAAATGATCGAAATAAAAATTATAAATTTAATGATATTTCGAAGCATAAAACCAACCCCATGGATACTAAAAGCACTAACAGACTATTTAAAGGAAATTTCGGAGAATTACGACTCTTTATTCAAGGAGATCTTGCAACTGGTAGTTACCAAGAAAACGGAAAGCTCGAAGGCACATTTACAAACAATTCATTTCGCGGCCAATGGGTAAATAA
>CAXRAX010000097.1:0-7770 GCA_964229195.1 Chitinophagaceae bacterium | reverse complement strand
GTAGGTGTTCCTTACCGCGATTTCGCCGTAAACGTACCCTCCACCGTAGACCAGGTTCGTAACCTGCCCCGCGCCGTGAGCGATACCGTTTATCGCCGCATGCTGCGTGACCTGGATTTTGCAGAAACCAACATGGCTGCCATCACTACCGGCAACGCCCGTACGGTTCGCGCCACCAAGGCAGCCGCCCTTGCACTCAATATGCGGTTGTACAGGCACATGGGTAACTGGGCTGCCGTGAAAACGGAAGGCGACAAACTGGTACCCGGTACCGTCAATCCGTTGGCTCCAACCTCAGTAGTTTCTCCGATCGGTTCCTGGGCACTGACCGCTGCTCCGGATGGACCTTTTGCCAACAACAGTTCTTCTGAAAGCATCTTCTCCGTACGGAACGATGCCTTGGATAATACCGGAGTAAACGGAGCCTTGGCTGCTATGCTGGGTGCTGCCAACCTCGGTGCACGCGGACTGGTTGCCATCTCCCCGATCTTGTGGAACAACACCGGTTGGCGTTGCGACGACCTACGCCGTACGCTGCTTTATGTAAGCGGTACCAATGCCAACGGAGGTGCCAGCTTCTTTACTAATAAGTACCGTGACTATGTCGGTCGCTCCGATTTCGCTCCTCAAGTTCGTTATGCAGAAGTGCTCCTGATGCAAGCGGAGGCCGAAGCTCGTTTGGCTACCGGCGTATCGCAGCGCGCCATCGATCTGCTGAACACCGTTCGCAACCGGGCACTGCCCACCCCTGCTACCATGCAATATCTGGCTACTGACTTCGCTGATAGAATTGCACTGATCCGTGCCATCCTGCTGGAGCGCCGCATCGAGTTCCTCTGCGAGGGCAAACGCTGGGCTGATATTTCCCGCCTGTCGCAAGAAACTGATTTCACCACCGGTGGCATTCCGGCCAAAGCAGTGAATGGTGCTCAAGGATTGGCAATGTACGGTTGTGGTCTTCCTTACACACCCGGTCAGGCTGGTATTCCTTATGGCGACTATCGATTCATTTGGCCGATCCCCGCAAACGAGATCATCCAAAACCCGATCATTTCCCAAAACCCCGGATACTAAATCTAACGCTGAACGCTGAACTAAAACCCCGGCCCACGCCGGGGTTTTTCTTTAGTACCTTTATCGAATAATCATTGCTTCATGATACGAATCCTCCTCCCCTCCCTGGCCTTCATCCTGCTTCAAGCCTGTACCTCTGGCAAACCCGGCAATCAAGCCTTTCGGGTAGAGGGAACCCTTCAGGATACCACCTTTGATCTTCTCTATTTGGAGGAAGTGCCCATGGAAACCAACCGGCCTGCTGTGGTAGATTCGGTTCGTCCGGATAAATCCGGAGAGTTCACCCTGAATGCACCGGCAGCAGAGGACCGTATCTACTACGTGCGTCCGGCTCAACAACCCTATCCGTTGTTCGTGGTCGTGAATGACAGCAAAAAGGTAAACGTAACCGTAACGTTTGAACGGGTGGACGGACAATTAAATCCCACCTACACTGTCTCCGGCTCCTCAGCCTCGCAACAAATACGCGATTTCTCATCTGTCCTGAACGACGGTCTGCGTGCCTTACTGAAGAACCGGATCGGACTGGACACCCTGTTGCAACTGAGAAAACCGGACAGCCTGATTCGTTCCGTTCAGGAGAACATGCTTGCCCAAGCCCGCGCTTTGTCGACCCAGGCAGATTCCGCACTAAACCAAGCCAGCACTCCCAGCACTTACATGCTGATCCTCGGATTTTATCAGGGCGCCGCCTCTAATCCGGCATTTGGCATGAATCCCTTTACCCTGGAAGAGATCCAGCAACGGCTGACTCAACTGAGTGCCCGATTCCCCGACCACAACGGACTCACCACGTTTCAACGAAAACTGGAGGAAGAGATCCAAAAAAGTAAAGGGTTGATCGGACAAACCGCACCCGAATTCACGCTGCCCGATGCCAATGGGAAACCGATCGCCCTGAATTCTTTCCGAGGCAAATGGGTACTGGTCGATTTCTGGGCCAGTTGGTGCCGGCCTTGTCGAATGGAAAACCCTACGGTGGTAGCTGCCTACCAGCAATTCAAAAACAAAAATTTCACGGTGCTGGGGGTTTCGCTGGACCGAGAAGATGGAAAACAAGATTGGCTCAATGCCATCCGCGAGGATAAACTGGATTGGACACAGGTCAGTGACCTGAAATTCTGGAACAGTCTGGTCGTTCCCATGTATAGAATCGAAGGCATCCCCTACAATGTGCTGGTCGATCCGCAAGGAAAAGTTGTAGCAGAGAACTTGCGCGGACCCGAACTGTCTAAAAAATTAGCAGAGGTCCTGAAATGACACACTTCCAAAAGCGTATAAAAAAGCCCCGATCAAGATCGGGGCTTTTACTTGAATAGACAGCAGCCAATCAGAGATCGGCTCGTTTGATTTCTCTCGGATAAACCAGCTCAATATTCATCTCCTTCTTCGCGCGAAACAGTCGGACCATTACAGAGCGTCTGTTCCTCGTCTCCCCAATCGCCCGCTTTAACGCATCCACATCAAGGGTCGCTATTTGATCGACGGAGACGATCCGATCATCAACTTGAATGCCTGCTTTTGCCGCAGCTCCATTCGAAACCACCGCTGTTACCAACACGCCCTTACCCTCCTCGGTATCCTGAACCGACACACCCACTTTAGGTGCTGATTGGTCTGCCCAAAACGCCCCTTCCAGATCAGGAAGAGGAAATCCTTGTATGATTCGATCTCCACCTCGCAGGGAAGGCATTCCCTTGATCTCAATCCGATCGCCATCTACGTTGACCGTAATGGAATCGGACATTATTATAGTGGTGTCTTTCGCCCCATCCGATTTACGGATCTTGTTCACCGTGACGATACGCTCCACTTTTTTATTGCCAATGGGTAAGGTATCGGTATCGGATCCCGACCGGGTCTTGATGATAATCACGCCATTCTTTCCGTCCGCACCATAAAACGAGGTGGCAGCATTTCCTTTCAAGACATCCACGCTCAGGATTTGATCGGGACTGAGCGACTGAAGATCCCCTCCCGGTTTGCCATCGATGATCACGAAGGGCTTTTCACCGTTTCCAGAGCCGTCCCGGATAATCACTCGAGTTTCTACGTTTCTTTCGATGGGTTTTTGCGCCGATGTTACTAACCCCAAAAAAAGTCCGGCAAGAATAAAAAAACAGATACGCATAGTCAGTTGATTAAAAATATTGGGCGAATCTACTCAACCAAACCAAGTGGAGTCCTCTAAAAAATGTTAAAGAAAAGGCCTAACAGGCACGTACTGCCTCGAAAACAGCGGTCAACCGGGAAACATCCTGACCGCCCGCCGTTGCCAAGCCGGGTTGCCCGCCACCCCCACCTTGTATGAGTGGTGCAACAATTTCCTTGATGATCTTACCGGCGTTCAGACCGGCAGACTTAACCAACGCATCACTGACCCCTATCGCTACCGAGGCCTTGCCCTGAATAGTAGCAGTCAACACAACCAAGCGATCTACTCCGCGGCTGCGCAGGTCATTGCACAATTTTTTCAATGCATCGGATGAAGAAACCTCCACCATTGATCCGATGTATGAACGTCCCTTTTCTTGAAGCAGCGATCGTTCCAGGTCGGGCACGAGCGACTGGAGTTGCTTGACCTCCATCGTCTCCACTTGTTTCCGCAACTGCGAAAGTTCCTCTTGCAATTGCTCAATGGCCTTTACAGGCGGATTTGGCGTTTTCAATATTTCCTTGATCGAACGCATTGAACGGTACTGCTCCTGCATCCATTCAAAGGCGGTCGCGCCGCTAACCGCCTCTACGCGCCGAACCCCGGCGGCCACCGCCGATTCCGACAAGATCTTGAATAACCCCAACGCGCCAGTGGATCCCACATGGGTGCCGCCACAAAGCTCCACTGAATAGCTTGGATCCATGATCACGACCCGCACCACATCACCATATTTCTCCCCGAACAATGCCATGGCTCCTAATTTCAAAGCCTCCTCTTTCGGCAAAGATTTAATTACAACCGGAACATTCTCCCGGATCTTTTGATTGACGAGCTGTTCGATCTGCTCCAACTCGGCATCGGTCACTTTGGCAAAATGAGAAAAGTCAAATCGCAATTGCTCAGCATTCACCAAAGAACCTTTCTGGGCCACGTGCGTACCCAAGACCTGACGAAGGGCACTGTGTAACAAGTGCGTAGCCGAATGGTGCACGGTCGTGAGCGACCGCAGATCGGCATTCACCATCGCTTGCATCGGCTGGGAAGGATCCGCAGGTAAAGCGGTCAGAAAGTGAATGATGAGATCATTATCTTTTTTGGTATCGGCAACGTCATATTTGATATCACCCACAACGAGCCAGCCCTGATCGCCGACCTGTCCACCACTCTCCGCATAGAAAGGCGTTTGATCCAACACCACCTGATAGGCCGTTTTTCCCTTCGCCGTTACTTTTCGGTATTTACGGATACGTGTCTCGGCCATCAACGAATCATATCCCACAAACACACTGCCGCCTTCCGTCAGAACCACCCAATCTTCCGCATCAATAGCACCGGCTGCACGGCTTCGGTCTTTTTGTTGCTTCATTTCCTGCTCGAAGCCAGACTCATCCACCTGCAACTGATGCTCCAGTGCGATCAGCCGCGTCAGGTCGATCGGAAAACCATAAGTATCGTATAGCTCAAAAGCGTCTTTACCGGCAACCATTCCCTTCTTGGCCGAGCCCAGGATATCATCCATCCGGCGCAAGCCTTTCTCCAAGGTGCGGAGGAATGATTCCTCCTCTTCTCGAACCACCTTGCTGACGAAATCGACTTGCTGCTGCAGCTCAGGAAATACGCTCTCGAATTGTTTGGCCAGCACCGGGATCAATTGATGCAACAAGGGCTTTTGATAGCTCAAATAAGAATAGTAATACCGAACGGCCCGACGCAGGATGCGACGGATCACATAGCCGGCACCGGTATTGGCGGGTAGTTGCCCGTCGGCTATGGTAAATCCGATCGCCCGGATGTGATCGGCGATCACCCGAAATGCGACTGCCTCGCGGGTATCGCTGCCATCGTAGGTTCGACCCGTGATCCGCTCCGTTGTCTGAATGGTACCTGAAAAAATATCGGTGTCGTAATTGGAAGATTTCCCTTGCAATACCCGTACCAGTCGTTCGAGTCCCATACCCGTATCGACGTGGGTAGCAGGCAAGGGTTCCAGCGATCCGTCTTTTTTCCGATTGAACTGGATGAATACGTTGTTCCAGATCTCGATCACCTGCGGATGGTCTTTGTTCACCAGGTCGCGTCCGGGTATTTTCTTTCTTTCTTCGTCAGGGCGACAATCAACATGGATCTCGCTGCAGGGTCCGCATGGACCCGTATCGCACATCTCCCAAAAATTATCTTTCTTGTTTCCGAAAACGATCCGATCCTCGG
Organism: Chitinophagaceae bacterium; assembly: GCA_964229195.1. GTDB lineage: Bacteria > Bacteroidota > Bacteroidia > Chitinophagales > Chitinophagaceae > JJ008. The sequence continues at coordinate 2,330 of CAXRAX010000097.1, read as the reverse complement.
GCAACAGCTCCTTCCACTTGGCCAAGGCAATGGAGGAAGGCGGAAGGCCTTCCTTAGGATCTCCCTCGAACACGGTGGCATATAACCTGTCTTTCGGGATCTTATAAACCTCCGTAAGCAATTCCCAGCTCCAGGCAATGGCCTCGTTCTTGAAGTAGTCGCCGAAACTCCAATTGCCGAGCATTTCAAACATGGTGTGATGGTAAGTGTCCACCCCCACTTCCTCCAGGTCGTTATGCTTGCCACTGACACGCAAACATTTCTGGGTATCGACCACGCGGCGGTGATCGGGGACACGGTTGCCGAGGAAAAAATCCTTGAATTGGTTCATCCCGGCGTTGGTGAACAACAAGGTCGGATCGTTCTTGACCACAATGGGGGCCGAGGGCACGATCGCGTGTCCTTTCGATGCAAAAAAGTCCAAAAATGCCTGTCGGATCTGAGCAGCGGTCATGGTGAATGCAATTCGGGAAGAGCGGGTATCTTTGTCGGTGCAAAGGTAAGCGAATCGGGTCTTACCGAACCCCTCACCTCCCCCCATGAAGCAGGTCAAATTCATCTTCAATACCCAGACGCTGCAATATGAAAAGCACGAGACGCCGCTGCGTGTACGGCTCCTGCGCATATTTGGTTTTATCGCCGCTTCGTTGGTGACGGCGGGACTGATCGCCTTTGCCGCTTTTCGCTTCATTGGGTCGCCTCAGGAAAAATACCTGCAATCACAGAACCGCTACCTCCGGGATCAATACGAGGAATTGGGAGATAAGCTGCAGTCGATCGATATCAAACTCGCCGAGTTGGAAAAACGCGACAACGAGGTGTATCGTTCCATTTTTGAGGCCAGCCCTATTCCCGACAGCGCCCGGGCCCAGCTGGAGGCCGAGGTGCTCGAGATCGAAAAGATCGAACGGATGCCTTCCGATGAACTCGTTCCCTCCATCACCCGAACACTGGATGCCTTATCGGCCCGTATGAAAATGCAGGAGAAATCGTATCAGACGGTGGAGGACCTAGTGAAGGACAAAGCCACGTTGCTAGCCCATACCCCGGCCATTCAACCCGTCTCCAATCGTAACCTCAACCGGATCGCGAGCGGATTTGGTTTCCGGATCGACCCGATCTACAAAACGCAAAAACTACATCAGGGACTCGATTTTACCGCCCCCCAAGGAACCCCCATTTACGCCACAGCCAACGGGCGGGTCAGCCACGCAGGCAACAAAGGCAGCGGGTACGGGAATTATGTTACCATCGATCATGGTTACGGGTATCAAACCCTGTACGGCCATATGGTGCGCATCAAAGCCCGGGTGGGACAAACCGTCAAACGCGGAGAAGTGATCGGCTGGGTAGGCAGTACGGGTAAATCTACCGGCCCGCACTGTCACTACGAGGTCATCAAATTCAACCAACGCATCGATCCGGTTTACTTTTTCTACAACGACCTGACACCCGCACAATTCGATCAATTGCTGAAAAAAGCTGCTGCCAGCAACCAAAGTCTGGATTAATGCCTGCTGGCACATACTTTTCCACACTGTAACTTCGTTCAAGCGAGGAAGGCCAACCCTCCGATAACTTTACGCAGTAAAGCACCGGATATGGCCAAACCCCTAACCCAGATCACGTTTTCATTCGGAGACGAGGATACCCTGATCCCTCCGCCTCCGCCCCATAAACTGAAACCGGTCCGTTCCCCAAAGCCCGCTCCGGTGGAAACCAACACCGAAGTCCCCGTTGAAATGAATAGTCCACGCCTTGGCATCCCACGCTCTGATACGCCCGGCAAAAGAGGGCGTCGCTCGTTGCAGGAGAATGCTGCGAACGTGGACCGGATCGAGATCCCGGGCGACGAAGAACTCTTCAAAAAACAATACTATTCCATCGGCGAAGTGGCCCTAATGTTCCGGGAAAAACAATCCCTGATCCGCTACTGGGCCTCCGAATTCGATGTGCTCCAACCCCGTAAGAACCGAAAAGGCGATCGATTTTTTCGTCCCGTCGACATCAAAAACCTGGTGCTCATCTACGACTTGCTGCGCCGGCGAAAATTCACGATCGACGGTGCCCGGGATTACCTGAAAAAAGGAGATAAAGTGGAGCAGCACATGGCCGCGATACAATCACTCAAACAGATCCGTCAGTTCCTGCTCGAGTTGAAAGCAACTCTTTGAGAAGTTTGAATAGTTTGAGAAGTTTAAATAGTTTGGATAGCTTCTATTAGAGTTTATGAGTTTAGTGTTGAGTATGATGCTGAAATCTTTTTTGTTTTTGGTTGGTATATTGATGTCGGCTGGGGTGTGGTCGCAGTCGTACGAGACGTTTTCGGA
>CAXRAX010000096.1:0-7458 GCA_964229195.1 Chitinophagaceae bacterium | reverse complement strand
CAAACTACTCAAACTTTTCAAACTGCTCAAACTTTTCAAACTCTCTCCATGGGTATGAGCAACGACTTCCGCATCGCCCTCGAAGAAGGCAGCAACCTGGTTCGGATCGGCAGTTTGTTATTCGGGGCAAGAGGGTAGGGTCATCGACGACGGAATACCATCCAGGTAACGGAATCCGTCCCCCAAACCAGTTCATCGTTATTCCGGAGAGAATAATTCGTTGCTTTTTCCCAGGCTTTGAGAAACGTGGCCTCGGCTTCACCTACGCAGACCAACGTGCTGCGCGTGAAATCGGCGAATTTCAATTGGTTCCCCACCGTGGTGATGGTTGCGCTGAATCGGTTGCAACCCGTCGATCCGGAGATCAGCTTCAAGTTGGGCTGAATGTATAGGGTCGGACGCTGCCGCGGGTAGAGTTTGGAAAAAGGGGTAGGGGATTGCGGGAGTCCACTCAACACCCAGCTGCCGGCCAGGGCCGGGTCGGTCACTTCCAACACCGGTAGCGTCGGTTCCTTTTTCATCTCAGTAGACTCCGTCGCGGGATTGGACTTGCCACCATCGCCACAAGCGATCAGGGCGGTCAACAGAAAGATCCAACTAAAAAAACGCATACGCATGATTTTTGCAAAGCTATCATTTGGTTCCATTTCTTCCTACCTTCAACTCCTCAAACTCTTCAAACTTCTCAAACTTTTCAAACTTCTCAAACTTCTCAAACTCTTCAAACTTATTTTGCTATGCGGTTTTTACTTCCGTTCCTGATTTTTTCATTCGCTTGTATGACTTCCTTCAGTCAGGGTTCCGAGGTTCAGTACATGAAGGATAACTACGATGTTTTCGAGTACCGGATCCCCATGCGCGATGGCATCAAGCTCTTCACGCTGGTGTACGTTCCGAAGGATCGCTCCAAGACCTATCCGATCTTATTGAATCGTACTTGCTACAATGCCTCCGACTACCGGGGCTTCAACACCGGTGGTCATCCCTCCCGGTATCTGGTGCGCGACGGATATATCCTGGCCTTTCAGGATGTACGCGGTCGTTACATGAGCGAAGGGGAGTTCAATAACATGACCCCCAACATTCCGGGCAACGATCCTAAAAACAAAAAGGCGATCGACGAAAGTTCCGATACCTACGATGCCATCGACTGGATGATCAAAAACCTGCCAAACAACAATGGACGCGTGGGCATGTACGGGATCTCCTATCCGGGTTTTTATACGGCCGCCGCTCTGCCCGATGCGCATCCGGCCCTGAAAGCCTGCTCGCCACAAGCCCCGATCTCAGATTTCTTTTTCGACGATTTTCATCACATGGGGGCTTACCTGCAGAGTTACACGGCCGCCTTCGCTGTTTTCGGTTACCAGAAAAAAGATACCACCCGCACCGACTGGTACACCCAGCAACTCATGCGTTTCTATGCCAGCAATCCCCGCGATGGATATAATTTTCATTTACGCTTGGGTCCGCTGAAAAACGTGACCGAAAAATACCATTACGATAATTTCTTCTGGCAACAGATCGTCGATCACCCCAACTACGATACATTCTGGCAAAAAAGGAGTATCCTGCCCCATTTGCAAAAGATCAAGCCGGCGGTACTCACCGTGGGCGGCTGGTTCGATGCGGAGGACTTATACGGCCCCCTGAATATTTACAAGACGATCGAACGCACCACCCCCGGAGCGAAAAATAGTATTGTCATGGGACCATTCGCGCACGGACAATGGTCGAACGAAACCAAACAAACCACGCACAATCATATCTATTTTGGCGACAGCATCTCCAGCTTTTTTCTGAAGAATATCGAAGCACCCTTCTTTGCCCATCACCTCAAAGATGCGCCCGATCCTCAACTACCGGAAGCTTATATGTTCAACACCGGCACCAAACAATGGCAACGCTACGACGTTTGGCCGCCTACCGATATTGCACCCGCTACCCTGACATTCGGTCAAAATGGAAAACTCTACGTAAATCAACCGGCCGATGCCACGCTGCGATTCTCTTATGTCAGCGATCCTGCAAAGCCGGTTCCCTATACGTCGCAGACAGAAGGCCTCACCTTCACGCCCCGCAATTTCATGAGCGATGATCAACGGGCCGCTTCCCGTCGCCCCGACGTACTCACCTTCGAGACCGATCCGCTTACCGATCCCGTTACCCTTGCCGGTGAGATCCTGGCCAAGCTAAAAGTAGCCCTGTCAACCACCGATGCCGATTTCTTCGTGAAGCTCATCGATGTGTACCCCGACAATCACCCGAACTACGAACACAATCCCAAGAACATCGTAATGGGCGGCTACCAGCAGCTGGTCCGCAGCGAAGTTTTCCGCGGCCGTTTCCGAAACAGTTTCGAAAAACCGGAGCCGTTCGTACCCGGACAACCCACCGACGTGAACATCCCCTTACAAGACGTTCTGCACACCTTCAAAAAAGGTCACCGCATCATGATCCAGATCCACAGCACCTGGTTCCCTTACATCGACCGCAACCCACAACAATTCGTGGAGAATATCTATAAGGCCGAGGAAAAGGATTTCATCAAGTCGGAGATCACCGTACTGGGCTCCAGCGAGATCGGCGTGGGCGGAAGCCAAGCGCCCAAGAAAGGATTCTGATGAACGCCCGCGAACGGATCGAAACACTCGGACTGGAACCGCATCCCGAAGGAGGGTTCTACAAACGAACCTATTGTTCGGAATCGGTTTTTCCCGGCGACCTCGAACAGGATCCCTTTCCCGCCGGAAGACCGCACGCTACGGCGATTCTTTTCCTGATGGAAGCCGGTGATTTTGCCGCATTCCATCGAATCAGAAGCGATGAGATCTGGCATTTTCATGAAGGCGGTACTTTGCAACTGCTGGTCCTCCACGAACAAGCGCCCGCGGAAACCATTTTCATGGGACCAAACCATGCCTTGCAAGTAACGATACCCGCCAACCACTGGTTTGCGGCAGTACCTGCACCCGGCACGGAATACTGCCTGGTAAGCTGCACGGTTTCGCCGGGCTTTCATTTCAATGACCATGAGATGGCCTGTGCATCTGAACTGATCGCCCAGTTCCCGGATCAGTCCGATCTCCTCGGTCGTTACTGTCGGCCTTGACCCGCCGTCATTTTGTATCTTTGCCCCTCCTTATGACAGATGAACGCAGTTTAAATTTTTTGGAGGAGATCATCGAGCAGGACCTTCAAGCTGGTAAATACCAGCAGATCGTTACGCGCTTTCCACCGGAGCCCAATGGCTATCTGCACATCGGTCACGCTTCTTCTATCTGCCTGAATTTTGGCCTCACCCAACGCTACCCCGGCTATACCAACCTTCGGTTCGATGATACCAATCCCACCACCGAGGAAACCGAATACGTCGACAGCATTAAGGAAGACGTTCGTTGGTTGGGCTTTGAATGGAAACACGAACGCTACGCCAGCGATTATTTCGATACGCTTTTCGAGTATGCCTGTAAACTGATCGACCGGGGACTGGCCTATGTAGACGACCTGACACCCGAGGAGATCGCCGCTCAAAAAGGAACGCCCACCCAGCCCGGTGTGAACAGTCCCTACCGCAGCCGCACCATCGAGGAGAACCGTGATCTTTTTCTTCGGATGAAAGCCGGTGAATTTCCCGACGGCGCCCGTACGCTTCGGGCTAAGATCGATATGACGCACCTCAACATGTTGATGCGCGACCCGATCCTCTACCGAATCAAGCATGCACCTCATCACCGCACCGGCGACAAGTGGTGTATCTACCCGATGTATGATTTCGCGCACGGACAAAGTGATTCCATCGAAAACATCACGCACTCCATCTGCACACTCGAATTCGTGCCACACCGCGAACTCTACGATTGGCTGATCGAAAAGCTCGAGATCTATCCCTCACACCAATACGAATTCGCGCGTCGCAACATCAACTATACCGTCACCAGCAAGCGGAAGCTCCTGCAACTGGTGCAGGAAGGACACGTGAGCGGGTGGGACGATCCCCGGATGTCGACCATCAGCGGACTGCGTCGCCGTGGCTATACCCCCGAGAGCATTCGAGAGTTTTGTAGCCGCATTGGGGTTGCCAAGCGGGAGAACCTGGTGGATGTAGGCCTGTTGGAATTTTGTGTGCGGGAACACTTGAACAAAATCGCCCTGCGCCGAATGGTTGTGGCCGATCCGCTGCTCGTAACCCTTACCAACCATTCCGGCCAAGTAGAGTGGTTGAACAGCGAGAACAATCCTGAATCCGAAACCGCCGGTAACCGCCAGATCCCCTTCAGTAACCAGCTGCTCATCGAACGGAGCGATTTCATGGAAAATCCCCCGAAGAAATTTTTCCGCCTCGCGCCCGGACAAATGGTGCGTCTGAAAAGTGCCTATATCATTCGTTGCGATGAAGTGATCAAGGACGAGCAGGGTGAAGTGACCGAATTAAAATGCACCTACTTCCCCGAAAGCAAGAGCGGTTCCGATACCAGCGGCCTTTCCGTGAAAGGAACCCTGCATTGGGTTAGCCGGGAGCAAGCCGTTCCGGTCGAGCTTCGGTTGTATGACCGCTTATTCTCGGTGGAAGATCCGACCGACAGCGAGGCCGATTTCAAATCCTTCTTAAATCCGGAGTCATTACAAGTTGTGCAAACCGCCTACGCCGAACCGGCACTTACAACAGCCACGCTGACAGACCGGTTTCAATTTTTACGTCAGGGGTATTTTGTGCTGGACAAGGATAGCAGCTCCGAGAAAGTAGTATTCAATAAGACCGTCGGGCTGAAGGATGCGTGGGCCAAGGAAGTGAAGAAGTCCTGATCGATCACTTGTGCTCCCCAAAAACGCCTCTCAATACATCTGAGATCTCACCCAGCGTGCAATTATTCTCAACGGCCTCCAGTACGGCCGGCATCAGGTTCTCGCCGCTGACAGCTTTATCCCGAACGGCTTCCAGGCATTGTGTGGCGTTGGTCGCATTTCGTTGCGCTCTTAGGTTGGCAAGCCGTTCGCTTTGCAATAGGCGGATGGAATCGTCTATTTTCAAAACCGGGGTTTGCAGCGATTCATCGGTGGTATAGGCGTTTTGTCCCACGACGATCTGTTCCTTCGATTCTACTTTGCGTTGATAGGCATAGGCACTTCGTGCGATCTCGCGCTGCATGAATTCTTGCTCGATGGCCGGTACGCTGCCACCCAGGTCGTCAATTTGATTCATCCACGCACGTGCTTTTTGTTCCATCTCATCGGTCAGCGATTCGATGAAATAGGATCCGGCCAGCGGATCGGCCGTATCGGCCACACCACTTTCAAAAGCTACGATCTGTTGGGTGCGCAGCGCAATGCGGGCGGCTTCCTCGGTGGGGAGCCCCAGCGCTTCATCATAGCCATTTGTGTGCAGCGATTGCGTTCCGCCAAGCACAGCCGCCAGGGTTTGCACAGTGACGCGGGAGATATTGTTCAGGGGTTGTTGTGCGGTGAGGGTACTGCCGCCGGTTTGGGTGTGAAAACGGAGCATACAGGCTTTGGGATCGGTGGCGCCGAGTGCTCGCATGAGGTTCGACCAGATCCGTCTGGCCGCCCGAAACTTGGCTACTTCTTCAAAAAGATTGTTATGCGCGTTGAAGAAAAAGGAAAGTCGTTTGCCAAATACGTTTATATCCAATCCTTTTTCCAGTGCGGCCTGCACATAGGCTTTCCCGTTGCTAAGCGTGAAGGCGATCTCCTGCGCGGCGGTGCTGCCTGCTTCACGGATATGATAACCGGAGATGGAGATGGTGTTCCATTTGGGCATCTCCCCGCTGCACCATTCGAAGATGTCGGTGATGATGCGCATGGAAGGGCGGGGCGGATAGATGTATGTGCCCCGCGCCGCATATTCCTTGAGGATGTCGTTTTGGATGGTTCCGTTGAGTTTTTTGATGTCAACACCCTGTTCTTTGGCCACTGCGGCATAGAGCGACAGTAAGATGAACCCGGTGGCGTTGATAGTCATGGATGTACTCACCGTGTCGAGCGGGATGCCTTTGAATAACCGACGCATGTCCTCGATCGAGTCGATGGCAACGCCAACCTTTCCGACTTCTCCTTCGGCCAGTGCATGGTCGCTGTCGTATCCGATCTGGGTGGGAAGGTCGAAGGCCACGCTGAGTCCGCTGACCCCTTGCTTCAGTAAGTAATGATACCGCTCGTTGCTCGCCTCGGCTGTGGAGAAGCCGGCGTACTGCCGCATGGTCCACAGTTTTCCCCGATACATATCGGGCTGAATGCCGCGGGTGTAGGGAAATTCACCCGGTTGCTCCGAATCGGTGTTCGGGCGATCGGGTGCGTTGTAGACCGGCTTGATCTCGATCCCGGAATCGGTTATTTTTTTAGGGGGATTTTCCATTACGTCATCAGTGTTTTGGCTTCCTGATTGAGTGTTTTGGCAACGATCTCGTGTAAAGGGGCTCCCGGCTGTTGCAGGAGCAACTCCAGTAAACGTTTATTTAGCTCGGAACCGCTGGCATCGGCGGAAAAAGAAGCGGATACTTGGTGGATCATGGAAAGGTTCTGCTCTTTTAAATTACGTACCGAGTCCCAGGCCAATTCGGAAACATAAAGTTGTTGAGTGCTGTTATAATCAAACTCCTGTTTGATGTTTTCCAGCAGGGCCACTTTCATTTCAAAGGCACTGATGCCGGGTTGTGCCAGTCGGGAGATAAGATTGGGCAGGGCGATCCGTTCGGTGAGTAACACGAGCCGCTCATAGGCCTGCAGGCGCAGGGAGCGGGTATCGGATGCCGGTGCCGGGGCAGTGGCGGTGGATTGTTTCTTGGTAAAGGCCATCACACTGAGCACGATGGCCAGCACGGAGAGCAGGAGGGAGAGGGTTTGAGTGTCCATAGCTTCAACTTTAACAAAAGTAAGCCGAACGGGAAGTAAATGGAACGATTAACTTTGCCCTATGGAAACGATGATCGACAAGGCTCCCGTGCAGTTGACCGAAGGAGCGATCCGCGAAATCAAGCGGTTAATGGCTGAACCCGGTTTTGATGCCTCACAGTCCCTCCGACTGGGCGTGAAAGGAGGTGGCTGCTCCGGTCTTTCATATGTATTGGGATTTGATCAGCCCAAAGAAACCGACCTCTTTTTTCAGGTCGAGGGAATTTCCTGCGTGATGGAAAAACCACACCAGCTCTATTTGATGGGGATGGAGGTGGACTGGGAAGAAGGACTGAATAACCGGGGCTTCACGTTCTCCAATCCCAACGCCAGTTCTACTTGCGGATGCGGAACTTCATTTGCCGTTTGAATGGCTACGATACGACTCATGAAAAAGCCCCGTACTACGGGGCTTTTCTATTGGGGGTATTAGATCTTATTCGGTCATTTTTTTTCGGCTGCTTTTCCTAGCGGACGATCACCGCCCAGATCCACCAGAATGGGAGCTGCTACAAAGATGGAAGAGTAGGTACCGGTGATGACTCCGAT
>CAXRAX010000095.1:0-10327 GCA_964229195.1 Chitinophagaceae bacterium | reverse complement strand
TCCGCACCCGTTTGCCGGTCGCCAGCATCTGTATTGCTACAGACCTGCTGCCCCTCGACTTGCATGTATTAAGCCTGCCGCTAGCGTTCATCCTGAGCCAGGATCAAACTCTCCATTGTAAATGATGTTTGATACTGACATGTATAATTCTCAAGAATCAACGTGTCAAATCGAAATTGTATTCGCTTGACTTACCTTTAGTTCCATTCCGATTCGCATCGGAACAGAGTGCTATTGTTTCCCTACTTTCAAAGATCTTTCGCGCGATTTGGCGCACCCATTTTTTCAACGGGAGTGCAAAAGTACGTGCGTTGTATTTCTGACCCAAACTTTTCGATGTTGAATTATCAACATTTTCGAAAACTTAGGTTTTGAAAATCAATTTCTTGCCGAAGAACTAACCCCGTTTTTCGCGGGGGAGGGCAAAGATAGGGAGGAAAATGATTCCCCGCTTTTTAAATCCCTCTTTTTTATTGGCTTTCGAAGAACGACCGCCGTTTTTCAACAGCGGGCCGCAAAGATAGGAAGGAATTGATTACCAGCCAAGAAAGTTTGAAAAGTTTGAGGAGTTTGAGGAGTTTGAGAACTATCTATTTAAACTTTTAAACTGCTCAAACTACTCAAACTATATTCTTAAGAGAATGAAATACAGTTAGTTAGTAGTTCATCGGGGTAACTAACGGCCTCCAGGAAGAGCCCGTGGGCCGGGACGGCGAAGCTGGCGCGTTCACAGTTTTTGGATTCTATAATTAACTGAAATTCAGGAAGATCGATCTTTCCTCTTCCTACTAAAAGCATTGTGGAGGTCAGGGCCCTGACCATCCCGCGTAGGAATCGGTTAGCCTTTACGCGATACACCCACTCCTCTCCCTCCCGCACCCATTCACTTCGCTCCAACCGGCATTCAAAATTTTTGACCTGGGTATTTCGTTTCGAAAAAGAAGTGAAATCTGAATAAGCCATCAATAAGGTTGCCGCCTGCTGCATCCGATCCACATCCAAGGTGTACGGGAAATAATAAGATCGATCCACCAAGAACGCATCCTTGCGGGAATAGATCCGATAGCCATACTGACGTGACATGGCATCAAAACGACAATGTGCTTCGTCGGTTACCCTATGTACATGCCTGACCACTATATCGGCCGGCAAGATCGCATTCAACTTATATAACAGTTGCGGATGCAAGCCTTGCGCACAATCAAAATGAAAGAAATTCTGCCGGGCATGCACCCCTGCATCCGTACGCGAAGAGCCCGTTAAGGAAAAAGAAAAACGATGCAATACAGCCAAACAACGCTCCAACTCCGACTGTATGGTGATGGCATTTTCCTGCGTCTGAAATCCGCTGTAACCCGTACCCCGATACGCCACCTCGATGAAATATCTTGCCATGCCCGCAAAGGTAATCGTTCCCCTCCCGCTACCACTTTCCACCCGCTCCGCCACCTCCAAAACTTCCGCCGCCAAAACCACCAAATCCGCCGCCGCCACCCGACCAGCCACCACCGCCACCCGACCAACCGCCGCCGCCCCAGGTAACCGGACCACCCCACATCATTCCACCGCCTCGGCCTCCACCACCGCGTCTGCCCAAGATCAATATCAAAAAGACAAACAATATCGTCAGCCAACCCACCCAGGAATCGACTTCCTGCTGACGCTTGTATTTTCTGGGGATCACATACTCACCTGCCGCCGCCTTCATCAAGGCATCCGTGGTCCGATCCAACGCCCGATACGGTTCGCCCTTCTTCAAATTGGCGATCAATTCTATATCCGTAATGGCCCGAGCCGTGGCATCGGGAATCGCCCCCTCCAATCCATATCCCGTGGCAATGTACGCGTCGCGCTGCCCATCGCCCCCACCGGTCGAGATCAATACCACTACGCCATTGTTCTTTTCCTTTCCGCCCACGCCCCAAGCCCGGCCCAAAGCCGTGGCAAACTCATTGGCAGAATAGCCTTCCAAACCCTCAACTACCACCACCGCGATCTGATTGGAGGTCGAATCATCAAAGGCTACCAATTTTTTCTCCAAGGCATCGCGCTGCGGCTCGGTCAAGAAACCGGCTTGCGTGAGGTCATTGACCAGTCGAGGGGGATTGGATCTTTTCGGAATATACTCCTCCACTTGCGCAGACAGGCTCAATCCGACCAGCAGCCAAAGCGATATAAAAAGGGAGCGCATCATCGACCGATCAACATTGAATCCGACAATTCATTTCGGTCACTGGCCGGATCGTACGGAAAATATTTCTGTAGCGCTTGTCCAACCGCTCCGATGCAATCTTCCAATGCAGCACCCGGATCGGCGGAGCGGAAAAAAGGCAACATGCGTTGCACCCGCTCGTTCCAATAAGCAGATCCTAATTTTTCGTGGATTCCCTGATCGGCATAGACGGCCACCTGCTTATCCAACACCGCCCAATAGATCAAAACCGCATTGCGCTGTTTGGTTTGATGCATGCCCAACTGAGCGAATAACTCAGCAGCCCGGTCAACAGCATCCATATACGAACACCGGCGTTCGGTGAACACCCGAATCTCCCCGCTGGTCTGTCGTTCGGCCAAACGAACAGCGGCCTCAACCCGAGCACTAACAGCCGGATCGATCCAGGGACGAGACTTGCTTATTAATTTGAACCCCACGATCAGCTACCAAAATCGATTTTAACATCGTTGGAGCCCTCGGGTGCCTTGTAATTTTCCTTTTCCTTGAAACCAAACAAAGCTGCCAGGATCTTGGTCGGGCAACGGACCATCCGCGTGTTATAATCGGTGCTCTCCTTGTTCCAATCACGTCTGGCCGTCGAGATACGGTTCTCCGTGCCCTCGATCTGCGCCTGTAGGTCACGGAACATATCCTGTGTCTTGAGCACCGGATAATTCTCAAAATTGATATTCATGATCGAACGACCCAGGTTGGCATATTGTTGTCCCACTTCCGCCAATTGCGTCGGGTTGTTCGGATCCGGCTTGATGTCTGGAATACGGGAACGCATCTGCACGATACGGATCAAGGTTGTATCCTCATTCTTGGCAGCTCCCTTGATGGCATTGACGATATCAGTATACATTTTGGCCTTTCGGTTGAACTGCACTTCCACATCACCCCATTTACCTTGAATTGATTTTTCGGCCGTAGCCATACCGTTGTACGCATTGCAGCCCCAGAAGAACAACAAGGCCAATACGCCTGCAATGATCAATCCGGTACGATTTCCAAAATTCATAGTAGTAAAATTTAGATGGTAAAATTAGTTCTTTCCCACGCGATCCCCACGCCGGGGAAAAGCAAACGAGGAAAAATTAACAAAGTAATCAAGCATTGACCGCCGCAATCCCCGGCACTACCTTCCCTTCAAAATACTCAAGCATGGCTCCGCCGCCGGTCGATACGTAACTGACCTTCTCGGCAAAGCCGAACTGATTCACCGCCGCCACCGAATCACCCCCACCCACCAGCGAGAACGCACCTTTCTGCGTCGCCTCCGCCACGGCTTCGGCAATGGCCTTGGTGCCGGACTGAAATTTTTCCATTTCGAAAACACCCATCGGACCATTCCAGAGGATCGTCTTGCTCCGGAGGATCACCTCCCGAAAATCCGCCCGGGCCCTGACCCCGATATCCAATCCCATCCAACCCGCTTCAATCGCACCGCTGTCCCCATTCATCGTGCTCGCATCGGCTGCGAACTTGTCGGCCAGCGTACTATCTATCGGCAAATGGATCATGACCCCCTTTGCCTCCGCTTTTTTCAGGAGCGCCAACGCCAGGGCCAGTCGGTCCTCCTCACAAAGCGAGTTCCCGATCGATTTCCCTTGCGCCTTCCAAAATGTATAGGCCATCCCGCCACCGATAATGATATCCGTCGCCCGATCCAACAGGTTCTCGATGATCAGGATCTTATCGCTCACTTTCGCCCCACCAATGATGGCCACAAAGGGTTTTTCGGATTGATGCAAGACCCGCTCCGCACTTTTCACCTCCGCTTCCATCAGCAACCCGAAAAAGCGGTGCTCTTTCGGAAAATAAGAAGCGATCACAGCCGTGGAGGCATGCGCCCGATGGGCCGTTCCAAAGGCATCGTTGACCCATACATCCCCCAACCGGGACAATTTCTCCGCAAAAGCCGGATCCCCTTTTTCTTCCTCTTTATAAAAACGAAGATTTTCCAGCAACAATACATTTCCCGGCTGCAGGGTGGAAGCAGCCGCTTGAGCCGAAACACCGATGCAGTCATCGGCGAATTGCACGGGCCGACCCACGAGCTGACTCAAATGCGCAACCAAATGTTGCAAGGAATATTTGGCCGTGGGGCCATCCTTCGGCCGACCCAGATGACTCATCAAGATCACGGATCCACCCTCGTAAAGGATCTTTTGTATCGTTGGCAACGCTGCTCGCATGCGCGTATCGTCGGTGATCTGAAACTGAGCATCGAGGGGTACGTTGAAATCGACCCGGATCAGGGCCCGCTGCCCCTTGAAGGAATGTTGTTCGAAACGACTCATGGGGTAAAAAGATTGAGCATAAAAAAAGCCCGACCAAAGTCGGGCGAAAGAACGTATCCGTTTACTGGATCAGTTTGGCGAAGTAGTTGACGGTGCGGACCAACTGGCTCACGTAACTCATCTCGTTGTCGTACCAGCTCACGGTCTTCACCAATTGAGCCTCCCCGGAGGTGATCACTTTGGTTTGGGTGGCATCGAAGAGCGACCCATAATGAATACCAATGATGTCGGTACTGACCAGTTCCTCCTCGGTGTATCCGAACGACTCATTGGCAGCGGCCTTCATGGCAGCATTCACCTCCTCGGCCGTTACTTTCTTGGAGAGAATACAAGTCAGCTCTGTCAGCGAGCCGGTGATCGTGGGTACGCGCTGGGCCCCGCCGTCCAATTTTCCTTTTAATTCAGGAAGCACCAGTCCGATCGCCTTGGCCGCACCAGTAGAGTTGGGTACGATGTTGGCAGCGGCGGCGCGGGCGCGACGAAGATCGCCCTTCGGATGTGGGGCGTCCAGGGTATTTTGGTCGTTGGTATAGGCGTGAATGGTGGTCATGATACCGGTCTGGATACCATATTGATCGTTCAAGACCTTGGCCATGGGCGCCAGACAGTTCGTGGTGCAGGAGGCACAGGAGATGATCGTCTCGCTGCCATCGAGTATCTGATGGTTGACATTGAAAACGACCGTTTTCAGGTCACCGGTAGCCGGCGCAGAGATCACGACGCGTTTGGCGCCGGCCTTCAGGTGCGCAGCGGCTTTGTCCTTATCGGTAAAAAATCCGGTACACTCGAGCACCACATCCACATCGTGTGCGCCCCACGGAATCTGGGCCGGATCCTTTTGCGCATAGATCTTGAGCACATCCCCGTTGACGACGATGGCGTCTTCGGTAGACTTCACCTCCGCCTCGAAACGGCCCTGCGCACTGTCGTATTTCAGAAGATGCGCCAGCACTTTCGGACTGGTCAGATCGTTGACCGCAACCACATCGATTCCGGGCATGTTGTAGATCTGACGATACGCCAACCGACCAATTCGGCCGAATCCGTTAATGGCAACTTTGATGGTACTCATGGTAGATGAATTTTGCGGGGCGAAATTACGGAAAAGTTGAAGGATAAAGGGTGGAGGATGAACTTCCAAACTATTCAAACTTCCAAACTAAAAATCCCACCGGAGGTGGGATTTTTCTGTAGCCCGTACGGGATTCGAACCCGTATCACCACCGTGAAAGGGTGGTGTCCTAGCCCTTAGACGAACGGGCCGCAAAGGGGGTGCAAAGATAGGCCCGATCATTTTTTAGTCCAAAAGTTTTTACCGAACCATCTGGCACGGTTCTTGTTCTACTAGCATCATGCATCCAGAAGCTTTTGACCAGATCGTACAACGACGCCGATCCAACCGAAATTTTGACCCGAATGTGGCTGTGCCCGATGACGTAATCGAGAGAAGTCTGAAAAGATCCATTTTGTCGCCCAACAGCAGCAACATGCAGCTTTGGGAATTCTACTGGATCCAATCACCGGAGCTGAAGAAAAAAATGACCGAATACTGTCTTCGCCAGGGCGCGGCCCGCACCGCCAAACAGCTGGTGGTGTTCGTGACCCGTCAGGACCTGTGGAAAAAACGGGCTGAATGGAATTACCGACAAATAAAAGATGCCTTGGGTGAGCGCAGCCCCAATACGTTGGAGAAAAGGGGGCTGGACTACTATAAAAAATTGATGCCCCTGATCTATAGAAAGGACTGGCTGGGGATCGCCACGCTCCTACGTCGGTGCGTCAGCTTTTTCCTATCGATCAAAAAACCTTTTTACCGGGCCAGCGGCACGGCCGATCAACGCATCATGGTGCATAAATCCTGCGCCCTGGCCGCCCAAACCTTCATGCTCTCCATCGCCGCAGAGGGTTTCGACAGCTGCCCCATGGAAGGCTTCGACAGAGTGCGCGTTCGTCGTGCATTAGGTTTACCCTCGGGTGCGGAGATCAACATGATCGTTGGCGTAGGGATGGGAACCCCCGAGGGTACTTGGGGAGAACGCAAACGCGTTCCCTACGAAGAAGTGGTGTTTACCCGGTAAGCAGGTCAACGCCAACGACCGGGAATCCAAACAAACCCGCCGCGTGTATTTTTCCATCGACCGGGTGCCCAGCTTGCTCCCCGACGCCCGGGCTTGACCCAACGCCCCGGTACGTAAATGTATTGCCCCCGTTGCCATTGCCACTCGGGACCAATCCAAATCGCACCTCTGAATGGCGCGCTCCCCGAAGGATGTACAGCACCACCCACGGGAAAATCCAGCCGAACACGCACCACCTGTGCCGTGGTCACTACAGAAAAAAAGAATAATATTCCAATTGCCAGAATAACGGGTTTCATAAAAAGATGATTTGGTAATAAGATGCGAGCATGGTGCGTAGGTTTAATTATTGTCAACTGAAATCTTTCCCGAACCGGGTGGCGCAGCTGGACTTCTTCCTATCTTGGCCTTCATGAACCTCCAGGTACCCTTAGCGGAACGTTTGCGCCCCCGGTCGTTGGATGACATCGTGGGACAAGAACATCTGACCGGACTTGGAAAAGTATTGCGCCTCAGCCTGGAATCAAAACGGATCCCGTCGATGATCCTCTGGGGACCGCCCGGTACCGGAAAGACCACACTGGCCAGCACCCTGAGTCAATCCCTCCAACGACCCTTCTACACCCTAAGTGCGATCGCTGCCGGTGTCAAGGATATCCGCGAGGTGATCGAGCGCTCCAAAGGCTTACCAGGTACTATCCTATTCATTGACGAGATCCATCGTTTCAATAAATCACAACAGGATGCCCTGCTCGGAGCCGTGGAACGTGGCTGGATCACCCTGATCGGTGCCACCACGGAAAACCCGTCCTTTGAAGTCAATGCCGCCTTGCTAAGCCGCTGTCAGGTCTACACCCTGAAATCGCTGGAACCGGAATCGCTGAGAAAACTGCTGCAAACCGCCGCCCAAAAAGATGAATGGGTGGCTTCCAAAAAAGTAAGCATCGCAGAGGACCAAGCCCTGCTGCAACTCAGCGGTGGCGATGCCCGTAAACTCCTCAACCTTTTTGAACTCTGCTTGGAGCAACTACCTACCGGCGGCGAACTAACCGACCAATTGGTGATGGATACGGCTCGCCAGTACATCGCCCGCTATGATAAAAGCGGGGAACAACACTACGACATCATCTCTGCCTTTATCAAATCGATCCGAGGAAGCGACCCCAATGCTGCCATTTATTGGCTGGCCCGAATGATCGAAGGCG
The DNA here is from genome assembly GCA_964229195.1 of Chitinophagaceae bacterium. Classification (GTDB taxonomy): domain Bacteria; phylum Bacteroidota; class Bacteroidia; order Chitinophagales; family Chitinophagaceae; genus JJ008. The sequence continues at coordinate 2,526 of CAXRAX010000095.1, read as the reverse complement.
GTGAATCCATTTCGTTTATTGCCCGGCGCATGATCATCCTGGCCAGTGAAGACATCGGAAACGCCAATCCCACCGCCCTCATCCTGGCCAACAACACCTTTGAGGCTGCCGAAAAGATCGGCTACCCGGAAGCCCGGATCATTCTCTCCCAATGTGCGATCTATCTGGCCAGCTCGCCCAAAAGCAACGCGTCGTATGTAGCTATCGACCAGGCATTGGACATCGTTCGAAAAACAGGCGATCAACCCGTTCCCTTACCCCTGCGCAACGCCCCTACCTCGCTGATGAAAAAAGAGGGCTATGGAAAAGATTACCAATACGCACATGCCTTCCCCGGTAATTTTATCGAACAAGAATTTTTACCCGAAGCCATTGCCGGCATGAAACTATATGAGCCAGGGAAAAACCCAAGAGAAGAGGAGTTACGACAATGGCTGAAAAACAGGTGGAAAGACAAATACAATTATTGAGCATGCCCTGGATCCTGAAAAAATTTGCCGACCTGACTAACACTGAGCTGTATGCGATCTTACAACTGCGCAGCATCGTCTTTGTGGTGGAGCAAACCTGCGCCTACCCCGACCTCGATAATAAAGACCAGGGATCCTGGCACCTGATGGGCTGGGAAGGAGAAAACCTGATCGCCTATACCCGGCTGCTACCACCCGGACTGGCCTTTGAGGAAGCCTCCATCGGAAGGGTCGTAACCGCCCCCTCCACAAGAGGCCAAGGAGTGGGACGAACACTCATGCACAAAAGCATCGAAGCGTGTCATCAACTTTTTGGAAACGGTCCAATACAAATCGGCGCCCAACGCTACCTGGAAGCTTTTTATCAATCTCTTGGCTTTGAGATCATCGGGGAACCTTATCTGGAGGATGGCATTCCGCACATTCACATGATTTTACGATAGGCCCCTTCGTAAATCTCCTACGTACATCCGCTTTTTAAAGATGATTTATTGAATTTTCGCTTCAAAAATTCGGGCGCCAAGTTATGCACCTATAGTTTTGGTTATAATCCATCATCGGAAAAGTCTACACCAAGCCAATGAAAAACCAAAACATAGGGAGAAGGATGTTGAGCCTTGTTTTGGGATTGCAGATCGCAATCTTCCCTATCCAAGCACAATTCAATGGGGGCAACGGCAAGATCGAAGTCGGTTTTGGCGTTGGTCCCATGTTTGCTTTAACCGATTTGGGCGGAGCGGTGGGCGTTGGCCGTAGTTTCCTGAAAGACCTCAATGCCGAGCGTGCCAAATTCAGTACCGCTGCCTTTTTATCCTTCCATCCCACCGAATGGCTCAGCTTACGGGTGGGTGCCACGGTTGGCGGGGTAGCCGCCGATGATACGGATGCCCCGAACACCGGCGGAGCCGAAACCTTTCGGTTCGAACGCAACCTGCACTTCCGCTCCAAACTTCAAGAGGCACATGCCGCCATTGAATTTTATCCGTTCACCTTCTTCGATCGGGAGACAGAACTCAGCGGCAAACTCCGCACCTACCTGGTGGGGGGCGTGGGACTGTTCCATTTCAATCCGGAAGTGAAAGACGTAGATGGAAACTGGGTGAAAACCCATCCGCTCCGGTTAGAGGGACAAGGTTTCGCCGAATATCCCAAAAGCAAGCCGTATGAACTCACGCAGATCAATCTGATGAGTGGTGTGGGATTCAAATACTACCTGAATAATTCGCTGTATGTGGGTACAGAAGTACTCTACCGCAAACTCATGACCGATTACCTGGATGATGCCAGCCAGAATTATTACATCGATCCCATTTATTTCGATCAATACCTGCCTGCCGAACAAGCTCAACAAGCTCGTCGGCTCTACTACCGGGGTACGTATTCGTATGCTACTACCCGACCGTACACAGAACTGGACGGACGGGGCGATCCCACTCAGAACGACAGCTATTTCACCACGACCCTCCGACTTGGCTGGAGATTAGGGGCTACCAGAAGCAGCGGAGGAAGAACTCCCCGCGGCATGCGCTGCCCGGTATTCTAAGCGGCGCTATTACTTCAATTCTGTCCGTAAAAAAGGGGCGGTCAAACTCTCCGCTACCCGCTGTACCTGCTCCGGCGTTCCCGCTGCAACGATGCGACCACCGCCATCTCCACCTTCGGGGCCAATATCGATAATATGATCGGCAACCTTAATGACATCCATATTGTGCTCGATCACCAACACGGAGTTGCCGCGATCGACCAAACGGCCCAGCACCTCCAATAATTTTCGGATATCCTCGAAATGCAAGCCCGTAGTGGGTTCGTCCAAAATAAAAATGGTTCGACCGGTATCGCGCTTGGCCAGCTCCGTCGACAACTTGATCCGCTGCGCCTCTCCCCCACTTAATGTAACGGCCGATTGCCCCAAGGTGATATAACCCAAGCCCACATCCTGCAAAGGCTGAATAGCTCTGGCGATTGTAGCACCTTCTTTACCGCTGTCTGCTGCGCCGAAAAAAGCAATCGCATCATCCACACTCATGTCCAACACATCATCAATTATAATGTTCGG
>CAXRAX010000094.1:0-20622 GCA_964229195.1 Chitinophagaceae bacterium | reverse complement strand
CGATCAAACAGATCTGCTGCCCGCTCCGAGAAAGCATAACATTTTCATTGAGCAATAACCGCCAACCCATACGGGCAGGAATGGACTTAAGCTGATCGAGGTTTTCTTTTTTCCGCGCTGCACTGTCCCAAGCCACATAGTCGCCGTAATCGTGATTGCCCAAAATGGAATACACGCCCAACGGGGCGCTGAGCCGGGAAAAAAGTTTTTCGTATTCACCCACCTCGGTAGCCAGGTTGTTGACCAGATCTCCCGTAAACACGATCAGATCGGGTTGCAAGGCGATCACCCGCTCGATCCCCCGCTCCACCGCCTTCGGATCGTCAAAACTTCCCACATGAATGTCGGATAACTGAACGATCCGTAATCCCTCAAAGGCCTGGGGCAATTTGGACGAACGGATCTTTTGTTTGCGGACCTCATAGCGATATTTATTTCCGAATCCGTATACCAGACTACCCAGCAACCCGGAGCCGGCAATGACCCCCATCCAACTCAAAAAAACCGACCGACTGACCCCCGCATCGACGGAAGCGGAGGGAATAGCCATCCGATAAGCCTGCAAGCCGCCCCATTGGATCAGCCGCCGAAGGTCATCCACCAAAAAGAACAGAGAAGCCACCCCCCTGGCCAAAAACCAGGATACCACCACCGCAAAGACGGTCATGCCCAATGGCTTCCAAGCAGTTGTTTGAATCAGTTTGGGGACAAAAAAGAAAAACAACAAGGACCCGATCCCCAAGGTCAGGTAAACGATCTGGATCAAGGCCGACCGGCGGATGCCCGCACTGAGCAAATAACTACGCAACACCCAGAAGACGTACAGGTCGATAATCAGATAAAAGGCCGTGGCTACGACCCCAAAAACCGTGATGCGCATGAGAGGCAAAATTAGTTCATCCTGAAACAACCCCTGAACAAGAAGGTTCTACGCGCTGGGCATAACTATTTTTTGCCGTATTTTGTAACCCTTTCACCTTTACGAACATTTATAACGGGTCATGGCGAGAATCATCGGCGTAGCGAATCAAAAAGGAGGCGTAGGAAAAACCACCACGGCCATCAACCTGGCCGCCAGTTTGGCGGTGCTGGAATTTAAGACCCTGTTGGTGGATGGCGATCCGCAGGCCAACAGCACCACCGGCGTTGGGTTCGACCTCCAGAACATCACCCAAAGTCTGTACGACTGTATGGTCAACCAGGCACGCCCCAAGGACGTGATCCTGAAAACCGAGATCCCTAACCTAGACCTCATCCCCTCGCATATCGACCTGGTCGGTGCCGAGATCGAGATGATCAACTACCCCAACCGCGAAATGGTGCTCAAAAGCCTGCTCGATTCCGTGCGCGGCGACTACGATTTTATCATTATAGATTGTTCGCCGTCGCTGGGACTGATCACCGTGAACGCCCTCACCGCGGCCGATTCCGTAGTCATTCCCGTACAAGCGGAGTTCTTTGCGCTCGAGGGATTGGGGAAACTGCTCAACACCATTAAGATCGTGCAAAGCCGGCTGAACACCACGCTGGCCATCGAAGGCATTCTGATGACGATGTATGACGGACGACTCCGACTCTGCAACCAAGTGGTCAGCGAGGTCCGCCGACACTTTGATGAACTGGTCTTCAATACCATCATCCACCGAAATGCCCGACTGGCCGAAGCACCCTCCGCCGGCAAACCGGTCATCCTGTACGACGGCAACAGCAAGGGATCCGCCAACTATTTGAATCTGGCTAAGGAAATCCTGCAAAAAAACAACCTGACCAAGATCAAGAACGAGGACCGCGTACTCGCATAACCCAAACCACGCATCATGGCTACTTCCAAACCGAATAAAGACCAGCTGGGAAAAGGTATTCGCTCCTTGTTGCAGTCCATCGAGACCGATCTGAAAAGTCCACAAGGCCAACTCAAACAAACTATAGTAGAAAACCTCACGCACTCGTTGGCCATCCCCGTTCAAGACATCCAACCCAATCCCAAACAACCCCGTCACGATTTTGAGGAAACGGCTCTTGCCGAACTGGCCAACTCCATCAAATTGCATGGTATCATTCAACCGGTTACCGTCAGCCAACTCTCGAACGGAAAATATCGGCTCATTGCAGGGGAACGCCGCTGGCGGGCAGCTAAACTGGCCGGCCTTGCCGAAATCCCCGCCTACATCCGTCAAGCCAACGACCAACAACTCCTCGAACTGGCGTTACTGGAGAACTTACAACGGGAAGACCTCAACGCCGTGGAGGTTGGACTGAGCTACAAGCGAATGATGGACGAGCTGAATTACTCGCAGGAGCAGGTCGCCGAGCGCATGGGCAAGGACCGCAGTACCGTAGCGAATTTCATCCGCCTGCTCAAACTCCCACCCGATATTCAGCTGGCCGTGCGAAACGGAAAGATCACCATGGGCCATGCCCGGGCACTGGTCAATGTCGGAACAGTTGACCAACAACTCTATGTTTTCCGGGAGATCCTGAATAAGGAACTTTCCGTTCGACAGACCGAGGCACTGGTCCGCAACCTGTACAAACAATCCCCCGCTGTTAAAAAAGCTGCAAAATCCACCGCGGAAGGTCCTCTCAAAAGAATTCAAGATAAATTGGCCTCCCATTTCAGCACCCGCGTGCACTTGCATCAAAGTCCGCAAGGGTCCGGAGCCCTCACCATCGAATTCTATTCCACCGAAGAATTGAATAAGATCCTCCGGCAGCTGAATGCGCCATTGGATTAATATGAAACGATTCGTCTTTTTGCTGCTCACACTGAGCTTTTCCCTAATGCATCCTGCAGTAGGGCAAACCGACTCCACCGTCAAGCCCGCCAAGAAGATCAATCGCTACGACTCGGTCAGCAACGCGCACTCACCCCGAACCGCTGCCATCCGATCCGCCATCTTGCCGGGCCTCGGACAGATCTACAATAAAAAATACTGGAAGCTGCCCATCGTTTACGGCGCCCTCGGCACCTGCGCCGGTGTGTTCGCCTACAACCTAAACAACTATCAAAACACCCGCTTCGCCTACCGGGTCAAATACAACATGCGCGTGAATCGAACCGACTCCGCCCTTTTCAACCAGATCGATCCGCTGCTCAAACCCATTGACGAGGAATCACTCCGTTATTACCGCGATCAATTCCGTCGAGACATCGACTATTCAGTATTGTTCTTTTTAATTCTCTGGGGATTAAATGTCGTAGATGCCACCGTTGATGCCCACCTGAAAAGTTTTGATGTGGGTCCCGATCTCTCGCTCCAAGTAAAACCCGGACGAAGTGCATTGGCTGGCACCAGTGGCCTCAGTGTGGTGCTGAAGATCGGTAAATGAGACGCCGCGATCAATCGCAACCCAGGACCTCGCAAAGTTTCTTTCCCAAGTCCTGACCCCTCAGGTTCTTAGCAATGATGATACCATTAGGATCGATCAGCAAATTCTGAGGAATACTTTGAACCTTGTATAATTTGGCCACCTCGTTGTTCCAGAATTTCAGGTCACTGACGTGGGTCCATGTCAACTTATCTTTTTGAATCGCTTCCAACCAACGATCCTTTTGTCCCTCGCGATCCAATGAAACGCCCAAAACGGTAAAATTCTTATTCTTGAACCGCTGGTAATTGTCGACCACATTGGGGTTTTCGGCCCGACACGGTCCACACCAACTGGCCCAGAAGTCCACCAACACATATTTTCCTCTGAAAGAAGATAGTGTAACCGGATTCCCATCCACGTCATTTTGCGTGAAGTTTATCGCTACAGAACCAATAGAGCCCACTTTACTTTCCTCGATCAAATTCAATAATCGTTTGCCGGTGGTGGACTGCTGCTGTTCACTATCTAATTTATTGTACCGGCGTTCAAGCGCGATAGGATCCTGATTAAAACCGTAGGTGGCAGAAAGAATGAAAGTTGTAACCGGCGAACTCGGCTTTTTATCGACGACTGAATCTATGACCGCTTGCAGGTTGGCCTGAGTGGCTTGATATTGAATCATCAGGCTGTCGCGCGAAGCCGGATTTTGACTAGTGTTGATGGCATTCGCGAGTTGATTGGTTTGCTGTACAATCGGCAAGAAACGTCGAACAAAATCCCTAAAATCACTGTGTACAACAGAACCCGTGACTTCATACTCCCCATTGGTAGTCTGGTTGGGTCGGATATTCATTTGTCCTGGTTCTAAAAACAATTCAATCGGTCGATTTAGTCCGGCGATCTGAACAAAATATAGATCGGCTTCATTGAGAGGAATGTTGAAGACAAAGCGACCATCGACAATTTTGGACTCCTGAGTAGACGACGGATCCCCATTTCGAATGAGGGAAACGACTGTGCCATCTGGATAAGAAAATCCGGATCCATTCAGTACAAAAGTTCTATTCCGTTTGAGCATCGCCACAGCGGCCTTCCCCTCTTTACTTTCATTACCGGACGAACGTGGTGTATTGGCAGAATTAGGCTGCTGCCGAGGGGGGTCACTTTTACTTCTTGCTGCTACAGAAGTGCTCCCATCACTTCGATCGTAACCACCAACCGTTTGTCTTTTAGCTGGTGAAGGAGTTACGCTCGTATTTCCATTTGCCTGATACCATCCATTGGCAATCGCCGCAAGCCTTGACGATCTTCCCGGATGGGTCAGAGAACCTTCCTCTGGGATCAGGGCATGAATTGCCGATTGGGCTTCGTCCAAATTAGCCCCTAGCTTAGCCAGTATAAAGCCTGAGAATTTATCTGCCTGTAGCTCAAGGTTAGGACGGCTGCCACCCGGCTGTAGGCTATGTCCATTTAAATGATGTCCCACCTCATGTGCCAGTATAGAAATAGAGGCCCAATAATTAATTTTCTGCCTGATATTATACATGAAGGTCTGGTTGTATAATATATATCTTTCATTATACATCACCAAAGCAGATGCATTGGGAACATTCGCAGCAAGAAGGGTAAAATTTGGAGATAACCCTGAGGCGTCGGTGATCATTTTCAACGCTTCTTCTGCCTCGCGATCTGAATTGAATGCATATGCACTCGATGGCGTTTTTTCACCATAATAACTACAAACGGCAGCCAACGAAAGCTTCTTTTGGCAGATTGATTCAGATGAGACCCCCAGAAATAAAAATGCAAGCAGTAGTCGTACCATCTCGCTTTCGCTGTTTTAGTTATGTAAAGAAAAGCCTATTAAATACATATCAATGACCCCTAATCGGTCTGGGTATACATTTATTTAAGCGTCCCTAAATTCTCCTCGATCCAACGCGTCATGTTTCGCCACAAATGGATCGTCGTATTGTCCGCCGAACCACTGATCCCGTGATTCTTATTTGGATAGTACATGCTCTCAAAATCGATGTTGCTTTTGACCAGTGAGCTGATCATTTGGGTTGCGTTCTGAAAATGCACGTTGTCGTCTGCAGTACCATGAATGATCAAATATTTACCCTTGATGCGATTGGTAAAATTGATCGGGGAATTGTCGTCATATCCCTTCGGATTCTCCTGCGGCGTACGCATGTAGCGCTCGGTGTAAATATTATCGTAATACCGCCAGCTGGTCACCGGCGCCACCGCCACCGCGGCCCGAAACACATCGGCTCCTTTCGTGATGGCCAGTGAACTCATGAATCCCCCGTAGCTCCAACCCCAGTGACCGATGCGGGCTTTATCGACGTATGGTAGTTTCCCAAGATGTATGGCCGCATCGATCTGATCCTCGATCTCGAATTTCCCCAGTTGCAAATACGTTTTCTTCTTGAAGGCCTCACCCCGATAACCCGTTCCGGTATTATCGATACTGACCAGGATGAAACCCTTTTGACTCATCAACTGATGCCAGGCACTGACCGCCCCCCAACGATTGGCAACTTGCTGAGAACCCGGTCCGCCATAATTACAGAAAAGGACAGGATATTTTTTAGACGGATCGAAAGAGGCTGGCTTGAGCATCCAGCCATTCAAAGTATCGCCCTTGGTATTGGGCACGCGAATGAATTCGGCGGCACCGAATCCATACTCGGTCAACCGCGCCTTCAACTTGGCACTTTCCGAAACGGTTCGTACCAACTGCACGCTCCACCCTTTTTTCTTGTTGAAGGTGAGCTTCTTTACCGTTACGGTATTGGGCTCATTGATCGTGGACCGGAAATCGAAAAATTGAGTAAAGTCCGCATTGAATTCCACCCGATGCCAGGCCGAATCGGTGGTCAGTGCCATGGTCTTCTTCCCGGCAAAATCGGATACGTACAGGTTGCGATCCATCGGACGGGGCCAGGCCAGCGTGTAAAAGACCTGATTCTTTTGTTCATCCACCCCATTGATCTCGGATACCTCCGCATCGGGTCGGCTCAGAGGAGTCAGTTTGCCACTTTCCATCTCCAGGAGATACAATTGGCGGTAACCCGACTGCTCGCTGGTCAACAACAATTGCTTTCCGTTTTTCAAGAATTGCCAATCGTCGTTGATCTCCACAAAATACTTGTTACGCTCTTCGTACAAAACCTTGGATAGTCCGGTCGTCGCCTGGGTTTGTAATAATTGCAAGTGATTCTGGTGCCGATTCATCCAGAAAACAACCAGGCTGCTGTCCTGCTGCGTCCATTTGATGCGAGGAATGTACACGTCGCCTTCCGCAAATTGAGCCTTGGCCACCGAACCGGTGGCAAAATCATGGATCCGGATCTGCACCACCGAATTGGCATCTCCGGCCTTGGGATATTTATAGCGATAATCCTTATTGTAGGTGTTGTCGTACATGGTCATGTTGTACTCCGGCACCTGCGTTTCATCGAATCGGTAATAAGCCAGAAAACTGCCTTTCGGACTCCAGGCATAGGCCTGCGTGAATTCAAACTCCTCCTCGTAAACCCAATCGCAATTGCCGTTGATGATCTTGTTCCACACGCCGTCGGTGGTCAAGGCCCGGGTATTTCCGGTGGCCACCTCGTACACATAGAGGTTGTTGTTCATTACGTAAGCGATCCGACTACCGTCGGGGGAGAAGCTGGGATGCAGCACTTTCTCGGAAGCCAGACGGGTAAGCTTACGGGCAACCGAATCGTACAGATAAATCAGTGACTTGGAGGAGCGACGATAGATCGACTCGGTGCCTTTGCGAAGCAGGAACAAATGTCGATCCGTGGGCGAAGCAATTGTGGCCTCCGGTTGTCCGAAGGGCTTTCCTTCCTCATGGTTGATCCCATCCAACCGAAGCTCGGTATCGGCTTGGGCGGTGTCGAATACGACGGGAACAAAATCGCCCCGAAAGGTGCCTTTCTTGTAAACGTCTTCGAGGGTGATCGGCTTGTTTTGAGCCGACAGGAGTGCAGCGGAAAACAATCCGCCAAGCAGCAGTAAGAAGGATTTATGCATACTAAGCTTTTTCAGCCATGGCAGGAATGGCATCGACGCGGTATTCCCCGGCATCCAATTTTTTCTTGGTGTCGGAAAAAGCCTGGAGCGTGGTTTCGATGTCCTCCTCCGTATGTACGGCCGATGGTATCAAACGGAAAATGATATGTCCTTTTGGAATGACCGGATACACGACGATCGAAGCGAAAATTCGATAGTTCTCCCGAAGGTCCATCACCATCGCCGTCGCCTCTTCTACACCACCGTGCATGTACACCGGGGTCACGACCGAGTCCGTTTTTCCAATGTCGAATCCACGGGCTTTGAGTCCGGCCTGCAACTGACGAGCGTTGCTCCAGAGTTTCTCTTTGTACTCCGGATGGTTGCGCAGCAACTCCAAACGTTTCAGATTGCCCACCACCAGGGGCATGGGCAAACTCTTGGCAAAAATCTGCGAGCGAATGTTGTAGCGGATGTAATCGATGATCTTCTTATCGCCTGCCACAAACGCACCGATACTGGCCATCGATTTAGCAAACGTGGAAAAATAAATATCGATGGCATCCTGACAACCCTGCTCCTCGCCCGCCCCGGCACCGGTTTTACCCAGTGTTCCGAATCCGTGTGCGTCATCGACCAACAAACGGAACTGATAGGTCGACTTGAGGGCTGCGATCTCCTTAAGCTTCCCCTGATCGCCCGCCATTCCAAACACCCCTTCGGTGATCACCAAAATGCCGCCGGTCTTTTGTTTATCGATCAAGGCCTGGGCCCTTTGCAACTGTTTTTCGCAATCGGCCACATCGTTGTGCTTGAACACATAACGATGACCGGGATGGAGACGAAGTCCGTCGATGATGCAAGCATGACTCTCGGCATCGTACACGATCACGTCGTGGCGGCTGCACAGCACATCAATTACACTTACCATGCCCTGATATCCGAAATTGAGCAGTGCGGAGTCTTCCTTACCAACGAAAGCTGCCAACTCGGCTTCGAGTTGCTCGTGCAAATTGCTGTTACCGCTCATCATGCGGGCTCCCATCGGATAGGCCAACCCATATTCCTTGGCCCCATCGGCATCGGCCTTTCTGACCTCGGGATGATTGGCCAAACCCAGGTAATTGTTCAGGCTCCAAACGATCATTTCTTTTCCCCGAAACTTCATTCGGCTGCTGATCTCGCCCTCCAATTTTGGAAAGGCAAAATAACCGTGTGCCCGCTCGCGATGCTGCCCCAACGGGCCTTGGTTTTTGAGGAGTCGTTCAAAAAGGTCTGCCATACGGAAAGGATTAGGTGAAATTTGTAGCAAATGTACGCCAAAAAGCCTGTTTTTACGAAGAGAACGGGGCGAAACGAGGGCGACGGGAATATCTTTGCCCAGCATCATGAAACCGATCCTCGTACTCGACAATTATGACTCCTTCACCTACAATCTGGTGCACCTGCTGGAATCCGTTTCTACCCAACCGGTGGTGGTGAAACGAAACGATGCGATCGGCCCCGAAGACCTGCCCGCGTTCGACAAACTGCTCCTATCCCCCGGCCCCGGTTTGCCCGCCGAAAGCGGCCGACTCCTGGAAATCTTGTCGCAGGTTTCCACGCAAATGCCCATTCTCGGGGTTTGCCTCGGCCTGCAGGCCCTTGCGCTGCACAGCGGAGGCAGCCTGTTTCAACTAAGCGACGTGCAACACGGGATCGAAACGCAGATTCAAACCATTCCGGAGGCGGACCGGCTGGGCCTCTACCAGTCACTGCCAAGCCTGCTCCGCGTAGGCCGATATCACAGCTGGATGGTCTGCGAAGAAGGCCTTCCAGCAGATTGGCAAATCAGCGCCCGGGATGAACAAGGAAGGATCATGTCCATGACCCATCGCCAATACCCCTGGCAAGGCGTTCAATTCCACCCCGAAAGCGTCATGACCCCCAACGGAAAACAACTCATCCAAAATTGGCTGCGAGCCCCTGCAAACGCCGGGTAAGGATGAATTGAATAGTTTTGCCCCCCGCATCGAACAACCTGAACCTTTCATAGTTATTCATTCATGAGAAAGATCGCCGTCGCCATCACCGGAGCCAGTGGTTCGATTTATGCACAAGACCTGTTGGAGAAAATCTGCGGCATGAAAGAGCAGGTCCAGGAAATCTCGCTGGTCATGAGCACCAACGCACGCGAAGTTTGGCGCACCGAACTGGGAAATGAATCCTGGAAGGATTTTCCGGTCAGACGATTCGAGACAAACGACTTCTCCTCCCCCATCGCCTCCGGCTCCGGTCAATACGATACCCTCATCGTCATCCCCTGCTCCATGGGCACCCTGGGCCGTATCGCCAACGGTATCTCGGGCGACTTGGTCACCCGCGCCGCAGACGTGATCCTCAAGGAACGACGCAAACTGATACTGGTTGTCCGCGAAACCCCCTACAACCTGATCCATATCCGAAATATGGAAACCGTTACCCTGGCCGGCGGTATCATTTGTCCCGCCACACCCTCCTTCTACAGCCTGCCGCAAACCCCGAAAGCCATCGCCGCTACGGTGGTGGATCGGGTGCTGGACCTGGCCGGTCTCAAACACAATACCTATCGTTGGGGTTCTTAAGTCCGCTGATTCGCATCAGAACATACCAACCATCCCATCATTTTTTTCAGCACCGCACAACGGTTGCTTTGTGGTTTACTCAATCCATAACCACAAGCATCCATCATGCGCCACTTGCTGTTTTTTTTGCTGCTGGGATTTTCCCTCAGCCCCACATTCCCCCTACAGGCACAGTGTAACATTTCCAATCCGGCAGTTAAACTGAATTTCAGCACGCCGAACGCATTAGGCGGTTGCAACATCAACCTAGATCTGTATTTCGATATGCAATCCAATGCCGGAGGAAAATATGTGTACGTCCACATTTGGCCACGATCCCTGTACCCAACCCTGATCTACAACAATCCGCCCAATCCCACACAGCTGACAAACGCCGTGGCCACCATGGGATTTTATCATTTCGGAGGTAATCTGTATATGCTCAGCAGCTACACCCCACATCCGACCATCTCCAATTACAAGTTCACCGGACTCTCCATCGTAAAAAGTACCGGCACCGTGGCCGGAACCGACCGTTTCACCATCCAAAACATCACCATCACCACCAGCCCCAATTGCACCGTAGCACAGGAGTTTACTGCAGACGTCTGGCAAAGCCAATCCGCCAGCGCTCAGAACGTGCATTGTTTTTCGAGGGGACTCAACTTCTTCGCCAACGACCCACGGGTCACCGGATTCCTGATCTGTGAAACACCCCGGCAATACCGCTTCCAGATCAAGACGTCCGACCCGGCCGGACTCATCGTCAATTACAAAGTGTACATCGACAACGGCGATGGCGTCTTTAACGCCACCACCGATAACATCGAGATCGCCAGTGCTACCGACATCCCGCTCAATAGCACCAACAGTTACACGTTTAACTCCCCGCTTCTCGGCTACCTGCCCTATTCCAATCAAAAACCGGAAGCCGACCGTGCGCTGTGGATCGTAGTGACCAGTCCCACCCGCAGCAATACCACGCTCGCCCGCCTCGATAATAATTGTGCCCTGCTGCCGATACAATGGGGAACCTTCACAGCACGGTATGCCGATCAAAAGGCACTACTGGAATGGACAAGCCTCACGGAGATCGACAACCGAGGCTTTGAGATCGAACGCAAAAACAAAGAGGATGATCAATCGTTTCGCGCCATCGGATTTACACCCAGCCTGGCAAGCGGTGGAAACAGTGTCGATCCATTACGTTATTCCTTCACCGACCCCAATCCGATCCAGGCTGCCGTCCTGTATCGGATCAAACAGATCGATCACTCCGGCAAAACCAGCTACTCGCCGATCCGCACCGTTCATGCCGACCGGTTGGTCAGTCAACTACAACCCAATCCGGCACATGACCAGCTGCAATTGATCTTCGCCCGAAAAACAAGTTTTTTCCGAATAGAATGCATCAGTAGCACGGGACAAAAAATGGGACAATGGAATGCCCGGGACCGTCTGATCATCCCAACGCTGTCCATGCCAAACGGCACCCACCTCATCCGAATCATTGATACACAAACAGGACGTACCGAAACGCGAACGTTCCTGGTGCAACATACGCAGTAGTGGTAAGCAAGGAGAGAAAAGTCCCCCGACATCCGTCGGGGGCTTTTCGATTTCAGTATAATCCAGGAATTACTTCGCCATCTGGCTTCGGATCACATTCAACGCGCCACCGGCCTTGAACCATTCTATCTGCTGGGCATTGTACGAATGATTGGCTATCAGCGTATCGGTAGTGCCGTCGGCATGATTCAAGATCAGGTGCAAGGGCTGACCCGGTGTGAATTCGGTCAGACCCTTCACATCGATGACGTCATCTTCCCGAATGAGATCGTAATCCGCCTTACTGGCAAAGGTCAAGGCCAACATCCCTTGTTTCTTCAGATTGGTCTCGTGAATACGGGCAAAGGATTTCACCAGAACGACCCGTACGCCCAGGTGACGAGGCTCCATGGCCGCATGCTCCCGGGAAGAACCCTCTCCATAGTTCTCATCACCCACCACGATGGTGCCAATACCGGCAGCTTTATACGCCCGCTGCGTACCCGGTACGGTACCGTAGTCTCCGGTGAGCTGATTCTTGACGGAATCCGTTTTTTCATTGAAGAAATTCACGGCGCCGATCAGCAGGTTGTTGCTGATGTGGTCGAGGTGCCCTCTGAACTTCAACCAAGGACCCGCCATCGAAATATGATCGGTAGTACATTTTCCCTTGGCCTTGATGAGTAGACGAAGTCCATTCAGATCGGTCCCCTCCCATGCCGCAAACGGATACAATAATTGCAGTCGCTTGCTATCGGATTTTACATCCACCACTACACCGCTGCCATCGGCCGCCGGGGCTTGATAGCCGGCATCTTCTACCGCAAAGCCACGTACCGGCAACTCATCGCCATACGGCGGATCTAATTGGACTGCTTCCCCCTTGTTGTTCACGAGGGTATCGGTCAGGGGATTGAAGGTCAGGTCTCCAGCGATCGCAAGAGCCGTCACCATCTCCGGAGACGCCACGAAAGCGAGCGTATTGGGATTGCCATCGGCCCGCTTGGCAAAATTTCGATTGAAGGAATGCACAATGGTATTGCGCTCCTGCTTCTCGGCACCCATCCGGTCCCACATGCCGATACAAGGTCCGCATGCATTGGCAAACACCCGAGCTCCCACACTCTCAAACACGGAAAGGAATCCGTCGCGCTCAATGGTGTAACGCACCTGCTCACTACCGGGCGTAATGGTGAACTCCGATTTCAATGTCAATCCTTTTTCCTTGGCTTGCTTGGCCAGGCTAACAGCACGGCTGATATCCTCATAGGAGGAGTTGGTGCAACTGCCGATCAATCCCACTTCGATCTTGCTGGGCCAGTTGTGTTGGGCCACCGCTTCTTTCATCTTTGAGATCGGCGTAGCCAGATCGGGCGTGAAGGGTCCGTTCAAATGCGGCTCCAGTTCGCTCAAGTTGATCTCAATGACCTGATCGAAATATTTTTCCGGGTTGGCGTAAGCTTCGGCATCACCGGTCAGGTATTCTTTGATCTGATCGGCCGCGGCCGCTACTTCGGCGCGACCCGTAGCTTTCAAATACCGGCTCATGCTCTCATCGTATCCAAACGTTGAGGTGGTGGCGCCGATCTCCGCGCCCATATTACAGATCGTTCCTTTACCGGTGCAGCTCATCGACACGGCACCCTCACCAAAATATTCTACGATGGCATTGGTTCCGCCCTTAACGGTGAGGATACCGGCCACTTTCAGGATCACATCCTTGGGTGAGGTCCATCCGTTCAACTGTCCGGTCAGCTTCACCCCAATGAGTTTTGGCATCAGTAATTCCCAGCTGAGTCCCGCCATCACATCACAGGCATCGGCTCCGCCCACACCAATGGCAATCATGCCAAGGCCACCGGCGTTTACGGTGTGACTATCCGTTCCGATCATCATACCCCCGGGGAAAGCGTAATTCTCCAAAACAACTTGGTGAATGATCCCCGCACCGGGTTTCCAAAAACCGATGCCGTATTTATTGGAGATGGAGGAAAGAAAATTATAAACCTCTTCGTTTTCAGTCACCGCCTTAGCCAGGTCGGTCTTGCTCTCGTCTTTCGCTACGATCAGGTGGTCGCAATGCACCGTGGAGGGTACAGCTACTTTTTTCCGACCGGTGGTATCGAACTGCAACAGAGCCATCTGTGCGGTGGCATCCTGCATGGCCACGCGATCGGGAGCAAAATCCACGTAATCCTTTCCCCGCGCATAATCCCGGATCGTCACACCCTCCCAAAGGTGCGCATAGAGGATCTTTTCTGCCAGCGTCAGCGGGCGGCCCAGCGCTTTGCGGGCGGCATCCACTTTGGCGGGCATTTCGGAATAGGTTTTGCGGATGAGGTCCAGGTCGAATACCATGATTACTGTTTTAAGGATTTGGCGGGGCAAAGGTACTTAGAGATAAGGAAAAATGGTGCCGGCAGGCAAATCCGCAGGTGAATCAAAATTTGTATTTTCGGAACATGGACCGGCTGAAAAGTTTCATCGAATGGAATGCCTTTGGCGTGTGTACGGCCATCGGCGACCGGCTGGGTATCGCCCCGGGAAAGATCCGGCAATATTTCATGTACACATCTTTACTAACCATGGGCTCCCCGGCTATCATCTATCTGATCCTGGCGTTTTGGAGAAATATCCGCCACTACGTATGGGCGGCCAAACGAAATCCCTGGTATTACCTCTGATCAGCAGCAGGACTTCAATGCTTCCAGCACCTGATCCAATTCATCTTTAGTATTGTGGCGACAGAATGAAAACCGAACCGGTACCCGATCCGCGCTGTTTCCCAAGGCACGAATAACATGACTTCCCAGATCGGCCCCGCTGCTACAGGCACTCCCACCCGAAACACAGATCCCCCGCATATCCAAATTCATCAAAAGCATCTCCGTTTCCGGGGTTCGCGGAAAGGACGCATTCAGCACAGTATATAAACTTTGCCCCTCTACATCACCATTGAATACGACATCGCCCCGGTCTTTGAGCCGACCGATCAAGTATGATTTCAGTTCTTGGATGGCAATGCGGTCCTGCTCCAACCTCGACTCGGCCAGCTCCAGTGCCTTGGCGAATCCAACCACGCCATATAGGTTCTCCGTTCCCGCCCGCATGTTTCGCTCCTGTCCGCCCCCCTCGATCATCGGACGCACCTGCACGTCTTTGCTGATATAAAGAATGCCGATCCCTTTGGGACCATGAAATTTATGTCCGGCACCGGTGGCAAAATGAATCCCGGGGTGACTAAAATCAAGCTTGTAATGACCAACCGTTTGCACCGTATCCGAATGAAAGATCGCGCCGTGCGCCAGACAGCGATCCGCCACGGCGTTCAGGTCCAACAAATTCCCGATCTCGTTATTGGCATGCATCAGCGTTACCAAGCATTTCTCTTTCGTCTCCTCCAACAACTGATTCAAATGATCCAGGTCGATGTGCCCGCTGGACAACACCCGTACCATTTTTAGTTCAGCAAATCCGTCTTTTACCTGACGCTCCGCCGCATGTAGCACGGCGTGGTGCTCGATCGGAGAGGCTATAATGACACGGCATCCCAGATCGTGTACGGCCGAGTAGATGGCCATGTTATCACTTTCCGTGCCTCCGCTGGTGAAAAAGATCTCACCCGGCGTTACGTTCAGGGATTTGGCTACTGATTTGCGAGCATTCTCAATCGCCAGCCGACTTTCCCGTCCGTAGGAATAAATGGAAGATGGATTTCCGAATTGCTCGGTGAGGTAGGGCATCATGGCTTCCAGCACCAGGGGGTCCATGGCCGTAGTGGCAGCGTTATCGAGGTAGATCCGTTTCATGATGGCCCTGCAAAGATAAGCATCAGGCCAAGGCCTCGATATCCTGGAGAAGTTGTTGAGCCAGTTGAGCGGCCGCGTCGGCCGAACGGCTCTCCGCATAAACCCGAATGATGGGCTCTGTGTTGGATCCGCGCAGGTGCACCCAATCGTCCCCAAACTCGATCCGCAAGCCGTCCTCCGTCAGCTGCGGCTGACCAGCATATTTCTGTCCGATCTTTTCCAGGATCGGACGCAGTTCCAAACCGGGCCTCAGATCGATCTTATTTTTTGAAATGTGAAAATCGGGATAGGTAGCTCGCAAAGCAGTCATCGAACTTTTTCGCGCTGCCAGCAACGTCAAAAACAGTCCGATACCGATCAGGGCATCGCGTCCGTAATGAAAATCCGGCACGATCACCCCGCCATTGCCTTCCCCACCGATCACGGCGTTGACCGCTTTCATCTTGGCACCGACATTCAACTCGCACACGGCCGCAGCATGATACGCCCCACCAACTTTTCGGGTCAGCACTTTCAAGGCTGCCGTGCTGCTCATGTTACTGACCGTGTTACCCGGACGATGACTCAATACATGATCGGCCACCGCTACCAACGTGTATTCCTCCCCAAAAAGACTTCCGTCCTCATTCACAAAACACAGCCGGTCCACATCCGGGTCCACCGCGATCCCCAAATGGGCCCGATGCTTCACCACCGCCTCGGATAAATCTTTCAAATGCTCGGGCAATGGTTCCGGGTTGTGCGCAAAATCACCGGTAATGGAATCGTTGAGCACAATGACCTCCTGCACGCCCAGTGCCCGTAACAAGGCCGGCACGTACAGTGCTCCGGAGGAATTGATTCCATCCACGACCACTTTAAAACCTGCTGATCCGATCACCTTCGCCTGCACCAGCGGATATTGCAGGATCGCCTCGATGTGTTTATTTCCATAACTATCATCCAGCCGAACGCTGCCCAGATCATCTACCGAAGCGAATTCCATCGAGCCCTGCTCCGCACGTTCTAAGACGGCCTGTCCGTCGGCGGCAGAAAGAAACTCGCCTTTTTCATTCAATAATTTAAGTGCATTCCACTGCCTTGGGTTGTGGCTCGCCGTCAGAATGATCCCGCCGGCCGCCTGCTCTTGCATCACGGCAAACTCGACGGTAGGCGTGGTGGATAGTCCCAGATCGATCACATCGATTCCCAGCCCGACCAAAGTTTGCACCACCAGCGTGTGTACCATCGGACCACTGATACGTCCGTCGCGACCGACCACCACAGTCGGTCGGCCAATTTTATCCCGTAACATCGACCCGTAAGCCGACGTAAATCGTACCACGTCCAAAGGCGTCAGGTTATCGCCCGGCCTTCCACCAATGGTGCCCCGAATACCTGAAATGCTCTTGATCAGCGACATATTCAAATTTAAGCCGTGAAATTACGGCATCGGAGTAGTTTTGCGGCATGAACGGTCCCAGCTGGTTTGAATCGTGGTTTAATTCGCCCTATTATCATTTGTTGTACCGCGACCGGGATCAGTCCGAAGCCCGACCCTTCATCGAGCGACTGACCCGTCACCTGCAACTTCCCCCCCACGCCCGGATCCTCGACCTGGCCTGCGGAAAAGGAAGACACAGCATCGTTTTGGCCGACCTGGGATATGATGTGCTGGGTATCGATATCGCCCCGGAAAACATTGCACAAGCAAAACAATCGAGCCGACCCGGATTATCCTTCGCCGTTCACGACATGCGCGAGCCGCTGCTGGCCGAACCCTTTGACGCGGTATTGAACCTGTTTACCAGCTTCGGCTATTTTGATACGGAGGCCGAACACCAGGCCGCACTCCATACCATGGCCAAGGCACTCAAACCCAATGGCAAGCTGGTGATCGATTACCTGAACGTCGATCCCACGCTGGCTCAGTTGGTGGCCAATGAAACGCGAACGATCGAAGGCGTTCATTTTTCGATTTCACGAAAAGCCACCAACGGCAACCTGATAAAGGAAATTCACTTGGAGGATTCGAACCATCATCAATCGTTTACCTTCTCCGAGAAAGTATCCCTATTGAGAAAAAATGATTTCGAACGAATGCTGGGGCAAGTCAACCTGACCATCGAAGAAGTTAAGGGAGATTATCAGCTGGGCCCATACGATCCATTGCGATCTCCCCGTATGATCATGATCGTGGGTCACAAATAATTCAATTCGACTTGTTGTGGAATAGCAGAAACCGAGCCACGTCGGCATAGGCCTGCGTGATGCGCGACAATTCCCCCCGAATCGAATCTTGGTATTGCAAGGTGGTGCGGGCACCGTCGGGCCGCAACGGGAGCAGGATCTCCTCGCCTGAATTGACATTGCGGGAAAAATAGTGGTCATTGGTGACCATCCCGATCCGGTCGGCCGTGTTGGTCAAGAAGGCATAATGATTTTTTTTATTGGGCGAGAAAAGATCGCGACCCAGGCTGACGTGCTCAAAGGATTGATTCAGTCTGCCGAAAATAGTCGGCAAAACATCTATCTGAGACACGACCTCCGAACGATGTTGCGGGGCCAATAAATGAGGGGCATAAAACAATAGGGGCACGTGCTGATCGGTGAGCCGCTGCTCCGTCCACAGCGCCGGATACACCGCCCGGGCATTGCCCGCCACCCCATGATCCCCAACGAAAACAAAAAGTGTGTTGGCAAAGAATGGCTCCCGACGGGCCGCTTCCAAAAACTGACGGATCGCATGGTCGGAATACCGAAAGGCATTCAGTTCATCGTTGGATTCAAAACCGTATTTCAACAAGGTATCGAGCGGATATTCTACTCGACGAAAACTGCTGTCGCTGACCGGAATGCTTTTCTGAAAGGGCCGATGATTGCCGGCCGTCTGGATATAAGCAAAAAAGGGATCTTTTTGTTTTCGCATCTCGGCCAGCGATTGCAATAACAAGTCGCGGTCGCTGACTCCCCACACATTTAATTTCTCCCCCTGGAAATAATCGCCCGTGTGCATTTGCAAGTCCCGGATATTGGATAAGATGCCCTCGAAATTGTTGAACTCCGGACTGCCCGATAGAAAATAATGCTTGCTGTATCCGTCGAGCTGATTGATCAAGGTTCGCTGCGAGACCGACGCCGGATTTCGTGAGGAAAAACGAAAAAATTGCACATCCGGAATGCCCGTCAGAATGGCAAACAGTGCCCGGGCCGTAGAAAAATGTGGTGCAAAGCAATGATCGAAAAAAACCCCTTGCCTCGACAAGGAATCAAAGAAGGGTGTCGCATTCAGCGGATTGCCACTCATCGAACTTTTATACATGCTGAATGATTCACATTGGATCAATACCAGGTTGGGGCGACTCTCCCAGGCATCGCTGCGCGGAGCCACCATTCTGCGAAGTCCCCCCGAACCGGGGTTCTCAACACCCATCCACTCCCGCACGATGGGCATAGCACTACGCACACTGGGAATATCTTTTTCCGGCAACTGACGCAATCGCCAGGTGGTCGCGAAATTTTGCAGTGGATTCACGGCCAGATAGGCCGCAAAGCTGCTGGGCAATTGAAAACAATCATCGCGTCGCAGGGAACGGGTGGTCACACTGCCATGCACCAACCACATCAACCCTAAACTCGCCAATACAAAATAAATCGGCCGATGTGCAATGCCTTTTCCATCGGTACGGGCCACCACTTGCCAATGTACGCGGCGATACATCCACCGTAAAAACCAGACGGCCATGCCCAACCCGGCCAACATCCAAAGCAAGGGATAGGTTTCCCAGATCATGGTCAGCGAAATGGCAAAGTCCTCCACAAAATTCATCGCGCCTGCATCCAGCGGCGTTTGATTGTAGGAGAAGCTGCCAAAACCGGCCGCGAAAAAAAAGAAGACGACCAGGGTGACCACCGCCAGGTAGGTGGTCCATACGCGTTTGTTCCGTTCCGAATAAAAAGGCGACCAGTTGGCTCGAATGCTGAGCAATGTTACCGGCAGCAAAATGCCAGCGATCCACCGGAGATCAAAGCGTAATCCCCAAAAAAAAGAAGGCAAGGCCTCTACCCAGGTCCATTCGTCGGGGCGAAAAGCGATCCAAACCGTCGCCCGAAAAAGGGTGAAGAGCAACAGGAAGATCCCTCCTACTTGCAAGACCCAACGCAAGGTCTTTGGCATAGACTCCAGGTACGACATGATTGACAAAATAAAGCCAATTTGAGTTCGCATCCTCCGGCTCCCTGATCGAATTCAGTAGTTTTGTGACATGCCGAATGTTCTTCTCACATTCTTC
Source organism: Chitinophagaceae bacterium (assembly GCA_964229195.1). GTDB lineage: Bacteria > Bacteroidota > Bacteroidia > Chitinophagales > Chitinophagaceae > JJ008. Next base: position 1,071 of record CAXRAX010000094.1, on the reverse strand, counting down.
CATTGGCTGATCGAGCTGGATCACTCCCTGTTTCGTCGCATCAACCAGCAGTGGGTCAGTGAGTGGATCGACCCCCTTGCTGTGTGGATCAGAGAATCCATTCACTGGATCCCGCTGTATGCCGGCCTGCTGGGTTGGGCCATTTGGAAATTTCGGTGGACCGGTCTGTACTGGTTTCTAGCAGGCTGTCTTGCCGTGTCCGTATCCGACGGGATCGGCAATTATGGATTCAAACATGTTTTCGAAAGACTCCGTCCCTGCAACGATCCGTCACTTCAATCCGGTTTGCGGTTATTGGTCGACCAATGTGGCAGTGGATTCAGCTTCGTGTCCAACCACGCAAGCAACCACATGTGTCTGGCCTTTTTCATTTGGTTCAGTTTACGCGAACGGATCGGTTCATGGGGATGGATCGGCGTGCTTTGGGCGGTAAGCATCGGATATGCACAGATCTATGTGGGGTTGCATTTCCCTTCCGATATGGTTGCGGGATCGGTGCTGGGTGCTTCGGTCGGAACGTTGATGGGTTGGTCATTCCGGCGACGCTACAAAAACAGTATCTTTCCGCAGAATCAATTGCCTTAACAGATGGAGTGGCTGATCCTACTCGTCCTGATCTTTTCAAACGCCTTATTTGTTCTCTCGGAGATCGCCCTGGTCTCCGTCCGTAAATCCAGATTGGAGAGCTTGGCCGAAAAAGGAAATGCCCGGGCCCAAAAAGCACTTGCGTTAGTACAACAACCTGAGAAATTTTTATCCGCTGCTCAGATCGGCATAACCCTGATCGCCATTCTGACCGGGGTTTACTCCGGCGAGGCCTTTGCGCATGACCTACAGCCCTGGCTCGAAAAATGGAACTGGATCGCTCCTTATGCAGAAACGATCTCCACCACGCTGGTCGTTGTGGGCGTAACCTTTCTCTCCATTGTACTGGGCGAGTTATTCCCCAAACAGATCGGATTGATCCGAGCCGAGCGGATCGCCTTGGCAATGGCGGGTCCGGTTGACGGATTCGCCCGGCTCACCGCGCCGCTGGTTTGGTTACTCAATCAAACCACCACCCTCATTTTT
>CAXRAX010000093.1:0-2918 GCA_964229195.1 Chitinophagaceae bacterium | reverse complement strand
AAAGGCGACGGGTGGACCAACACCATCGACCGCAACGGCAACAAGATCGAAGAGGCCTACTCCGTTGCTGAGATCAACGACAATGCCATCATCCTGAATTATCTCTCCAATTCCGCCAGCTCCCGCGTGCAAGAGAACATGGGCATGGAAGTGACCATCAACCTGAAAAATAAAACGGAAGGAAAGATCACGGTCGACCGCAAAACCGGTATCATCAAGGAAAAAACACTCACCACCACCGCCACCGGAAATGTGGTTACGGGCATGGGTGAATTTCCCATCAACGCCACTTCCACTACGGTCGTAACGATCAACTGATCGGCGAATTACTGATTTAGAGGCAACTGCGTAAGCAGGAGATCCTCCATCGTCTGCCGACGACGGATCAATTGCATCTCTCCCCCACGGAACATGACCTCTGCCGGTAAGAAGCGGGCATTATACGAGGAGGCCATCTCAAATCCATAAGCCCCCGCATTCCGAATGGCGAGCACATCGCCTTCACGTACCTCTGGTAGCAAGCGGTCCTCCGCGAACGTATCCGTCTCACAGATATTTCCCACGACCGTGTAGGGACGCTTTTCGCCGGTCGAATTAGAAATATTATCGATGGCATGATACGCTTCATAGAACATGGGGCGGATCAGTTGATTTAGTCCGCTATCTACCCCCACAAACTCAATAGCCCCGGAGCGTTTGAGCACATTTACGGTACAAAGCAAGGATCCGGCTTCCGCCACAAAATATTTTCCGGGCTCAAACCAAATGGAAAGATCTTTTCCGCCGGCATTTTTATAGTTGTTCAATCGATTTTGTATGCCATTGGCCAGCGCGACGATATCGGTGCCGGATTCGCCCTCCTGATACGGCACTTTAAATCCGCCACCCAGGTCAATGATTTCCAGTTTTGGAAAATGCGTAGACATATCGAGCAGTAAATCCAACCCTTTGAGAAATACGTCAATTTCCTTGATCTCGCTACCCGTATGAATATGTAGCACCCGAACACAGAGATCTTTTTCTTGGATGAGTTGATAAACTTTCGGAAGGTCCGATAGAGCGATACCGAATTTACTGCGATCGTGTCCGGTTGAGATCTGCAAATTGCCTCCGGCCATGATATCTGGGCGAATTCGTATACCGACAGGGTAATTCCCGCGGTTGGCGGCGGCGAATTTTTCCAGATTGGAAAGGCTATCGATGTTGATGTGTACGCCCAGGGTACGCGCCTCTTCGATCTCCTCGAAAGCCACGCTGTTGGAGGTGTAGAGAATCTGTTGGGGATTGAATCCGGCTTGCAGGGCCAGTTTCACCTCGTTGATGGAGCTACAGTCGATGTCGGCCCCGATGCGTCGGATATGATCGAGGATATGAAGATTGGTGAGTGCTTTGGCAGCGTAGAAAAAACGGACGGGCTGACCGGAAAAAGCTTGTTGGAGCGTTTGAAACTGATGGGTGATGCGATCGGCCTGGTAAACGTAGAGGGGCGTTCCGAACCGGCGCGCCGCTTCCAGCAATTGCTCGGTGGTAAGGGTGGGTATCATCAGCTTTCTTCGCCGGCGCCGGGATCGGTTTCTTCGATGACCGGCTCGGAGGGTTCGGTTTCGGAATCCATTCCCGCCATGGCTTCATCGACCGTGGTAGGCATGACCATCTGTTCGGCCAGCACCTCTTTGATCTTGGGGAGATCTTCGGGCGAGTTGATCCCAAAATAATCCATGAAGCTGCGAGAGGTGGTGTATAGCAGGGGATGTCCGGGTAGTTTTTCGTTTCGTCCGCTGATCACAATGAGTTCCTTTTCGAGCAATTTCTGCACGGCATAATCGGAGCTCACACCACGGATCGCTTCGATCTCGCCTTTGGTCACCGGTTGCTTGTACGCTATGATGGAAAGTGTTTCCAATGCTGCGGTGGAGAGTCGCTTGAGGAATTTATCGCCGTTGAGCTGGGCGATGGTCTTGTGAAATTCTTTCTTGCTGAGGAATTGCCAGCCGCCGCCGCTTTGGCGGACTTCGAAGGGATAAAATTCGGCTGAGTATTTTTCTACCACCCCTTCTACGGCAGCTTCGACTTGGTCCATCGGGATCTTATCCTCCATGAACCCGAAGGCCTGGTTGATCAGGTCGGTGAGTTCGAGGGTGCTCAAGGGGCGATCCGATGCGAAGATCAGGGCCTCGACGTGGGGTATGAGTTGCGTGATTTCCATTGAATGTATTTCATCAACCCTGCAGGGCGGCGGCACCACTGACGATCTCGGTGAGTTCGGTGGTGATGGTAGCCTGACGGGCGCGGTTGTAAGAGATCTTGAGGGCGCGCAGCATTTCGTTGGCGTTCTCGCTGGCCTTGTCCATCGCGGTCATTCTCGCTCCGTGTTCAGAGGCATTGGCATCAAGCACGGCCTTGAACAGTTGGGTATTGAGGATCTTGGGCATGAGTTCGGCCACGAGCTGATCGCGGTTCGGATCGAAAATGAAATCGGATTTGGTTTGGGATTTTCCGGCTACCGGTTGGGCCTTGGGGATGGGCAGGAAGCGCTCCACCTCAAAACGCTGGGTGGCGGCATTTTTGAATTGACTGTAGATCAGTTCCACCACATCGTATTCTTTATTCTCGAAGGCTTTCATGGCGGCCTGCGCGGCTTGCTGCACGTTTTCGAAGGTGGGGTTCAGGAAAATATCCTTAAAGCGGGCATCGGTGGTAAAACCTGATTTGGTGAGACTCTCGTATCCTTTTTTTCCGATGTTCCAGATGTGAACGTTTCTTTTCTGGTGAGCAGCGGCATATTTCTCGGCGATGGTTGCCTTGGCCAATTGAACCACGTTGGCGTTGTAGGCACCGGCCAGTCCCCGGTCGCTCGTGATCACGATCAGGAGTACTTTTTCGATGGGTCTTTCGGCGGCCAGGCTCATACCCGCACC
>CAXRAX010000092.1:0-11856 GCA_964229195.1 Chitinophagaceae bacterium | reverse complement strand
CTCTCCCTGATCGCCCTCGAAGTGATTCTGGGAATAGACAATATCATATTCATTTCCATTTTGGCCGATAAGCTGGAGGGGCCGCAACGAAACAAACTTCGGATCTGGGGCATCGGCCTGGCCATGGTGTTGAGGCTATGCCTATTGGCCTTCATATCCTGGATCCTAAAACTTGATCACACCCTGTTCACTTTGTACGGGATGGATTTTTCGGGTAAGGGACTGATCTTGATTGTGGGCGGTTTATTTCTGATCTACAAAAGCACCAAAGAGATTTACTACAAGACCGAGCTGCATCAGGAAGGACCAACCACTGCCCCCACCAAAACAACGTTTCGGCAACTCCTGTCGGAGGTGATCTTGCTGGACCTGGTCTTCTCCATCGACTCCATCATCACCGCCGTCGGTATGGTACAGGAACTCTGGATCATGTACACCGCGGTGATCGTCACCGTCGCCATCATGCTCGTCGCCTCCAAACCCATCAGCGAATTCATCCGCAAACACCCCTCCTTCAAAATACTGGCGCTGTGCTTCCTGATGATGATCGGTGTAGCTCTGCTGGCAGAGGGCCTGCATTTTGAGATTCCCAAGGGATATATCTACTTCTCCATGGCCTTTGCTTTCCTGGTCGACATCATTCAGATGAAAACCATTAAGCCACATGCGTAGAGCACTGCTGGTGCTGGGAGTGTTGCTTCCGCTGCTGGTCGTTTCCCAAAACAATTCTCTGGGTACGTGGAACATCCTTAACCTGAAATATGTGCTGAACCAGCGCGTGAATATTTTTGGAGAAGCACAAATCAGGTCCCTCGCCGTCTACAACCAGTTCCACTATTATGAGTACAAGGGAGGCCTGCAATACAAAGCCAACAAAAATCTTAGCCTGGCCCTCGGTGCCGGAAGCTACCAAACCTACAAAGAGGGAGGGAGTTTCCTTTTACCCAAAAACAACAATGAATTTCGGATCTGGCCACAAATTTCCCTGAACCAATCCCTCGGAAAATTCAAAATTGAACAACGCTACCGAGCCGAGTTCCGGTTTACCAGCAATGGTTACCGAAACAGATTTCGATATCGACTCGGACTCTCCCACCCCTTCGGAAAATCTAGGGATGGGTACCAACCTTTTCAGGTCAGCGTCAACAACGAGATCTTTTTTACCGACCGGGAACCCTATTTTGAGCGCAACCGGCTGGGGTTTGGTCTGCACTACAAACCCAACCGAAAAACCACCCTTCAACTCGGCTACTTGCATCAATTCGACTACCGCATTAACGACGAGACCGGCCGCGATTTTGTACAAGTCGGCTATTTCATCGAGATATTCAAGAAGCGTTCCGCCCGCAGTGAAGACACTGAGGTCATCAAAGAAAATTAAGGCTCCCGGATCAACAGGCTACATCCCCGCCACTCCGCTCCGTCGCGGCGACCCAACACGGTAAATCGTCCATCCGGAAAAACTTCCCCCAGATCCTCCGTTGCCAAAAAACCACAGGTGTGTATGTTGGCCAGGTCGATGACATTGATCAGTCCGCGCCCACTCGTCCGCACCGAAAGCGGATCCTCCTCCTCGCGCACCAATACCCGCATCCAGGGCGGACATTCAAATACCCCATCCCCCACCGAATAGGCCTGCGACAACAACTCGGTCATCCCATATTCCGAATGCACCCGCTCCACCCCAAAACAATTACAGAGATGGCCATGTAATTCATCCCGTATCCACTCCCGGCGCCTCCCTTTCATGCCCCCGGTTTCCAGTATGGTCGTGTGTTGAAACTTGGTCTGATAACGCTCCGACAAATCCAACAGTGCAAAACCCACCCCGATCAACAGCGTTCTCCTTCCCGCCCGCTCCCCTTTCTCAAGTTGAGCGATCAACCGATCCCACTCGTTCAAATAAAATCCACTGTCGGGATGGCCGCCCTTCTCGATCAGGTGCTGTACCATATACACCAGGGATGAATTGCCCCGCTCCAGATAGGAAGGCAACAAGGCCAGGATGCACCAATCGGCAACGGAGCCGTACACCCGCTCAAAATTTTGTATCAACTGATCGCGGTAAAGGGAGAGATGCCGGACGGCATGACGGCTGGGTATGGAGCCCGTGGTGCCGCTGCTCTCAAAAATCGCCTCGGGAGTAAAGGTCCCCGCCATCACCAACTGCTCCTTGAAAAAAGAGAGCGGCAAGAAGGGGATTTCGGTCAGGGTGCCTGTCCTCGTTTGACCAACCGCTTCCGCATAGTTACCGTACAGGGGATTGTGGCTCAACTGATAGACCAGCAGTTCCTGGGCCAATCCCTCAAAATCCGAAACGGATCTCCTTTGTATTTCTGTCCAACCCCAGTTCATCGAATGCGGTTAATCCGGTAAATTTGGTGCAAAGTTAGGCCATGCTCAGAAGGATTGGATGGGGAGGATTGTTCTTGGTGCTCGCCATGGGTTGCCAAAAGGATAAATACACCACTGTTCCCCAAGTAACACTCGAGTCCATCTCTCCCGCCACCGCCGTCAGCGGAAGTGTGATCCAGGTCGATGGCCTTTACACCGACCTGGAAGGCGATATCGACTCCGCCCTGATCGTGTACAAGTGGTACAACAATACTACCGCTGTCCGATTCGACACCTTTCGTTTCGGATTCGCGCAACTGGGCATACCCCTCGGCGTGCAAAAAGGAGAAATCACCATGCAATTCGAATACAATACCAATAACTATCCTGATCTCACCAAATTGCCGGGCGTCAGCCAACGAGATACCACCGCGGCTTTTGGCTTGTTGTTGATCGACAAAGCAAAAAACCGCAGTAATTATTCGGAATCGCCCACCATCCGTCTCAAAAAACCTTAATCGCGCATACGAATCATGGCCACTAAAAAAAATACTCCGAAAAAGAACAAGTCCATTCTGACCGACTCTTCCCTCCATTTTTTCCGCCACTATATCAACAATGCCTCCCCGGTAGGGTTTGAGACCTGGGGACAAAAACTCTGGCTCGAATACCTCAAACCCTATGTTGATTCCCATTACGTCGATCCCTACGGAACCGCCGTGGGCGTCATCAATGCCGATCATCCCTTTCGCGTAGTGATCGAAGCCCACGCCGATGAGATCAGCTGGTTTGTGAATTATATCACGGCCGACGGACTGATCTACCTGAAGCGAAACGGCGGCGTCGATCACCAAACCGCCCCCGCTTCGCGCGTCATCATCCACGGTAAAAAAGGTCCGGTGAAAGCCGTCTTCGGCTGGCCCGCCATCCACACCCGCATCGGCAATGCCGACCAAAAAGAACCGAGCCCCCGCACCGATAATCTTTGGTTAGACTGTGGTGCCCGCAGCAAAAAAGAGGTGATGGCACTAGGCATCCACATCGGAGCCGTTGTTACCTACCAAGATGGCTTTGATGAATTAGCCCACGGAAACTATGTGGGCCGAGCCTTCGATAACCGCATTGGCGGATTTATGATCGCCGAAGTAGCCCGCCTGCTCAAAGAGAATAAAAAGAAATTGCCTTTCGGATTGTATGTGGTCAACGCCGTACAGGAAGAGATCGGTCTTCGGGGTGCCGAAATGATCGCACGACGCATCAAGCCCCACGTGGCCATCGTAACCGATGTTACCCACGACACCACCACCCCCATGATCAGCAAAAACATCGAAGGCGACGTATCGACCGGTAAGGGGCCCTCCCTGTCCTACGCACCGGCCGTACACAATAAACTTCTGGCCTTGGTGGAAAAGGTAGCCGAGCAAAAAAAGATACCCGTACAATGGCGCGCCTTGAGTCGCAGCACCGGTACCGATACCGACTCTTTCGCTTACTCGAACGACGGTTGCCCCTCCGTCCTGATCTCCATCCCCCTACGCTACATGCACACCACTGTCGAGATGCTGCACCGCGACGATATCGAACAAACCATCCGGCTGATGTATGAAACCCTACTGACCCTGACGCCCAAAACAAACCTGAGCTACCTGTGATCCACCTGCTCTACCTCGATCCGGGCAACGGAAGCTATCTGGCACAAGTCATCATCGCCTCGATCCTGGGAGTGGTATTCTATTTTCGAAACCTGCTCTACGTCGTCCGGGATTTCTTTTACCGCCTGCTGGGTAAAAAAGATCGATCCGCCGACTCATGAACCCGGCTGCCCACAGACACCCAGCCTCCTACCGAGATCCGGCCGGTTTCGTATTTGAAGAAGACGGCATTCTCTACCGACAGATCCACCCGCGTTACCAACCGTCGTATGAGCAACTGAAACAATCCGGACTATACGATCGGTTGATCTCCGATAAATTATTGATCCCGCACGAGGAAGTCTCCCAACCCAACACCAAGGATGCATTCCTGATCATACGACCACAACGAGTGCATCCGGTAATTGCGCCGTTTTGTTGGACATACAACATGCTCCAAGACGCGGCTCTCCTCACCCTTCAGATCCAGGAGATCGCCCTGCAGTATGGCATGACACTCAAAGATGCCCATCCCTCCAACATTCAATTCATCGGCACCAAACCGGTTCTGATCGATACGCTCTCATTCGCAACTTGGAACAAGACAAAACCCTGGATCGCCTACCGACAATACTGCGAATCCTTCCTGCTGCCATTGGTGATCGGTCATTACGGTGTTCCCGATAGCCCCAAACTTCTCCGGGCCTGGCCAGGCGGTGTTCCCCTCGAAAGGGGGCGAAAGATGCTGCCCCTCCGCTCCAAACTATCTCTTCACTGGCTTTTGCATCTTCACCTGCATGCCCGAAAGTCAGAACAGGAAAGTAACCAGGAGAGATCAAAAGCCGATTTCTCACCGGCCAAAATGAATAATCTCATCCATAGCCTTAAACTGGCTACGGCGCAATGCCAGTCCGGGAAAAATCAGTCGGTGTGGACCAATTACGAACAACAAGTAACTGAGAGAGGCCAATACACTTCCCACAAGCACAACGTGATTCAAAAAGAGTCCGCTGCCTTACCCGCGATCGACACGATTTTAGACCTTGGATCCAATACGGGTAATTATTCCGACTGCCTACGAAATATTTCCGATAAGTTCATTCAGCTCGAATCTGACCCGCAGACAGCCAATGCCCTGTATAAAAAAAACAAAACGGCCGGCGAACAGAAACGTCTCTCGCTATGCCTGAATATCGAGGACCTTCTTCCCGCCGGTTGCGACCACGGCTTGATCCCTTCTCTGAAAAGTGATCTGGTCCTCTGCCTGGGACTCCTCCACCACCTCACCTACCGAAACAACATCCCGCTGTCCGACGTGCTGAATCTGCTAGCCCGCCTGACCAACAAATACCTCTGGATCGAATTCATCGACCCGACCGACCCGCTGATCCTGGAACATTTCAATGCAGAACTAGTCGAAAATCGAATGATCGACCAACAATCTTTCGAAGAACAATTAAAGACCGATTTTACTATCCGATATCAAACGAAATTGGCCGACTCGTCCCGAAGACTTTATTTATGCGAGAAAAAATAAGGAAGGCAATTAAAATATTGACCGAATCCGGCCCCTGGCCCATTCCACTGCTGGTCTTTGCCCACCTGCTCAACATTTTCTCCAATCACTACCCTACCGTTCCGATGCCTGATCTGCTACAGCAGACACTGATCTACGGTAGTGGCGGCATGCTGGTGGCTTGGATACTGAAATATTTTTTTTCAGCCTGGACCAAACCAAACTCCATCTTACTGATCCTGCTGCTCCTCGAATTTTATTTTAGTCCCGCGCACAAATCCTGGAAATCCCTGATCGGCGAAAGCTTTTGGTCGAGTTACTCGCTGTTGCTTCCCATCCTATTTCTCTGCATCCTGCTCAGCGTTTACCTCGCGGTCCGAAAACCCCGCTACCGCTTCGTAAACCTCATCACGACATTTTCGATATGGATGATTCTGGTGTCAGTGGGACAGCTCCTGTGGTCGGCCTCGAGCGAGCGGTCCGTCACTGCCGCACCCGACTTTCGAGCGATCGATAAGAAACCCGATATCGTACTCATTTTACTGGATGAATATGCCGGATCCTCCTCCCTTCGATCTTTTTTTCAATTTGACAACCGCGACTTCACCGAACAGATGCAATCGCTGGGATTTCAAGAAGTACAGGGATCCAGCAGCCTGTACAACGCTACAGTGTTTTCCATGGCCTCCCTATTTGACATGCAGCCGCTGAACCTGCCCGGCAACCATGTATCCAACCTGGAGAATTGGCGAAAAGGGGTCCAGCGCATCAACCGCAACCGATGGACGAATTTTCTAAACGCCAATGGATATACAATTCACAACGCCTCCATTTTCCCCTTCAATGACCAGCCGGCGTTTGAAGACATTTTTCATTTTCACATCGTAGGAGCAGCACGACTGCACCACTTCAACACCTCGCAGACGATCTATCGCGACCTCGCGTATCATATCTACACCCAAAACCTGTTTGGACAGAGCAAAAAAACATTTCTGCAAAAAATGATCCGGGACTTGAACGATTTCCTCCGATCGCAAACAGAGGAAGTTGTCCGTAATTCACCCGGACCAGATTTCCATTACATTCATCTGTTTCTTCCCCACGATCCCTATTTGATGAATGAAAACGGGGAAGACGTGCCTGTAGAAGTAGCCCTCAACCCCTTGAACAAACAGGCTTATCTAAACTATCTGAAATATACCAACAAACGGGTGTTGAAGATGCTTCGTTCGATGAAGCAAAACAATGAGGAGACGATCTTTATCGTCTTAAGTGATCACGGATGGAAGAACATGCGCACGCCCTCACCCGATGGCATTGAGTTCAATACGATCTTGTTTGTAAAAGGACTGGATCGACCACTGCCCGACTCCGTTCAGATGCCCAATGTATTACCGCACGTGCTGGAACAGCTGTACGACTCTACGTTTCCCAAACGAAAGAGCCCGCCTGTTTTTCTATATGACTGAACAAATACATTACCGCTTCCAACCCTTTCCGGTGGGCTTCAGGGAAAACTCAAGCGAGAGTTGATGGAGCGATTGATTGGACAGGTAATGGGAGCGCGCAAAACTGACCTGTAACCAATGGAGGTTTGCTTTTAGCCCGTATGAAAAACCGGAAAGTCCGTTCGACCCGCCGGCCCAGCTCAGCTCCCTTCTTCGCAAAAAATTATACCCGCCAATGAATTGCACTTGCGGATGCAAGTCCACCCGGGCCGAGAGGATCAGGTGGTTGAAAAATTGGCCGATAAAAGTCGATCGTCGGTTATCGACCCCGATGGGCGACACGTTTGGATCGAACAGATCGTCGGTCTCCAATGCCCAGCGCTGCATTCGTTGCCAGACGATCCCGGCGGCAAAAGGGGAATCCTTCCATTTTTTCCAAACCCCGAATGCCAGTTCGAGTGGGAGTTGTTGCGTACTGCCGCCATCATATAGACGTACAAAAAAGCCGGCATGTCGTAAGATGGCCCCGAAGGTGAAACCGTTGGCCGTATCTCGGTACCGGATACCCACATTTGAAAGCACCGCCGTGCTGCGGTAGATCCCGTAGGCCGAATGGGCCCATTGCAGGGCAGCACCGCCACGCCAGCGGGACTGATACGGAAGCGAGGCAGCCAGTTGAATACTCCAATCCCGCGGACGAAAAGATCCAAGCAAATTTCCACCGGCATCGGTGGCAGGAACCGATCCGTGATCGATGTATTGAAGGGAAAGAGCCGTCACCAACGATGCTTTCGGCTTGGACGTGATTCCCGATAAAAAATAAACACTGGATCCGCCGGGCAGAAATAGAAAGGAGGAATGCAATCGGGTGGAGCGACCGCTCTCCAACAAAGCGGGGTTTTGATAGGCCATGGCCAGGTCGGGTTGCTCGCTAGCCAGGACCCATCCGCCCGGGGCACTCACCGTTGCGCCGGGAGAGAGCCGAAGAAAATTCATCGACGCAGATCCACCCAATAGCTGCGCATTCGATACGATCGAACAAATGAATAGTGAGCCAATCAGAACCGTGGTGCGCACAGCCGAAAATAAAACAACTGCCGGAGTTATTTGGAAGGAATTCCGGGGATGGCGAGTTCCAGCACCTGGCTCATGTTCTTCACATAATGGAAGGTGAGTCCCTTGATGTATTCCGGATCGATCTCCGCCACATCCTTCTCGTTTTGGTTACAAAGAATGATCTCCCGGAGTCCGGCCCGCTTGGCGGCGAGCACTTTTTCCTGGATGCCGCCAACGGGCAGTACTTGTCCGCGCAGCGTGATCTCACCGGTCATGGCCAGATAAGGTTTCACTTTTTTGCCGCTGAAAGCCGAAGCCATCGCGGTTAGCATGGTGACGCCGGCACTCGGACCATCCTTGGGCACGGCGCCTTCCGGTACGTGCACATGAATGTTGCGTTTCTCGAACAAGGTAGAGTCGATCCCGTATTTACGGGCATTGACCTGCAGGTAGGTGTAAGCGGTGCTCACACTTTCTTTCATGACTTGTCCGAGATTACCGGTGAGTTTCATGTCACCTTTACCATCGCTGAGGCTGGCTTCCATAAAAAGAATATCGCCTCCCACGTAGGTCCAGGCCAGTCCTACCGCCACACCCGGCATTAGAGCTGTTTTGTAGATGTCATTGGAATAGCGGGCCTTGCCCAGTATAGTTTCAACGTCCTCGATGCTGAGGGAACGTTTGACTTTGCCCTTCAAGGCCATTTCTTTTGCCTGGTTACGCATCAGGGAGGCCAGTTGTCGGTCTAATTCCCGCACCCCGCTCTCGCGGGTATAATCCTGGATCAGTCGCTCCAGCACTTTATCGGTAAGTTGGATAGACGATTTACCCAAACCATGTTGCTCCCGTTGCTTGGGGATCAGGTGTCGTTTGGCGATCTGAACTTTTTCTTCGAGGGCATAGCCACTGAGGTCGATGATCTCGAGGCGATCCCGAAGGGCTGGCTGAATGTGTTGAATATCGTTGGCCGTGGCGATGAAAAGTACTTTGCTGAGGTCGTACTCGGTTTCCAGGTAATTGTCGTAGAAGCTGTGATTCTGTTCGGGGTCGAGTACCTCCAGCAACGCGGAGGAAGGGTCGGTACGAAAATCCCGTCCCACCTTATCGATCTCATCGAGGATCATGACGGGGTTAGAGGAATTGACTTTGCGGATGGATTGGAGGATGCGTCCGGGCATGGCCCCGATATAGGTTTTACGGTGACCACGGATCTCACTTTCGTCGTGCAATCCTCCTAAACTCAGTCGAACGTATTTTCTGCCCAGTGCCTGGGCGATGCTTTTCCCAAGGGAAGTTTTACCGATACCGGGAGGGCCCAGGAAGCAGAGGATCGGACTTTTCATATCGCCTTTCAGCTTCAGCACGGCCAGGTATTCAAGGATACGCTCCTTGATCTTTTTCATCCCGTAGTGATCGCGGTCGAGCGTTTCGCGGGCTTGGGACAGGTCATAATTATCGTTGGTGCATTCGCCCCAGGGAAGATCGAGCATCAGGTCGAGGTGATTATAGACCACCGAGTAGTCGGGCGTACTGGAATGCATCCGTTCCAATTTTTCCATCCCTTTCTGAAAAAGTTCTTTGGCAGCCTGCGGCCATTTTTTTTGCTCGGCCTTTTTCTGCATCTCCTTCAGCTCTTGCTGATTGCTGTCGCCTCCCAACTCCTCCCGAATGCTTTTCAATTGTTGTTGCAAAAAATATTCGCGCTGTTGCTTGTCGATCTCGGTGCGGGTCTTGGTGGTGACTTTATTTTTCAGCTCTGCGAACTGCAATTCGCGTTGAAGGAATTGCATCAGCAGGTCGGCTCGTTGACGGATATCGTCGATCTCCAGGAGTTGTTGCTTCTCGATCAGGTCGACGCTGAGGTTGCTGGAAACGAAGTGGATCAGGAAAACCGGATTCTCAATGTTCTTGAGAATGATACCGGCTTCGGTGGGGATATTGGGAGAAAGTTGAATGATCTCGGAGGCCAGTTCCTTGATGTTGGCTACGTAGGCTTGAAAATCTTCATCGGTTGGGGCGGCTTGTTCGGTCATCTTTTCGACCTTGGCCTTGAAATAGGGATCGGTAGCAGTTACTTCCAGCATCCGAAACCGGGTCTTGCCCTGGATGATGACGGTGGTGCCGCCGTCGGGCATTTTGATCTGTTTGACGATCCGGGCCACGGTGCCAATGGAACTGAGATCGGCGACCTGGGGGTCTTCGACCTGGCTGTCTTTTTGGGCTACGACCCCGATGAGTTTATCCGCTTTGTAGGCATCGGTCACGGCCTTGATGCTTTTATCCCGCCCCACCGTAATGGGCAACACCACCCCCGGAAAGAGGACGGTATTTCGAAGCGGTAACAAAGGCAGTTCCTCCGGCAATACCAGGTTGGCACTATCCTCTTGATCTCCCTCATGCAAGGGGATGATCGGCAAAAAATCCATTTCCTCCTCCGGACGCAAAATCATGTTATTCAGATTGTTGAAAAGATTATGGGAGAATAAATATAAAATCCCCCACCCGTATCTCCAATTCTTGTACCAATGAGTGGGGGCTGACAAACTGGCCTGCCTACGGCAGGCCAGTTTGAGAAGTTTGATGAGTTTAAAAGGCTTTGCGCGAATGCGTCGCTAAGCTTACTCAAACTAAACTGACAAACTTTTCAAACTCCTCAAACTCTTCAAACTAACTACAGCAGCGCAATCCCCGCCGACACCTGAAATCCCTGACTCTTCCAACGGGTGCCATTGGTGAGGTCGGCGATGTTGTTGAGCCCGATTACATAGCGGCCATTCACGCGAAGGGGTCCCAGTTTGACCTGCACCCCGCCCAACATCGAAAAATCACCTTTTTTGAAGGCGTCACCTCCATTTTGAAGCAAACTCCGATTTTGATCGATCAGGATGCCAAATTGCGGACCCGCTTGCAGGGTGATGAATTTTCCGATCAGCTTATAATTCAAGAGCAGGGGAATGGATAAATAATTCAATTTGACATTGGTGAGCCCGTTTTGGAATACACCTGTCACTGTGTTGGTGTAGCTGCTGTCAATTCGAAGGGACTGTTGATTGTAGAGTACTTCCGGCTGGAAACCGAATTTCTTCCCCAGGCCAAAAGCCGTAAATACACCCAGGTGATATCCGTATTTGAACTCGTCCTTAAAAGCGCGGTCATCGATCTTGGTGATGTTGACACCGGCTTTAAAACCGAAATCGAGTTGGGCCGAAACAAGAGTCGTAGTGAACAAGCACACGACCAGTAACCATTGGCGGATTTTCATAAATAGGTTTTTTTATGAGGATATAACGTTACAAATCTACTGATGTACGCATTTTTTGTGTGTTAAATTGCCTTAACAGCTCTTAGGCCGACAATTCGATCAGCGTGATCTCCGGCAAGATCCCCACCCTTCCCGGATAACCCAGAAAGCCAAATCCACGGTTCACATAAAGTTGTTGCGAACCCTGCATGTAGTGCCCTGCCCAACGATTATACACATACTGCACCGGACTCCACCGAAATCCCGGCACCTCCAACCCGAATTGCATGCCGTGCGTATGACCCGACAACGTGAGGTCGATCGCCGGATAGGATTGGGAAACCTCTGCCTCAAAATGCGAGGGATCGTGACTCAACAAGATCTGAAACAGATCGGGTGCAACCCCCTCATAAGCAAGTGCCAGATCACCGTACCGCTTGAAATTGCCGCGGGCAGACCAGTTCTCTACCCCGATCAAACAGATCTGCTGCCCGCTCCGAGAGAGCATAACATTTTCATTGAGCAATAACCGCCAACCCATACGGGCATGAATGGACTTAAGCTCATCGAGGTTTTCTTTTTTACGCGCTGCACTGTCCCAATCCACATAGTCGCCATAATCGTGATTGC
>CAXRAX010000091.1:0-7083 GCA_964229195.1 Chitinophagaceae bacterium | reverse complement strand
ATTTCCGGAACTCAGCTATCAAACGCGCGGATTGATTGGCGGCCGTCTCCAACGTACTCATCGAGGTCGTGAAATGATGCAGGGCGCGATCGGACAAGGTCAGCGTATCGCCATCTTTATTGACAACGCCCAAGCCTGCGCCAATGCCACCTTGTTCGTAGGTCATGCCAATGGAACCATTGTATGTCGGATAGGTATCGCCATAAGACGGATAGAGCAGATCAAACACCTGCTTGGTGAAATAGAGCCAGCCGTTGCTGTCAAAATAGCGGGCATGATTTTTTCCGATCTGGTGTTGAAACTCCCGTTGCCAGGGAGTGATCACTTCGTGATAGGGCTCGGCGGCCGGAGCAAAATAATACGGCTCGTTGTAACCCTGCTCGTGAAAATCGACATGTACTTGCGGCATCCAGTCGAGGAACAATTTCATCCGCTGGCGGCTTTCGGTTTGTACCTGCCAGGCCCAGTCGCGGTTGAGATCAAAATAATAATGGTTGGTTCTTCCACCGGGCCAGGGCTCGCGGTGTTCACGGGAGGTGGCCAGGGGATTGTAATTCGCACCCACCACACTGTTGTACCAGTTCACATAGCGATCGCGTCCATCAGGATTCAGGCAAGGATCGATCAGCACAACGGTTTTATCCAGCCAACGTTGCACCGCCGTATCGCGTTGCAGGGCCAGCGTGTATAAAGTAAGCAGGGAGGCCTCGGAAGAGGAAGCTTCGTTTCCGTGTACATTATAGCTGAGCCACACGATGGCCGGGGCGCCGGCTTCAATGGCGGCTGCGCGGTCACGGGCCACGTTGGCGAGACGAAGATTGTTCATCCGAATCGACTCCAGTCGATCCAAATTAGCCGGTGTACTGACGGCTGCGAGCAGCAAAGGTCTACCTTCATTGGTGGTACCGTAAGGGATCAATTTTACCCGGCTGGGGGCCTGTTGAGCGACTTTTTCAAAATAACTCACCAACTTATGGTGCGGGGTGAATCGCTGTCCAACGCCATATCCTAAAAAAGCCGCCGGAGAGGTCAGCTCTTGTGCGGTGGCAGACAGATAAGCACTGAAGGTAAAAGCGGACAAAAAGAGTGCGCGGCTCATCGCAAAAAAGGAACGTAACATGCAGTTGGTTTAGGCGAGCAATTTACTGAATGCCCGGGCTTTCCCCCCTGCCGTCGATACATTTTCTTAGTTTCGTTACAAACTTTTTCAGATGATCCGGCGGCAGCTCTTTACCCTTGTTTTATGTTCGTTTTTTACCCCCCTCCTATTCGGCCAGGTTTTTACGGGAAAGAATCAACCCTATCAATACACGATCACCAAAAAAATGGTGGTGGATAAAGGAGCGGTGGTATCTGCCCATCCGCTGGCCTCGGAAGCCGGGTTGTTGATCCTCCAAAAAGGAGGCAATGCCGTGGATGCCGCCATCGCCACGCAACTGGCCTTGGCCGTGGTGTATCCCAATGCAGGCAACCTGGGTGGAGGCGGATTTATGGTCGCTGA
Organism: Chitinophagaceae bacterium; assembly: GCA_964229195.1. Classification (GTDB taxonomy): domain Bacteria; phylum Bacteroidota; class Bacteroidia; order Chitinophagales; family Chitinophagaceae; genus JJ008. The sequence continues at coordinate 5,582 of CAXRAX010000091.1, read as the reverse complement.
ACTAACCAACGGCAAACGTCTTTCACTGGATTATCGCGAGATGGCTCCGGCAGCAGCTTCCCGGGATATGTACATCGACTCCAATGGTGTGGCCAGCACCCAAAAAAGTCAGAACGGCCACCTCTCCTCCGGCGTTCCCGGCACCGTAGCGGGATTGTTCGAGGCACATCAATATGCACAGCTGCCTTTTGCCACCCTGATCGAACCTGCCATCGAACTGGCCGAAAAAGGTTTTGTGATCACCGAAGGCGAAGCCCGTTCCCTCAACTACCTGCAGCAAGAACTCAAAAAATACAATACGGTTCCCACGGCGTTTGAACGATCCACCCCCTGGAAGGCCGGCGATACCTTGGTACAGTCGGATCTAGCCGCTACCCTGAAGCGTATGCAGCAAAAAGGAAAGGCCGGGTTTTACGAAGGGGAAACCGCCCAGTTGATCGTAGCTGAAATGAAAAGAGGCAAGGGATTGATCACGGAAAATGACCTGCTCAATTACGTGGCTAAATGGCGCCCCCCGCATGAATTCGACTATAAAGGATACCGGATCGTAAGCATGCCCATGCCCAGCAGTGGCGGACTACTCCTGCACCAGATGATGAAAATGGTAGAGGACCGAAACCTCGCAGCCATGGGATTTCAATCAACGGCCGCCGTGCAAGTGATGACCGAAGTCATGCGCCGGGCCTTTGCCGACCGAAGCAAATACATGGGCGATGCCGATTTCTACCCCGTGCCCGTGAGCAAACTAACCGACCCGCAGTACCTAAAGATGCGGATGGAGAGTTACCGCCCCGATGCCCCCACCCCCAGCAGCCAACTGGAACCCGGCAATGTCAATTTTCATGAAAGCGAAGAAACCACGCACCTCAGCGTGATCGACGGCGAAGGAAATGCAGTAGCCGTAACCACCACACTCAATGGATCGTATGGATCCAAAACCGTCGTAGGCGGTGCCGGATTTTTCCTCAACAATGAAATGGATGATTTCAGCATCAAACCCGGCGTACCCAACATGTTCGGTGCCATCGGCGGCGAGGCCAATGCCATTCACCCGGGCAAACGCATGCTCAGCTCCATGACACCTACGATCGTTTTAAAAGACAACAAACCTTACATCATCGTCGGAACACCCGGCGGTACCACCATCCCCACCCAAGTCTTTCAAAACATAATCAACATCCTGGAATTCGGCATGACCGCCGACGACGCCATCAACAAACCCAAATTCCACCACCAATGGCTGCCCGATGAACTGGTCATTGAAAGAGGATTCCCCTCCGCCACGACAGCAGCCCTGAAAAACATGGGCTACCCGGTTGGAAAAGAAAGAGGCGGGATCGGACGAACGGAGATTATTCTAGTGAGACCGGATGGGAAGAGAGAAGCGGTGGCGGATAGAAGAGGGGAGGATGGGGTAGCAGGCTACTAGTTCGGAGTTCAGCGTTTGAGAAGTTTGAATAGTTTGAGTAGTTTGAATAGTTTGAGTAGTTTGAATAGTTTGAATAGTTTGAGTAGTTTGAGTAGTTTGTTAGTTTTTAGTTAGAGCAGTTTGAAGTTTTCGAGGAATTTGGTGTTGAAGTCGCCGCTGCGGAAGCGTTCGTCTTGCATCAGTTGCAAATGGAAGGGAATGGTGGTTTTGACGCCTTCGATCACATATTCACTGAGCGCACGGTACATGGTTTGAATGGCTTCTTGGCGGGTTTGGGCCACCGTGATCAGCTTTCCGATCATCGAATCATAGTAGGGCGGAATGACGTATCCGGCATAGGCGTGGCTGTCGACCCGTACGCCATGGCCACCGGGTTGATGCAACACCGTAATACGGCCGGGCGAGGGACGAAAATCGTTGTACGGGTCCTCCGCATTGATCCGACACTCGATCGAGTGCATCTGCGGAATATAATCACGACCCGAAATTTTATACCCCGCCGCAATCAAGATCTGCTCCTTGATGAGATCGTAATTAATCACCTCCTCCGTCACACAATGCTCCACCTGAATCCGCGTGTTCATTTCCATGAAATAGAAGTTCCGGTGCTTGTCCACCAAAAACTCAATCGTACCTACACTCTCATAATTGATCGCCGACGCCGCCTGCTTGGCCGCCTCCCCCATCTTGAATCGCAACTCATCGGTCATGAACGGTGAGGGCGATTCCTCCACCAACTTCTGGTGCCGACGCTGAATGGAACAATCCCGCTCACTCAAATGACAAACCGTTCCGTACTGATCGCCCGCTACCTGTATCTCAATATGCCGAGGCTCCTCCACGAATTTCTCCATGTAAATGCCGTCGTTCTTAAATGACGCCAACGCTTCCGCCTTGGCCGTATCATACGCTTTTTCCAACTCACACTCCTCCCACACGATCCGCATCCCCTTACCACCCCCACCGGCCGTGGCCTTCAAGATCACCGGATAACCCATCTCCCGAGCCAATCCCTTGGCCTCGTCCACACTCTGCAACAATCCCTGCCCACCGGGTACCACCGGCACCCCGGCCTTGATCATGGTCTCCTTCGCCGTGATCTTATCACCCATGCGGTTGATCATGTCGGGGGTGGGACCAATAAACTTGATCCCGTGCTTCGCACAGATATCCGCGAACTTGGCATTCTCCGCCAAAAAACCATAACCCGGATGAATGGCATCCGCATTCGTGATCTCCGCCGCGGCCATGATGTGCGGTATGTTCAAATACGAATCGGCACCATGCGGCTTTCCAATGCAAACCGCCTCATCGGCAAACTTTACATGTAAACTGTCGCGGTCCGCCGTCGAATACACCGCCACCGTTTTAATGCCCATCTCCCGGGCCGTACGAATGACGCGTAAGGCGATCTCGCCTCGATTGGCGATCAATATCTTCTTGAACATAAGATTGCTTGAGGTGAAATAAGATTAGGCGGATCAGGCAGGCTCTACCATGAACAAAGGCTGATCGAACTCGACCGGAGAAGCATCGTCTACCAATACTTTCACGATCCGTCCCTTCACATCACTTTCGATCTCGTTAAATAATTTCATGGCCTCGATGATGCATACCACCTTGCCCGGTGCCACGTCCGTACCCACCTCCACGAAATTGGGTTTATCCGGACCCGCCTTGCGGTAGAAGGTGCCGATCATGGGACTCTTGATCGTGATCAGGTTGCTGGCGTCGGACGAGGGCGCAGCCTTGGGTGCAGCAGGCGCTGCCACGGGAGCCGCAGCAGGGGCAGGCGCTGCCGCCACCGAAGCCGAAGCCATGGGAGCCGACATCACCGGTGCAGCCGAAACCACCTGGGTAATGTTGTCCTCTTTTTGCTTAACCGTGACTTTGAAATCTTTTTGCTCAATGGTCACCTCTCCAATGTTGGATTTGTTGACCATCTTGATCAACTCCTGGATCTGTTTGAAGTCCATGCTTTTCACTTTTTGAGTTTGGTTAGGGCGACCTTGATCGCCGGGGGGCTAAGGTAGGCAAGAAAGCCAAAAACCAATGATTTTGACCAATTTTTAGGCTTTTTCGGCCCAAAATCACACAAAAAAGGCCCAAAATCGATGATTTCAGGCCTTCCCAAAAAATTTATTCGATTACTCTTTGACCCGCTCTACGTACTCACCGGTCTTGGTATTGACCCGAATCAACTCTCCCTCATTCACAAACAAGGGCACGCTCACATTGGCACCGGTCTCCACCGTAGCTGGCTTGAGTGTACGGGTGGCTGTATCGCCTTTAAGTCCCGGTTCGGTATAGGTCACCTGCAACACGATCTTATCGGGCAACTCCGCACTCATGGGAAGCTCGGTCTCCGTGTTGAACAACACACTGCACTCCCCACCCTCTTTCAGGAACTGAGGGGCATCGATCAAACTTTCCTGAAGCGCCACCTGCTCGAAAGTCTCCGTATCCATGAAATTATATCCGGTATCGTCCTTATACAAAAAAGTGTAGCTCTTGCGCTCTACCCGCACGGGGAAGATCGAGTCGCCTGAGTTCCAGGTTTTTTCGATGGTGCGGTTATTGTCCACCCCCTTGAGCTTAGCCCAAACCTTGGCGGCGGCGCGGGCGGTCTTGTTCTCCCCGAATTCCACCACCGAATAAAGGCTTCCGTCCAATTTAATGATCAACCCCCGGCTGATGTCTGCTGTACTTGCCATATGACTGAATTGAGGCGCAAAGATAACCCCTCCCGGGTGGATGGCAAAGCCCGAAAGATTTACCTTTGCGGCAACTTTTTACCTCTATCCAAAAAAATATAACCATGAAAGTAACCGTGATCGGGGCCGGAGCCGTAGGCGCCACTTGTGCCGATAACATCGCCCGCAAAGAACTCTGCAACGAACTCGTCCTGCTCGACATCAAAGAAGGCGTAGCCGAAGGAAAAGCGCAGGACATGATGCAAACCGCCACCCTGCTCGGATTCGATACCCAGATCACCGGTTCTACCAACGATTACAGCAAGACGGCCGGCAGCGACGTGGTCGTGATCACCTCCGGACTTCCCCGCAAACCGGGTATGACCCGCGAAGAATTGATCGGCGTAAACGCCGGCATCGTAAAAAGTGTCTGTGAGAACGTACTCAAATATTCCCCCAACGCCATCATTATCGTCATCAGTAATCCGATGGATACGATGACCTACCTGGCTCTGCAGTCGACCGGACTCCCCAAACACCGCATCATCGGTATGGGCGGCACCCTCGACAGCGCCCGTTTCAAGTATCAACTCAGTCAACACCTGGGTTGCTCGCCGGCCGACCTCAATGCCGTCGTAGTCGGCGGCCATGGCGATACCACCATGATCCCCCTGATCCGACTGGCCACCTGGAACAGCACCCCCGTTTCCCGCTACCTCAGTGCCGAACAACAAGAAAAGATCGTAAAAGACACGATGGTGGGTGGTGCTACCCTCACCGCACTCATTGGCACCTCCGCCTGGTATGCCCCGGGGGCAGCCGGCGCGGCATTGGTCGAGTCGATTGTACGCGACGAAAAGAAACTCTTCACCTGCTGCGTATCACTCGAAGGCGAATACGGACAAAAAGATATCTGCCTGGGTGTACCGGTGATCATCGGTAAAAACGGATGGGAGAAAATTTTGGACTTCGACCTCAACGAATCCGAAAAAGCCGCCTTCCAAAAAAGCGCCGATGCCGTTCGCAGCATGAACGACGTACTCAAGACCCTCTGATCAGCTACTCGGCTTGATCAGGTAACAAAGTCGATCTAAACGTCCCTCAAAATCAAACGGCGTAGTAGCCCGGGTAATGTCTTTTATCTCGGCCTGGGGCAGTGCATCCACCGCCAGCTGAAAGCGTTTGTAGTTTGTACTGAAGTACAATTTTCCCTTCGGCGTAAGCATGCGCAAACAGTCCCGGATCAGTGAAACATGATCGCGCTGCACATCCAACAACTCCTCCATCCGCTGACTGTTGCTGAAGGTGGGCGGATCCACTACGATCAGATCATATCGCTGTGCGGCTATCGTGGGCAGCAAGGCTTTTACATCCGCCTGCAAAAATGAATAGGCTGATCCTTGAAATCCGTTCAGTTGCATATTTCGGGCCGACCAATCCAAATAGGTTTTGGAAAGATC
>CAXRAX010000090.1:0-11729 GCA_964229195.1 Chitinophagaceae bacterium | reverse complement strand
ACCCACGAAGTTTCCAATGATACCCGGTAGCAGGGTTTCAACGGGTACTCGAATGGGGGCATTCGGATTCAGGTAAGCCTCGTCTATCTTTTTACTACAAGAAGGAAGTCCCAGCATTAGGGAAGCGACCAGCGGCAGCATTACTAATTTTTGTATGTATTTCATAATCTTTTATTTATCGTTTATCAGAAAGAAGCTCTTAATCCTACGTTGAGTTGCAAGGGCGAGGGCAGGGTTCCGTAGTCGAAACCAAATGCACCTACTCCAGTGCTACCTGCTGTATTTCCATTAACGGCCGGATCAGCTCCGCTGTAATTGGTAAGCAGGATCAGGTCGTTTCCGGTCACGAACAAGCTAATGGCCTTGAAGCTCTTGATGAAGCTCTTCGGCAACGTATAATTCAAGGTGATGTCTCTCAGACGGAACCAGTTCACGTCGCGCTCGATAAATGCTTCTTCCGGCATGGTGGTGTAGTACTGCTCATTGAAGGCAGGAATCACGGAGATGGTGTTCACTGTCGGCGTCGCCGTATTCTGCAATCCGTCGTTCAAAACGCCCTGGATCACACGGGGGACATAGCGATCTTCGGTGAGTTTACTCTTACCGATACGAGTCAGGTAGGCATTTGTACCGTTAAAGATGTCGCCACCCACCTTGAGATCCCAAAGCATGCTAAGCTTCCAATTTCCAAAGCGAAGGGTATTGTTCCATCCCAGCGTAAAATCAGGATTCCGATCTCCCACGACCGTAAAGATTCCGTTTCCAACCGGCAAACCGTTGGTAGGGTTAATCAAGATCTGTCCGGTATTATTACGAGCATAACCAAAGGCAGTCATGGTGGTAGTAGGTCCACCGAAAATGAGTCCGCCACGGGCATTACCATACAGCCAGGTATCCGAGATGTAATATTCCGCTACGTTCCGGGGCAGGCCGATCACCTCGTTCCACATACGGTTGAAGTTGAATCGCATGTTCCAGACCAGTCCTTTTTTACGGATCATATCGTAATCCACGCTGATCTCCACACCCTGGTTTTGGGTACTGGCTGCGTTCTGGGTATTCAATACAAAACCGGTTCCATAGCTCAAGCGGAATGCCTGCAGGATCTGACCTTTGTTCTTGGTGTTATAATAGGTCAGATCTAAGTTCAATCGGCTGTTGAAAAGACGGAATTCTGTACCTAGCTCATAAGTACTTTGACGCTCAGGAGCCAGATCGGGGCTGTTATTAAAGAAACCATAGGAGAATCCGCCGCCACTCGCAAAATTGTTCACGAACACCGATTGAGTGGAATAGGGCGAATTCAGGCGGGCGGTACCAGCCAAGGATGTACGCAGTTTCCAATAGTTAACGAAGCCGTTCTTTTTGATCTCAGGGAAGATGTCACTCATGATAAAGCTCAAGCTTCCGCCGGGATAGTTGTATTTGCGATTTTGAGCCGGGAGCGGAGAGGCCTCCTCGAAACGATGCGTATATGTTAAGAAAGCCAGATTCTTATAACTCATCGAAAACTCACCGAAATAGGCTCCTTGACGTAATACTTGTCTGTTATATTCGCCGAAGGCATTGCGCAACAAACGCAGGCGGGTATTGCGACGAGTAACCGTACTATCCATATAGTTCCCCAACAGGGTCTGAAGATCCCGATCGGTTACTGCGACGGGAATACCGCCCGGAATCGGATCGCCGTTGGCATCACGGGGTGCCCGATACATTTTTCCGTCGGCTGTGTTAACGTTGTCCACAATGTTGGTGCCGGAAATGGCCCACATACGTGTCTCATAATCTTGCCACATGGTACCCACCATCAGACGCATGTTAAGATGCTTTCCGATGTTCTTTTTGAACGTAGAAGTAATCGTGTGGTTATAGCCGATGAATTTTCTCCAGTATTGATCCAAGTTACCACCTGAACCAGCCGATACATAAAAGGATTGGGGGTGATAGAACCAATATCCATTCAGATCATACGTGTCGTACCCGAAACGGCCGGAGATACTCCACCATTTCGTGGGGTTGATATTGATACCCAGTGAACCGGTGATGCGATCGGTTTGATCGTATGCCCGATTCTTCTTGACGTTGAAGAGTGGGTTGTCAACCTCTCCGTTAGCAGAGAGACCAGAGAAAAGGTCAAGTTTGTCGCCGGTGCTTAAATCCTCGTAATTACGGATATCGTTGTTGTTTGGCCAGGACAATAAAGCCAGCAAGTATCCTCCGGCACTTCTGAGTACTTTATTATTTTCAGAACGGATATATGCGATGGAGGGCAGAATTTCTACCTTATCCTTGAAGAGTTTGGTCGTGTTGCTCAAGCGCAGGTTGTAGCGACGGAAATTATTTTCCGGTACCACGCCTTCCTGATCAAAATAGCTGGCAGAAAGACGGAAGATGGATTTTTTAAATCCAAAATCCAATCCCAAGTTGTGCGTCTGTGCCTTGCCGGTGCGGAAGAATTGGCTCTTGTTGTCGAACAGTTGGGTACCGGGCGCCCATTTGGGACCGAAATAAGCAAAAATGTTGGAGGGATTTCCGTTGGAACCGTTCGAATAGTCGTTGTTTACTTCAGGCCAACGAGTCACGCGTTGAACGCGGAAACTGTTGTCATATTGAACTGCCAGTTTGTTGGATTTGGCACGCTTGGTCGTAATGACGATTGCACCCGAGCTAGCCTGACTTCCATAGAGAGCCGTTGCTTCCGGACCTTTCAGAACGGTAATGGTCTCAATATCGTTCGGGTTGATATCCGCGATCCGGTTCTGGTAGTCGTTGTTTCGGTTTGGGCGGTCGGAAGCTAATCCAACCCCCTGGCCACCACTCGAAGTTTCGTTGATGGTTTGGTTATCCAAGATAACTCCGTCTACTACATAGAGCGGTTGGTTACTTAGGGAGAGGGAGTTAAAACCACGCAACACAACAGAGGAAGAAGCACCTGCTACACCGGATGTTTGATCGAGTGTTAGTCCGGCTACGCGCCCCTGCAAGCTGTTGAGGAAGTTCTCCCGCTGTGTTTCCTGTACCTCATCTCCTTTTACGGTTTGTACGGAATATCCCAGCGATCGGGGATTTCGCTTGATGTCCATCGCCGTAACGACAACCTCTCCCATGATGTTATCTGCGGTTTTTAGCTTGACACCGATGTTGTTGCCACTTACTTTGATATCCTGCGTAGTGTAGCCTACATAGGAGATCTGAAGGGTTTCCCCATCGGCAGCCTGAATACTGAACTTACCGTTTGCATCGGTTTGAGCTACCCGGCGGGTACCCTTGACCTTGATGGTAACACCCGATAGCGGGGATTGATTGTCATCCGCGAGGATCGTTCCCGTAATTGTTTTCATCTGGGCCTCCGTGGCAGGTGACCAAAGCAAAAACAGGGAAAGCATCGCTAAAACGAAGCGAAATTTTCTCATAGCATTTTGTTTAAAAATTTGGTGGCAAACAATGAAAAGGCCGGAATGACCTGAACAATTGTTAACGTGGGACTAAAATAAGGAAAGGGGCTGATTTAGAAACACATACCTAAAAAAATGTGGATAAGCTCTGTGTTATGCGTAACTGCACAATACGCTAATAATCAGTTTATTACCTTTAGAATGGCAAAACGGCTATTGGGCCTTTGTCCTTCCAGCCAGCGAAAACCGGTCAAACGCATGTTGGCTGGATTTTTTTCCCGTAGGGGCCAGACCGTTCCAGAAACCTCGGATCGGAAGACCACCCGATCCAGACCTCCGCCTTCAAAATAGATATCCAACCGGTCAGCGGTCGACTCGTTGATCCCCACATATGCGCTGTCATCGTCCCGAATGAAATAAATGCATTCGGCATAGGCACGCGCCTGTAAAGAATCCATGCTCCCATCGGTCAGATAGGCTGCCATGCGAATGGACTTGATCTGGTTGTATACTTCCGGATCCAATCGTTGCACGAGCATACTGTTCTCAAAAACATCGAGCTTTTCCGCTTTCTTATTCTTGGTTCGTAAGATAATGGTGTCTCCCGTGATCTGGCTGTCGCCAGACCATACGATCGGATCCTGGTACAACCGAAACACGGAATCCTCATAGCTATAAAAAAGACTATCACAAACCGCCTGCAAGGAATCCGTAAAGATCTTTACCCGACGAAACGCCTTGAAAAATCGTAAGCTGCTATCGGCCATATTCTTGCTGGCTGAGTCGATTCTAATTTTTGGGGGTAGGGGACCAGAGAATAACGTATCGGCAGTGATGAAGACCGAATCTTTTCCTTGTTCTACTATCAGTACCGGGTTATCGGTACTGACCACCGTATTCTCTTTTCGGTTTCGAGTGACGCGTCCGGCCAATAACTTGGTTCCCTGTGCCGAATCAATGACCTCCACGGAACCTTCCGCTTCGGAAACACCGGTGGCATCGTCGAAACGAATGGCATCGCCCGTGATGCGCGTCTTCCCATCGCGAATGACCGGACGTTTTCCAAACTCGGCTTTCCCGCTGGACATATCATAAAACCCTTCCCGGGTTTGAACGATCCGACCACTGCTGTCTTGGATCTCCGTCTCCGACACAAATCGAGTAATGCGGGAATCAACATTGTACAACAAGGAATCGGTTTTGATCTGATACCCGGGATCATTCAACCGTACCTCTCGAACAAAATAAATGTCCCTCAGCGCGGCATAGTAATACCCCTCTTTGCTGGTCAGCGTTGTTTTCCCATTTTGTACCGTTCCCCCGCTTCGGTAAATCCCCACGTCCGTATTCAGGTCATACTCCAACGAAGGGGTCTGCAATTTCCCTTTCCCGTCACTCAAACGGACATTACCATCCAAAAAAGCGATCCGCCGGTCTATTTGGTAGAGGAGGTGCCGAGCTTGAATATCGGTGGTATCTTTTTCGATCAGCCGAACATTGCCCCAGGCCTCAAAGCTGTTCTGGGCTTGGTTCAGCACACAGCTGTCGCAATAAAAAAGCGAGGTCCCCTGTTGCAGTTGAACCGAACCAGCGGCGATCTGCAGTTCAATACTGTCTTTTTTTTGCAAGGTCAACCGTTGGGCATTTCGGATGACCAAGGGCTTGGTGGTATCTGACGGAGCTATCGAAACCGTGTCGGCGCGGGGCAGCAATTTGCCCTGGGCGAAAAGAAATGGCCCTGTCGCCAATAAGAAAAACGAGAGCAGTACCGTATTCCAGCGGATCATCGGGGCGTGTCAGCAGGCTTTTGACCCTTCTGTGCAGGCGAAGTTAACGGACCGGTTTTGTCTTTCTTACCAAATACCGAAAGGTTAACGTATCGTTTAGGGTGCGCTCTTAGATCATCCAATAAGATCTCGGCACTCAGAACAGCATCATTTAATTTGTTATACAGGGCTTTGTCGGTTGTCAGTGCTCCCAAACTTCCCTCCGGTGAGGTTAGTTTTTGCAACGTTTGCCGAACCTCCGAAAGTGTGAGGGCAAGCGAATCCAGTGAAGACTGAAGATTGAGTTTGGCTAATTTTTCAGTGGCTTGTTGCGCATTGCTTAAGGTAGACGCGATACGGTCGTTGTTGTTTCGAAGATTTTGGGTGATCTGCTCCACATTATTCAACGTTCGGGCCAAGCTTCCTGTCTGTGGATCCATCATCGAGGCGATTCCGGAAGTGGTGGACCTCAGGTTGGCGATACTGGCCTGAAGGTCGGCCCGCGTGGCCGGGCTCAAGGTAGCGTTGATGTTGGCAAGGCTTGTCTGTAAAGCCTCCAACACCTCTTGTACTTTGGCTACGGTAGGGTTAAGTTGTGCTTTCACATCGCCCAACAAACCTGACTCCACTCGGGTGGCCAGGGTATCGCCGGGTTGGATCATCTCGGTTGAGTTACCTCGTTCGATCACAATAAAGGATGAGCCCACCAATTCAGAGGCGATGTAGGCTACTGAATTCTTCGGAATGTTGATGTCGCGGGTGAGATTGATGGTTACTACGATGGCACTGACATCTTTGTCCAATTCTTTTTTGGCGTAAACCGTACCGACAGACAAGCCGTTAATTTTTGCTTCATTGGATTTCTCCAATGTTCCAAGCTCCTTGAATACCATGTGCACCAGAAACTGCTTTTGGAAAACGTCCTTCCCCTTCAAATAATTAAACCCGATAAAAAGAAGGGTAAGTGCGACCAGGGTCAGGATCCCCACTTTGGTTTCGTTCGAAATCGACATGTATTGAAATTGGAAGGTAAAGGTAATCGATTTCGATGGGGGAGGGAAATGTCCGTCATTTCCCGCTTAACCGGGATTGCTCACGGGCCTCGATGTATTCCAAAAAGCGGCGAGTTTGTATTGGAGCGGGTACGGTCTGAGCCCGAGTTTGCGTGGGTGCGGTCTCTTCTGCATTGCGCTGCTCTAACCAGTTCATATAGTTTCCAAGTGCCCGGAGCACACAGGCACTCAGTTCAGTTTGTCCTTCCTCACTGTTCAAGTATGCCTCTTCCTCCGGGTTAGAGATAAAACCGGTTTCGATCAGCACGCTGGGCATGGCCGTGGCCTGAAGCACCCAGATGGGAACCGGACGTTGACGTACGTCACGATCTACCCGACCTACCTTGACGAATTCATCCTGAATCAACCCGGCAAACGTCGCGCTGCGCATAAAAAACTGTTTGGTCTTGAGCAAAGCCAAGGCTACGAATTCCGGTGAACTGGGATCGACATTACCGTAAAAGGACTGATAGTTTTCCTCCTGCATCATGGGAGCATTCTCCCGCACAGCAACCTCCTTGGCCTCACTTTTGTTGGCTCCCCAGATGTAAGTTTCTGTGCCTTTGGCCTGACTGGGCAATCGGGTGGTTTTATACTGAGGCACTTTTCGGGTAACCTTTTTACGCTTGCTTCCCTTACCGACATAACTAACCACGGTCTTGTATCCGATCAACTCTCGTTTCACTTGGTCGCGTGCCGAGTTTACGTGCACACAAATGAACAGATCGCCTTTATTATTATTGGCAAAATCAGCCCGCTCGTACAAGGTTGGATATACATCTTCCGTACGGGTGTACAGTAAACGAACATCGGGGTATTTTTCCTGGATCATCTTTCCCAGCTTGAGCGAAACATCCAAGCAGATTTCTTTCTCCGTGGAAAAATCTCCCCGGGCGCCCACATCTTTTCCGCCGTGTCCGGGATCGATGATGATGGTACGAAGTATTTTGGAAGTAGCTGTCGGCTGCGGTTCGCCCTCTGACCGAAACGAGCTAAAAGAAATGCCGGCAGCCAGTATGACCATTAGGAAAAGGAGTCGAAACGTCATGTTTCAAGTTTTTCAGGTGTTGGATGTCGCTTCTCGGCAAAATTCACAAATTGTTGGGTGTGGTCAAACGGCCCCCATGTACAATTCATTTACTTTTGTCGACGAGATGTCAACCGACTGCGAATCTACATTTTTTCAGCGTGAGTTGTTGAAAATCATGGGGTTTCTGCTAAGCTGCAGCCTGCTTTTCCCCCTGATCGCGGCAACCCAAAACCCCAATTTTCGCAGGCCCTTAACAGCCCGAAACGATTCGGCTATCGCTGAACCCGCCATACGAAACGTTCGGCTGACACCTGCCACGGCCGATACCATAGCCCCCAAAACCAAGATAGATACCTTCTCGCTGCGCCTCTCCAAAGACACGTTGGAGGCTCCGCTGAAATACCAAGCAGCCGATTCGGCCGTGATCCTGGTTGCATCCAAGCGGATCCTTCTGTACGGAAAAACGCAAACCAATTATCAGGATATCACCCTCACCGCACCCAAAGTGGAATTGGATCAGGACCGTCAGCTCGTGATCGCTACGAATCGAAAGGATAGCGGAGGGCAGGTTATCGAGTCGGCCCAATTCAAAAGTGGTGAATCGGAATTTTCCAGTGATACCATCCTCTATAATTTTCAAACACAGGTGGGCCTCACCAAAAATACCTACTCGCAACAAGGTGAGATCCTGGTGATCGGCGAGCTGGCCAAAAAAGTGAACGATAACACCACTTTCATTCAAAAAGCCCGGTTCACTACCTGTCTGTTGGATGAACCGCATTTTGCCTTCGTGACACCCAAGATGAAAGTGGTCAACCAAAAATTGGCCGTATCCGGCCCCGCCCATCCCGAATTCGAAGGCGTGCCGGTTCCGATCTATCTACCATTTGGTTTTTATCCCCTGAGCCAGGGACGACACTCGGGTTTTCTGCCACCGCAATTTGCCAACAACGAACGATGGGGGTTAGGGTTAGAGGGATTGGGATATTATAAAGTGCTCAATGAATACTGGGATGCCAAGGTTTTTGGGAACATCTATTCCTATGGCGGTTGGTCTGTCAATTTCAATCCCACTTACCGCAAACGCTATCGATACAGCGGCAACTTGAACCTTAGCGTACAAACCACCAAGCTCAATTTCAAGGGGGATCCGGATTATCTCAAAAACAAAAGTTTTTTTCTGACCTGGTCGCATAACGTAGACAGCCGCGCACGTCCCGGTACCACTTTTTCCGCCAGCGTCAATGCCGGGTCTACCCAATTCAATCAACTGATCCCCAATAACACCCAACTCAATTTCCAGAATCAATTGGGGTCTTCCATCACATACTCCAAATCTTGGGCGGGCAAACCGTATAACCTCACCGTGAGTGCCAACCACAACCAGAACAACCGTACCCGCCTGGTTAATGTTAGTTTACCCGACGTCGGCTTTACCGTCAATACCCTATATCCCTTTCAAAAAAAGGAAGGAGTGGGAACCGCCAAATGGTACGAGAAGCTGGGTGTTGGATACAACGGAAACATCCGCAATCAATTTTCTTTTTATGATTCGGCCTTTAACCTGAGGCGACTCATCGACACCTTGCAATGGGGCGCACAACATAATTTTCCCATTACGCTGGCATTGCCCCCGGTTTTAAATGGCGCCCTGATCATCTCGCCCACCGTGAGCTATTCCCAAGTTTGGATCGCCCAACAATTCCGAAGAAAGTGGAATTCCGCACAACAAAAAGTAGATACGACTATTACCAAAGGCTTCTTTCAAGACCATCAAACCTCATTCTCGCTGGGCTTCAACACGGCCCTCTTCGGGACTTACACTTTCAAGAAATCGAGGGTCATGGCCCTTCGGCATGTGGTCCGTCCCACCGTTAGCCTGAACTACCGCCCCGACCTATCCCAAAAATACTTCTATACCGATACGATTTTTCCGGGCGTGACAGGACGATTCAGTCTTTTCGAAGGAGCGCTTTATCCCGGTTTTTCGGAGGGGCGAACCGGCGGGTTGGGTTTCCAATTCGACAATAACCTCGAAATGAAGTGGCGTTCCCGCAAAGACACCGGTGAACAAGCCATCAAAAAAGTGAAACTCATTGACGGTTTCGGCTTTACCACCGGATATAATTTCCTGCGAGATTCCATGAAATTGGATCCAATCAACCTGTATCTGCGTACTACGTTATTCGATAAGATCAGCATAACCGCCAACAGCGTATTGGATCCCTATCAGACCAACGAAAGAGGATTCCCGATCGATCGCTATGCCTGGCAAGGAGGAAAGTTCAAATTAGGGCGACTCACCTACGGAAGCATTGCCATGAGCACTTCCTTCCGTAGCAAACCCAAAGACGAAAAGAAAGACCAGAAACGTACCCAACAATTTGAACAACTGATGGAGGATCCGAACCTGCGCGGCCAACAACAACAGCTGATGGAATTCATGCAGCAGAACCCCGGACAATTCGTGGATTTTAACATTCCCTGGCAACTCAGTTTCGGATACTCCCTGAGCTTCAGCAACCGCATCAAACCCGATTACTCCGGCTTTGCCACCGAAATCAATTCCAACCTTAATTTCAGCGGCAGCTTCAACCTCACTCCCAAATGGAACGTATCGGCCAATGGTTTCTATGACATCAGCTCCTCAAAGCTCCAAACTTTTCAGATGAGCATCAACCGTGAAATGCATTGCTGGCAATTATCCATCAACGTTACGCCGGTGGGGTTATTCCGGTCGTTCAACTTTACGATCAGCCCCAAAGCCTCTATGCTTCAAGATTTACGGATTAACCGTACCCGATTCTTCACGAATTTTTAGATGGCCCCTTTTCGTATCGCTCCCACATGGTCTGGAAGATTTTAGCTTTCAGCGACTCAACCGTTTCGCCCACCGGAGAAACCGGCTCCAGGAATTCCATTACGATGGGGTGGGGGACAAAATACAGAAAACGATGCGGCGGCAGGATCTTTTTGGTATGAAAGATCACCGCGGGTAAGACCGAATGACCCGATTCGATGGCGAGTTTGAACGCACCGTCATAAAATGATTTTAAGGGCTGATCCGTTCGGTTACGGGTCCCTTCCGGATAAATACACATATGCATGCCCCGTACCAAAACCGAACGCATATTCTCAATACTTTTTCTTCTGCTGGCCTCGCTCCTGCGATCAACCATCACACCCCCCATTCGATAATACCAACCAAACAGGGGCACCTTGGTGAAACTGGCTTTGGCAATGGTCTTGTTCGGGCCGGGAATGAAAGGTGAGGACATCGGCGGGTCCATCAGGGAGTTATGGTTGCACACGACTATGTATGTTTTTCCGCGTTGGAAATGCTGTTCCCCAAGAATTCGCGGCGGACAACCAACTAACGGCAACCAGATCCGCATCCAACCCCGGGCGATGCGGATGAACCAGGCCTGTCCCTTCGGTGGTGGAAACAATCCACAAAGCAGCGAAGGGAAAAGAATGATCAAAAAACTGAGCGCAAAACTCAGCAAGGCCCAGAGGGCCATCAACCGACAAAACAGATCACGAAAGAATTTTCTCATACACTCCAATCAATGGGGTCTATCTTATGCTCAACAAGGTAGGCATTCGTTTGAGAAAAGGGCCGACTACCCAGAAACCCATTGTGAGCCGATAACGGGGAGGGATGAGCCGCCTTCAAAATCAGATGTTTTGTTTCATGTATCAACGCCGCCTTCTCCTGTGCAAACTTTCCCCATAGTAAAAAAACCAGGTGCTCTCTTTTCTCGGATAGCACTTGTATGGTGGCATCGGTAAAGCGTGCCCAACCGATCTGGGCATGGCTCATCGGTTCACCGGCCCGTACCGTGAGCGAGGCGTTCAATAAAAAAACACCCTGTCGGGCCCAGTTAGACAGATCGCCCTGCTCAGGCTTGCGAAGTCCCAGATCCGTGGCCAGCTCTTTGAAAATATTTTGCAGAGATGGGGGGGGTGGCACACCGGGTGGCACGGAAAAACAGAGTCCGTGCGCTTGGCCCGGACCATGATACGGATCCTGCCCAATGATCACCACCTTGACCTGGTCAAAGGGTGTGCTGTTATAAGCATTGAAAATAAGAGAACCGGGCGGATAGATCGTTTTACCCAACTCCTTCTCCGTCCGAATATGAGTAGCCAATTGCTGAAAATAGTCCGATTCGAACTCTTTTTTCAAAACAGCCCTCCAACTGGGATCGATCTGTACCGACATAGGGCTGCAAACTAGAAAAAAACTAGCTTTGCCAAAGCCAATTGCCAAAATTGGTAAACGGTTCTTTGTTTTATTGGTCCGGTAGCTCAGTTGAATAGAGCAATAGCCTTCTAAGCTATGGGTCATTGGTTTGAATCCAATCCGGATCACAAGTCGGGGCAAGACCCGTCAGTTTGAAAAGTTTGAGCAGTTTGAAAGTTTGGAGTGTATGAAATCATTTGAGTTAGGTGTCGATTGTATGTCAGTGGCTGACGCCATGCG
>CAXRAX010000089.1:0-15281 GCA_964229195.1 Chitinophagaceae bacterium | reverse complement strand
TATTTGGAAACATCATTCGGCTGTCGGTTGCCATCACCATTGCTATCCAGGCCTTTCGGCTGGCGGCTGAACCGTTTTTTTTTCGGGAAAGCAGTGAAGCCGATGCCCCTCAAACCTATGCCCGCATCATGCGGTATTTCGTGCTGGCAGGGTGCACCTTGTTTCTTCTGATCAGTTTATATATTGATGTGGTAGGATGGTTTTTTGAAGCGATCGACCGGGGGGAGTGGACAGAGGGATTGTACGTCGTACCGCTTTTTGCCATGGGCAATGTCTTTTTAGGGATCTATTATAACCTGAGTATTTGGTATAAGCTGACCGACCGCAATCGCTGGGGTGCCTGGATCACGGGGATCGGGGCCCTGATCACGATCGGCCTGAACATCTGGCTCATACCCACCCTTCACTACCAGGGTGCCGCCATCGCCACGGTGAGTTGTTATTTCGTGATGATGGTGCTGAGTTATTTCGGGGGACAAAAATTCTATCCCGTACCCTATCCCCTAAAAAAGATCCTGAACTACCTGGCCATCAGCATTATCCTGGTCGTCCTTCACCGATGGATAGCCGATACCACTCAAGTTGCCTGGATCAATGTAGCCATCGCCACCATTTTCCTGGCAGGATTCATGTCCTTTGGCTGGAAGGAGATAGCAAAAGAGAGAAAACCAGCTGCTTAGGATCCGATGCGAACGAAGGGGTTAGATGATTTCTCGGACCCAATGGTGGTAGCCGGACCATGTCCGGAGTACACCACCGTTTCCTCCGGCAATGAAAACAGCTGTTCCCGAATACTTTTCAGCAAGAGATCCATGTTCCCTCCCGGCAGATCCGTTCGGCCCACACTTCCCTGAAACAACACATCCCCGCTAATGACCCAGCCGCTGGCGGCGCAGTAAAAGGATACGCTCCCGGGGGAGTGACCGGGAGTGAACAGGCATTGGATCGACTCCCCGCCGAGGATCCACCGATCCCCTGCCTCCAGATATTGGATCTCCCCCTCGTACTGTTCGCAGGGCACCTGATAGAGGTCACCGGTCCTGGCCGCAAAATCCAACACTGGCTGCTCGGCCCGGTGGATCCGGAGGGGAAGCTTCCAGTTCTGATACACGAAGTTGTTTCCAAAGACATGGTCGAGGTGACAGTGTGTATTCAGAAAATAGGTGGGAACCAGTTCGTTTTGACGGATATATGTCTCGAGTTCCGTTTGCTCGGCCCGGGAACGGCAACCCGGGTCAATGATGGCGCAGGTGCCGTCAGTGGCCGACACCACATAGGTGTTTTCCGCAAAGGGATTGAAGCAAAAGGATTTAACATGCAGCATGGGCCTTTTTCGTAATTTTATACGCTCGTGGCAAAGGTAATGAAAGCCCTATCCCACCCCCATCGCATGAGAGTCCTTACGCAGTTATTTATTCTGACACTGCTGGTCCTGACGGCCGGGACCGCTGCCGCACAGGTCAATACGGTCGAATTCGGGAAAAATCGAGTCCAGTACCAAAAATTCCGCTGGGAATACAACCAGTCCGAAAACTTCAATGTTTACTTCACGGAAGATGCACTGGGACTGGGACGATACGTTTCCCAGGTAGCCGAAAAAGAACTTCCCTCCATCGAAGCATTTGTGGAATATGCGCTGCAGCGACGGATCAACATCGTCGTGTATAACCATTACGATGCCATGCAGCAATCCAACATCGGTATCGGCATCGACTGGCAAAATACTGGTGGACTCACCAAGCTGGTGAACAACAAAATGGTCGTCTATTACAACGGCAACCGCGAACACCTCCGCATCCAGATCCGCCAGGGCATCGCCCGAAACCTGGTCGAAAATCTTTTATTCGGCGACAACCTCGGTGAATTCGCCGCCAACCAGGCGTTACTCGATCTCCCCAAATGGCTGACCGATGGATACGTTGCCTACGCAGCCGAGAACTGGAATCCTGACCTCGATGATCAGCTGCGGGGCATCCTACTGGCCTCTTCGTACAAGACCTTTTATCATTTTGCATTCGATAAGCCCATGCTGGCGGGACATGCGTTCTGGAAATACCTGGCCGATCGGTACGGAAAGGCCAGACCCACCTATTTCCTGTACTTAGCCCGCATTTACCGAAACCTCAACCAAGCTTCCTATAAAATCGCCAAGAAAAAATTCAAGGACCTTCTGAAGGATTTCATGAATGAGAGTACGGAGACCTACTACAAGGATATCCGGGGCCGACGCAATACGCCTAAGGGACAATTGGCCGTCAGCGAATACTATGGTAAGACCGATTACATCCGCTTCAATGCCAATCCCGTTCCCCGCAGTTTTACCTACGGCGTCGTAGAATTCCGTCAAGGCCGTTACCAAGTGGTTCTGATGGAAAATTTTGTGCAACGCCGTGTGCTGCTTAAACTAGGCGTTCGCTCCAGAGAAGATGACCAAAATCCGCATTATCCGATCTTGGCCTGGGACCCCAAAGGCACCCGTCTGGGCGTGTTGTATTGGGAAGAAGGCAAGATCAAATTCTTTATCTACGATGTGGCGCGTCGAGTAAAGATCAATAAACAGGAGATCAAAGGATTCGATCAGATACAGGACATGAAATTCATGCTGAACGAGAACAATCTGATCTTCAGCGCCGTTCGAAAAGGGCAATCCGACATCTATACCTACAAACTCGACAAGCAGACCTACGAACAGATCACCAACGATCCTTTCGACGACCTCGATCCCTCGTTCGTAGCTTTTCCCAACAAGACCGGCATTCTCTACTCATCCAACCGGCCTCATCCCGACGTACGGGCTACCATGGATTCCCTGCCCGCCCCGCATTTCAATATCTACCTGGTCGATAACTGGAATAAATCCGTCGATCGACAGCTCTCCAAATTGACCGATCTCAAGTGGGGCAATGCCCGCTTTCCCTCCCAATACAACATGTCGCATTTCACGTTCATCAGCGATGAGAACGGCGTGAACAACCGCTATGCCGGTTTCTTCACCACCGAACGTGCCGGTATCGATACCCTGGTATTCATTGGAGAAGAGGTATTGCGCAATCCCCCGCAAAAAGAAGTGGATAGCCTGTTGAGGGAGTATAAGAAAGAGGATGTGGACTCGATCGGATTTGTCTCGCTCACCAACGACTCGGCCTATGTTTTTCCGCTGACCAACTATCAGAGCAGCATGTTGGAGACCCGCACCGCGGGCGATAACCAGCAGGTCAGCGAAGTGGTACGCCTGGGCGATGTTAAACTTCTCTATCGCCTGCGCGTAGACGAGAACACGCTTCGCCGACGCAACATCAGCACGCCTCCTACCCAATACCGTCGCAAGACCATCGAAGAAGCAAAGAAGGCCACTAAAAAAACCCTTCCGAATGTTCCGGTCCTCCAAGACACCACCACCAAGAATACAGGCGAATTCACCAGCGGATTCGAGGAAGAGGGAGACAGTGGGTTGAACGTTGGCACCAAGATCGCCTCCAAGCCGATCGAATCCCTGAAACTCAAACGCTATTCGTACCGACCGCCAAAATTCTTCAACGATTACTTGGTCAGTGGATTCAACAACAACGTGCTCGTAACCCGCTACCAACCGTTCCAAGGTGGATATGGCCCCGTGCAACTGAGCAACAACGATCCGCTGAACGGAATCGTGCGCGTGGGCACCTCCGACCTGATGGAGGACTGGAAGATCGCCGGTGGCTACCGCATCAGTCCAAACCTAAGCAACAACGAATACGTATTCTCCTCCCAATACCTGAAAAAACGAGTGGATTTTGGCGTTACCTATTATCGCAATTCGATCAACAATCCCCCGCTCTACACCGATTCCACCTGGTACAATACCAAACTGCTTACCAATCTCTACCAGGCTACCATCAGCTATCCGTTCAGTAAGGTGCGGAGCCTTCGATTCAACCTGGCCTATCGGAGCGATCGATACGTAAAGCTGGCAAACGAATTCTTCCCCGACCGTTCGCTGTTTGCACCGGACGATCGCCTGAGCTATGCCCTCGCCCGCGTCGAGTTCGTACACGATGATGCCATCTCACCCGCCCTAAATATTTGGGAGGGGCTGCGTTGGAAGATCTACTTCGATTACAACGCGCAGATCGGCAAGAACACCGTGCAAGGAAAGGGCGATTTCCCATTTGTGATGAACGCCGGATTCGATCTTCGTCACTACCTGCCGATCTACCGAAACATCAGCTGGTCGGTACGCGCTGCCGCCGATTTTTCCTTCGGCACGCAGAAGATCATTTATTATCTCGGAGGCGTAGACAACTGGCTGATGTTCGCCAACAATCAAAAAGCAGATGGCACCTATCGATATTTTGATCCGGCTCACCCGCTCGATCCCGATAACGACTACGCCTATCAGTCCCTGGCCGTAAACCTCCGCGGTTTCAAACAAAATATCGCCAACGGAAACAACGCCGTGGTGCTGAACAGCGAGGTGCGGATCCCGGTCTTCACCTCTTTCATCAACAAGCCGATCAACAACGCATTGCTACGGAATTTCCAATTGGTCCAATTCATCGACCTGGGTACGGCCTGGAACGGTGCCTATGATAAGATCGAACGTCCGGCCCTGTACTACCGCGCCCCGCCCGTCACCGTAAAAGTAAAAGCCGGAGGCATCGGTCCTTTCGCCGGCGGATACGGGTTCGGTGCCCGCAGTACCTTGCTCGGTTATTTCCTTCGCGTCGATGCGGCCTGGCAAATGGACGGGTTCTTCAAGGGCAGACCGAAATGGTATCTGGCCATGGGACTAGATTTTTGATCCGAAACCCCGCAACGTTATCGATCCCGACAGACCTGTCGGGATTTTTCATATCCCGATAACACAAATCATTTATCTTTCCTGACCATCCCTCCTGCCATGTCCAACCGTTATATCCTTTCACTGGATCAGGGAACCACCAGCAGCCGATCGCTGATCGTTGATGCCGGCGGACAGATCATCAGCATCGCCCAAAAGGAATTCAAACAATACTATCCGAAACCCGGTTGGGTTGAACACGATGCCGACGAGATCTGGAGCACCCAATCCGGCACCATCGCCGAAGCACTGGCCAAGGCCAAACTCCACCCCGATCAGATCGCGGCCATCGGCATCACCAACCAACGGGAGACCACGGTGGTGTGGGACAAACAAAGTGGTCACCCCATTCACCCCGCCATCGTCTGGCAGGATCGGCGCACCGCCGATTACTGCGATGAGTTAAAGAAACAAGGTCGGGGTACGATCATTCAGCAAAAAACCGGTTTACTCATCGATGCCTACTTCTCCGCCACCAAACTCAAGTGGATCCTGGATCATGTTCCGGGCGCCCGAATCAAAGCTGAAAAAGGGGAGTTGGCTTTTGGCACCATCGACAGTTGGCTGATCTGGAACCTCACCAACGGAAAAGTACATGCTACCGATGTGAGCAATGCTTCCCGCACGATGCTCTATAACATCCATGAACTTCGTTGGGATGCAGATCTCTTATCTCTTTTCGATATCCCTGCCGCCGTGCTGCCCGACGTTCGCTCCAGCAGTGAGATCTATGGGAAAGCCGTCCTGAACGGGATCGATCCCTCCAATGGGATTCCCATATCCGGATTGGCCGGCGATCAACAAGCGGCCCTGTTCGGACAACTCTGTACCGAGCCGGGCATGGCTAAGAACACTTACGGCACGGGTTGCTTCATGCTCCTGAATACCGGAGAAAAAGCCATCACCTCCCAAAATAAATTGCTGACTACCATCGCCTGGCAGATCAACGGAAAAACGCATTATGCCCTGGAAGGAAGTGTATTCATCGCGGGGGCCGTGGTACAATGGTTACGCGATGAATTGAAGATCATCCGGAATTCCTCCGAAGTGGAATCGCTTGCGGCACAAGTTCCGGATTCAAACGGTGTTTACCTCGTACCTGCTTTTGCCGGCTTGGGCGCTCCGCATTGGAATCCACATGCTCGCGGATCCATATTTGGATTGACCCGTGGCAGCAATCAATCGCACATCGCCCGGGCAGCGCTAGACAGCATCGCCTACCAAACGGCCGATGTATTGCAGGCAATGAATGCCGATGCCGGGATCCCCATAAAGGAATTACGCGTGGATGGTGGTGCTACGATCAACAACGCGCTGATGCAGTTTCAATCCGACTTACTGAATTGTGCCGTGATCCGTCCGAAAATAACGGAGACCACCGCGCTGGGGGCAGCGTATTTGGCCGGACTGGCCGTCGGGTTCTGGAAAGACCTCTCGGCACTTCAGTCGAACTGGCAAAAAGATCGTCAATTCGATCCGGCCTGTACCGAGGAGGAAAGAGCCGCTGCATTGTCGGGCTGGCACCGCGCCGTCCGAGCGAGTATAGCCTGGACTGAATCAACCGAACATCAACCTGCATCTATATGACACCCGTTATCGGAGAATTCATCGGAACCATCCTGCTGATCACCCTGGGCACCGGTGTGGTGGCCAATGTGCTGCTGTCCGAATCAAAAGGACAAAACAGCGGATGGATCGTGATCACACTTGGATGGGCCATGGCTGTTTTCATCGGCAATTATGTTTGCGTAAAACTGGGCGGCAGTGGACACCTGAATCCCGCCTTTACCCTCGGCGCAGCACTGTTCACGGACTTTGATCAATCACTCGTGTTCCCTTATCTCCTCGCCCAATTTGGCGGCGCGATGCTCGGTGCCACCCTCACCTGGATGAGCTATTATTCGCATTTTGAAAAAACAACGGATGCAGCTCTCAAACTTGCTGTTTTCTGCAATGCTCCGGCCATTCGGAAAACGATCCCGAATCTGATCACCGAGATCATCGCCACGGCAATCTTGGTTATCGCTGCCTTGGGTATGTCTCAACCGAAAACAGCTTTCGTAACCATCGATGCCCTGCCGATCGCCTTGGTGGTATTGGCTATCGGATTGTGTATGGGCGGTCCTACGGGCTATGCCATCAATCCGGCGCGCGACCTTGGTCCCCGCATCGCACATTTTCTGCTCCCCATCCAGGGAAAAGGACACTCCGACTGGAGTTATAGCTGGATCCCGGTGATCGGTCCGCTGCTCGGCGCCTTACTGGGATTTTGGATCTACGGATTACTCTGATCGATCGCTTCCAGGATCCGGTCACAGGCAAACTCGATCTGTTTCTCAGACAGGATCAGAGGCGGGGCAATGCGCAAGCAATGCGGTGCAAACAAAAACCAATCTGTCATTAAACCACCAGCGTCATTGTCTTCTACCTGCAAACACCGATCGATCACTTGCTTGCAAAAAGATGCATCCGAAAACGCCACTCCCATCCACAATCCGAAAGAACGAACCGATCGGATCTTATGGTGCTTTAGTCGACTCTGAAATAAGGCTTCTTTGGTTTTGACCGTATCGATCCATCCTTCCTCTAATAATGCATCGAGTGCGGCCAGTCCCGCCGCACAACTCAACGGGTGACCCCCAAAAGTGGTGATATGTCCAAGCACCGGAGCGTCGGTCAATTGATCCATCAACCCCTTATCGGCGATAAACGCGCCCAAAGGCAATCCGCCACCCAATGCCTTCCCCAACAACAACACATCCGGCACCACGTCGAACCATTCAAAGGCCCAGCATTTTCCGGTTCGACCAAATCCTGCTTGTATCTCATCCAGCATCAACAAGGCACCCGTCTCCCGGCATTTCTTTTCTACCGCCTGCAACCAGTTCTTTTCCGGCACCGTGATCCCCGTCTCTGCCTGAACGGTTTCCAGCAACACGCAAGCCGTTGAATCGTTGATCGCCTCAATGGCAGCGGGATCGTTGTAGGGAAGATGCCAAATATCAGGGAGCAGGGGACGAAACGCCTGGCGCCAATACTCATCGCCAATGGCACTCAGCGCTCCTTGTGTACTTCCGTGGTAGGAGCCTTTGAAACAGATGATGCGGGTTCGGTTGGTAACCCGTTTCGCAAGTTTCATGGCACCTTCTACCGCCTCAGCACCGGAATTAGTAAAATAAACAGCGTTCAGAGTGGCGGGTAACAGGGAGGTGAGTCGAGCCGCATACCGCACTTGAGGCGATTCTACGAACTCGCCGTAGACCATCACGTGGAGGTATTTGTCCAGCTGCTCCCGAATGGCGGATAGTACTTTTGGGTGACCATGCCCCAGGTTGGCAACGGATATTCCCCCGATCAGGTCGATATAACTTCGGCCCTTTACGTCGTACAAGGTAGCGCACTCCGCCCGCTCGATCTCAAAGGCCATCGAGGCCGGTGAGGTTTGAGCGACATGCCTTAAAAATAATTCCCGCGTATTCACGCGTTAAAGGTCGGAAAGAAAACAGGATATTTGTATCTCAATTCTCCGCATGGCACTGATCTTACCCGTCGAAGGAAAACTACCCCAATTCGGAGAGCGTACTTTTCTCGCGCCCAATGCTACTATTGTGGGGGATGTGATCATGGGAAATGAGGGCAGCATCTGGTTTCAGGCGGTGGTGCGGGGGGATGTGAATTTTATCCGCATCGGCGACCGGGTGAACATTCAGGATGGTGCTTGCATCCATGGAACCTATGAAAAATGCGGAACCACCATCGGTAATTCCGTCTCCATCGGACACCACGCCATCGTACACGGTTGCACCCTGCACGATCATGTACTGGTGGGCATGGGGGCCATCGTGATGGACAATGCCGTCGTGCACTCCAACACGATCATCGCGGCCGGGGCCGTGGTGCTGGAAGGGATGATCTGTGAGAGCGGCAGCATTTATGCCGGCGTGCCTGCCAAAAAAGTTAAAGACATTACGCCGGAGCTGGTACGCGGAGAGATCGAACGCATCGCCAACAACTATATCAAATACGCCAGTTGGTTTCAAGACCAACCGAACGATCAATAAATCCACATGCCCCGTAATAAATTTTTTTGGATCCTGGTATTGGGCTGTTTTACCCTCTGCTCCTGCGGGGTGATGAGTAATTTATTTCGTCGCAAATCGGGCTGTCCCAGCAACGGGAAAAATATTGGCGCGGAGCGAATCGCCAGCGGCGATCCCAAAGCCATACGAAGTGCCAAGCAGGCAAAAAAATTTCGAAACTGATCAATAATTCCGATCGTTGATCGACTCGAGGAGATTTACATAGCTCCCATAGCGTCTCTCATCAATGATCCCTTCTCGAACCGATTCTTTTACGGCGCAATCCGGTTCATTGAGGTGTAAACAATTGTTGAATTGACAATGTTCCAATACACGACGCATCTCTGGAAAGTAGTGCGATAATTCGGCGCGTTCCAAATTCACCAATCCGAACTCGCGCATGCCGGGCGTATCGATGATCTTACCTCCACCGGGCAGGTCGAACATCTCTGCAAAAGTGGTGGTATGCAACCCCTTTCCGCTCCATCCACTGACATCCTGGGTGCGGCGGTTGAGTCCGGGTAACCAACTATTCAGCAAACTTGATTTACCCACGCCGCTGTGTCCGGTCACCAAGGTGGTCTTCCCATTCAACCGCTGGAGGAGATCATCCATCCCGGCACCGGTTTCGGCACTCACCAACAGCACGGTGTACCCAGCCCCGACATAAATCCGCTTCCACTCCTCGAATATGGCATTTTCCTTTTCGGTATGGAGGTCGGCTTTGTTGCATACAATCAGCGAAGGCACATGATACATCTCCGAGGCGATCAGACAACGATCGATGAATCCGGTGGAGGTCTTCGGGTTTTTCACCGTCACGATCAGCATGGAAAGATCCAGGTTGGCCGCAACGATGTGTTGCTGATGCTTGTGTCGGGGGCTTTGCCGGTGCAGGTAGTTGGTACGGGGTTCGATCTCCACGATCATGGCAGTACCGACCAATTCTTCTTCTACTTCCAGTTGCACCCAGTCGCCCACGGCAACGGGGTTGGTGCTGGTGATCGCATCCAGCTTCATCACGCCCTTGATGCGGGCATTCCAATTTCTCCCCTGTTCATCGCGGACGATATACCAACTACCGGTAGATTTATAGACAAGCCCGCGCATGGGTCAGGATTTCGGTTTCTCCATGAGGTAATGTGCCACGATGGGCATGCGGCGACCCATCCCGAAGGCTTTGGGCGAGATCCGGATAATGGGACAGAACTGATTCCGCTTGTACTCATTGATGTTTACCAAGCGGATCACCCGCTCAACGGTATGTCGATCATATCCCTGAGATACGATCGACTCCGGTCCGTTACGCAACTCAATGTATTGATACAAGATGGGGTCCAGCACAGCATAATCCGGCAATGAATCGGAGTCTTTTTGATTCGGCCTCAGTTCAGCCGATGGGGCTTTTTCAAGAATGGAGGCAGGAATGATCTCTTTTTCCCGGTTGATAGAACGGGCCAGGGCATAGACCTGAAGTTTGTAGCAATCGCCCAGTACGGCAAGTCCGCCGGCCATATCGCCATACAACGTGCCGTAACCGGTTGCCAGTTCACTTTTATTCGAAGTATTGAGTAAGATATATCCGAACTTATTGGCGATCGACATGAGAAAGTTTCCCCGAATACGGGATTGCATGTTCTCCTCGGCCAGTCCAAAGGGACGATCGGCAAACACCGGTTTCAATTCGGTCAGAAAGGCATCGAAGACCCGGTCGATCGGCAACACCTCATATGGATTTCCCAACCGATCGCTCAGGAGTTGGGCATCGGAAACACTGTGTGAGGAAGAAAACGGGGAGGGCATCAAAACGGCGTGCACATTTTCTTTTCCCAACGCTTCTACCGCGAGCGCCAGGGTGACCGCACTATCGATCCCCCCACTACTGCCGAGGATGGCTTGACGAAAACCCATCTTCCCAAAATAATCGCGTATACCCATGACCAGTGCCTGGTGTATTTCAGAGATCCCTTCCTGCGCTTGCAGGGTACCGGGATTGTATTCAGCATCGGGTAGATCAGCGGCGGGAATCCGTATCGGTTGTGTAAAGGCACCGGTCTTGTTCCAGTCCACATACGCCACCTGCTCCTCAAATAAAGAAAGCTGTTCGATGAGATTGGCGTTTGCATCCATCACCAGCGATCCACCGTCGAATACGATCTCGGTCTGACTTCCCACGGCATTGCAGTACAGCATGGGAAGATGATACTTGCGGATGTTTTGCTTGAGGATGGCTTTTCGGTCCTCCAGATGCGTATAATCAAACGGTGAAGCCGAAAGATTGAGGATCAGATCGGGTTGCTGGGATACAAGGTGATCGAGCGGACATTGAGGGTACAGCGGGTGATCGCCCAGGTTCCAGATGTCCTCACAAATCGTAACGGCCAGTTTCATACCCTGAAAAGTCAAAACAGACCATTCCCGGGCCGGCTCGAAATACCGATACTCATCAAAAATATCATAGGTAGGCAAACAGGTCTTTTGCGCCACACCCACCAATGCCTGATTGTCGAACACGTAGGCAGCATTGAAAAGTCTTTTCCCGTTTTTGTGTGGATTGCGCTGCGGAGCCCCAACCACGATGCCGATACCCCGGGCCGCTTGTCGGATATCAACGAGTGCTTGTTCGCAGGCATCGATGAATTCCGGAAACTCAAGCAGGTCACGGGGCGGATAGCCACAGACTGCCAGCTCGGAGAACAGGATCAGTTCCGCGCCGGCGGACCGAGCTTCCTCCACGGCCGCCAGGATCTTGGCGGTATTTCCGGCAATGTCGCCGATCCGGTAATTTTGCTGTGCCAATGCGATCCGCATGGCGCAAAGGTACTGACTCGCCCCCGCTCTCCGAGAGCAATAGTTCGTCTTTACCCGCGTTATCATACCATGAAAAAGACCCTTGTTTTTTGGCTCCTCCCCTTTGTTTTGCTGGCCTGCCGGGAAAAGGTCGATGCCCCCGATGTAGCAGGGGTAGAGATGGAGGTGACCGTAGAACGATTTGACCAGGCGTTTTTTTCGATGGATACCAACCGCCTGTCGGAGGAACTGGTGCGAATTCGGAAGCAGGAACCGACATTTTATGTCGATTTTATGCAGCAGGTATTGGGACTACCGGCAAACGACAGTTCGGCGGATGTACGAAATAACCTGTTATTCTTTTACGAGGGATATCGCCCCTTGTATGACACGTTGATGTTGGCCTACAAACCAGTTGAGGATATACAACAATCCCTGCGCACAGGACTCCAATTCGTTCGCTATTATTTTCCTAGCTATCCGTCGAAGCAAAAGTTGATCTTTTTCGTGGGACCATTCGATGCACCCGGAACCGCCCTGACCCGCGAAGGCATGGCAGTGGGCTTGCAGCAATATGCCGGAAAGGATTTTTCTTTTTATCAGTCCCCCGAAGGAACCGCACTCTTCCCCACCTACATCAGCCGCCGTTTCGAGCGTTCGTACATCGTGGTGAATTGCATGAAAGTTCTGGTGCAGGAGCTCTGTGCCGATCCGGCCGAGACCGGCACCTTGATCGAGCAGATGATCCGTCGAGGCCGGGAGGCCTGGTTGCTGGAAAAATTTCTGCCGCACACGGCCGACTCCCTACGCATGGGCTATACCAACGACCAGCTTCAGTGGTGTCGGGCAAATGAATCCTTGATCTGGAGTTATTTGCTGAAGGCTACAGACCTGCAAACGCGTGAGCCGGAGGTGATACAACTTTACTTAGGAGAAGCTCCCTTTACTTCGGGATTGGACCAAGACCGCTCTCCCGGAAACCTGGGCACTTGGGTGGGTCGGCAGATCGTACGGGAATATGTACGGAACCATCCTGCCATCTCGCCTGCCGAGTTGATTCGAGTGGCGCCGGAGAAGATCCTGGAAGGGGCGGCCTACAAACCGCGATGATCAATTGAGTTTGGCCGGCATGATCAGGTCGAAAGCCGGAATGGCTACGGTGAACCGCTGATCGGTATTGAGGTTTACCATCTCGTAATGCCCCGACATGCGTCCCATTTCCGTATTGAGATTGCACCCGCTGATGTATTGATGACGGGCACCCGGCTCCAAAATAGGCTGTTGGCCAATGACACCGTCACCATCCACTTCGCGATAGGCCCCGTTGCTGTCGAATATATCCCAGTGACGGCGTAGCAACTGAACGGGAAATACATTCTGATTTTCAATCGTTACGCGATAGGCGAAAATAAATTCGGGCTGATTGGCATCGGCCTGATAAAAGGTTTCGACACTGACTTCTACCCCGGACGTAACTTGACTGACCATATTTAAAAGTAGGGAAAGGAAACAACAAAATTTCCCTTGTGCATAAATTGATTGGCCCGCACCGACTTAATTTTGCACCCAAATTCAAACCATGAAAATCGCCATTGCCCAGGGGGACGGAATCGGTCCCGAGATCATGACAGCCGTTCTCTCCCTCTTCGATGCCGCCGGGGTTCCGTTGGAATACGTACCCGTGGATATGGGGAAATGGGTATTCGATAAAGGCTTCAACAACGGGATGACGCCGGACGCACAGCAAACCATCGAATCGCTGGGTATTCTTTTTAAAGGTCCTATGGAAACCCCTAAGGGTAAAGGTGTAAAAAGCGTAAACGTCACGGCCCGCAAAACTTGGAATACCTATGCCAACAAACGAGTATTCAAAACCCTTCACGGAGTTGATACCGTTTTTTCCAAAGCGGGCATACCGATCGACCTCACCATCGTACGCGAAAACATAGAAGATACCTACGGAGGGATCGAACACATGCTCACACACGATGTAGCCCTCAGCCGCCGATTTATTACTCGCCCGGGTAGCGAACAAGTCATTCGCTATGCCTTTGAAATGGCACAAAAAAAAGGATCCCGTCGCATCACGTGCGGACACAAGGCCAATATCATGAAGATCACCGACGGACTTTTCCTCGAAGTCTTCTACGAAGTAGCCAAAGAATATCCCGAGCTAAAAGCGGATGATGTGATCGTGGACGATCTATGCATGAAATTGGTGACCCGACCCGACCTCTTCGATGTAGTGGTACTGACCAACCTGCAAGGCGATATCGTAAGCGATCTTTGTGCGGGATTGGTTGGTGGACTGGGCTTTGCTCCCTCCGCCAACATCGGCGATCACATCTGCATCTTCGAAGCGGTACATGGAACCGCTCCGGATATCATGGGTAAGAACATCGCCAACCCGACAGCCTTATTGCTGAGCGGACTGGCCATGCTGCGCCACCTGGGACTGATGGGACATGCCGCCCGCATCGAAAACGCCCTGCTTTATACCCTGGAAAGCGGTGCACGCACCGGTGATTTTGGTGACAAAAGCAAACCCGCACTGAACACCACGGAATTTATTCAAACCATCATAAACAACCTGGGTAAAACACCCGTGCACGGAGCCCGTCCCACGCTGGAAGACAAACCCATCACACCCACCCAGTACAAACTCGAGAGGAACCCCTTGATCATGTCAAAGGAACTGATCCAGGAAAAGATCGTCGGTGCCGACTTTTTTGTAGAAAGTGAAGAACAACCGCAACCCGTGGCCGATAAGATCTTAGCCGGACTGAATTCAAAATTCGATCTGGTGACCATCAGTAATCGAGGCACCCAGGTATGGCCCAAAGGATCCGTATTCACCAACCTGGTAAACCAGTATCGCTGCCGGATCGAAAGCAAAGGCGCGGAACCCTGTACTCAGGAGGAGATCCTTCACCTATATCAATACCTGATGAACGAGTTCAAAGTATGCTCCATCGAGCTGCTGAACATGTGGGGAGAGAAGAAGGGGTATAGTTTGGCGCAAGGACAATAGCCGTGCTGCGCACGGCTAGTTTGAAGTTCGAAGTTCAGAGTTTGGAGTTAGTTCCTAGTTAGTCAGATAGTTCTGAGTTAGTCAGATAGTTCTGAGTTAGTTAGTTTGGAGTTATTTTACTTTGTAACCAAGTTTTTGGAGGTACAGTTTTAGTTTTTCGCGGTGGTCGCCTTGAATGAGGATCAGACCGTCTTTGACAGAGCCGCCGGTGCCGCAGTGTGATTTCAATTTTTTTCCAAGTTCTTCGAGATCGGATGTAGTTCCGATGAAACGTTCGACGAGGGTGACTGCTTTACCGGCACGTTGCTTGGTATCCAAACGAAGCAATAACCATTGTTTCTCCGGGGGTAAGGTCGGCGACCCTTCCGAATCGTGTTCGAAAGAAAAATTCGGATCGGTACTAAATACAAATCCTCGCTGATCGGCTTTGTTCTTCTTCGACATTTTATTCCAGCACGGTTTTTAAACTCAGATCCAAACTGACCGCCTGATGCGTGAGCGCCCCCACACTGATGAACTGCACCCCCGCCTCGGCATAGGCCCGAATATTGTCCAACTGAAT
>CAXRAX010000088.1:0-8092 GCA_964229195.1 Chitinophagaceae bacterium | reverse complement strand
AGGGCGGATCTTTTGTAATAGTTCTTTGGTAGCCAGAATATCTTTTTTGCCAAGAGGTTTTTTCTCGATGGTACCGGTTTCGTAGAAGGGGAGGTCCATGAAATGAATGTTCGCTTCGGGGATCCCAACAAAGCGACAAGTGGCCTTGGCTTCACCGCGTCGGATCAGACCCTTGATGGACCGGATGGTCTTGGTATCGGTCTGGTTCGATTTTTTTCGGGAGAGAAAGCGGCGTGACTCGTGCAAGATGGCTCTCGATTTTTTATTGTTGATCCCGGCGATCGTTTCAAAGCCCACGGCAAAATCCAGGTAGCGGGTCACAAATTCGTCGGTCACCGCGATGTTTCCGCTGGTTTGGTAGGCAACGTGCACATCGTGTCCCTGATCGTGCAGACGCTGAAACGTACCGCCCATGCTGATGATATCGTCATCGGGGTGCGGGGAGAAGATCAAAACACGTTTGGGAAAAGGCTCGGATCGTTCGGGGTGTCCGGGCAAGATGGCGTTGGGTTTGCCACCCGGCCAACCCGTGATGGAGTCGCGCAGCAAATAATATACCTGCAGGTTCACTTCATAGGCATCGCCTTTTTCGACGAGCAGATCGCCTAACCCGTTCTCGTTGTAATCGCTGCTGGTTAAACTCAGCACCGGTTTCTGTAGGGTAAGGGCCATATTGACCACCGCCTTTTTCATGATAGACGGTGTCCATTCACAATCTCCGGTGAGCCAGGGCGATTTGAAACGGGTTAGCTCAGCCGCTGCGGCTTCGTCGATGACAAAGGTGACATCGTCGTGGTTTTGAAGCAAGGAGGCCGGTACTTGTTCAGCGTCATCCTCCTCAACCGCTTTTTTGATGACCGGGGCTTTGGGTCCACCCCAAGCCATCAACAAGATGCGCTTGGATTTGAGAATGGTATCGATCCCCATGGTAATGGCCAGTCGGGGTACCTGGGAGATGTTTGCGAATTCATATGCATTGGCCAACCGGGTGGAGTGATCCAGGTTCACCAAGCGGGTCTTGCTGTAAATGCCGGATCCAGGCTCGTTGAATCCGATGTGACCATTCATGCCCATGCCAAGGATCTGCAGGTCGATGCCTCCTGCGGCCTGAATCTTTTTTTCGTATTGGCGGCAATACTCTTTGACGCGGTCCTTCGCAACATCGCCCGACGGGATGTGGATGTTGCTGGGTTTGATGTCGATGTGATCGAAGAGATGACTGTACATGAACCGGTGATAGCTTTGCAAAGCCGTAGGTTCCATCGGATAATACTCATCCAGGTTGAATGTGATCACATTCTTGAAGCTGAGTTTTTCCTCGCGGTGAAGTCGCACCAACTCGGCATACAGCGATTTAGGGGTAGAGCCAGTGGCCAAGCCTAAGACCACCGATTTTTTCTCTTTTTGTCTTTGACGGATCAGTTCAGCGATCTGACGGGCCACCCAGAGGGAGCCATCTGATTGATTGGGAACGATTTTAACGGGAATTCTTTCTAAGCTGTCGGTCAACTTGGCGTGTTCAGGCATCCTGAATAAGTTGAGCAACAAATATACTCATCTTTCCCCAATTCATCCTTCACCCTTCATCCTACTCTACTTCAATTTCATCCACAAACAACCAAGCTTTATTGCCCGCTCCGGCTTGGTTTGGCGGAATGGTACCCAAATTGCGGATGCTCACGCGAACATAACGGGCGTTCGTAGAGGGAAACCGAAAGATCATCTGATCGGTCCGTTTGTTTGCATCCAACAAGGTTTCGGGGGTTGCCTGGAGGGCGCGATAATCGCTTCCGTTCTCACTAATCTCCACGCTGGCACCGGCGGGCGGGTGAATCCAACTGGCTTTTTGCTCGAAGCTGTGGATGGTTATTTTTTGAATCGGTTGGGAGGAGCCGAGGTCAATGGTCGCGATACAGTCGGTACCACTGAATCCCAGAAATTCCCGGCTGCGGGCCAGTCCTTTTTCATTCTGTACACCGTTTACCAGTGTGAAGGCACCCTCTCCGCCGTACTGTTTGGAAGGGGGATTGGTGAGGGTGATGTTTTTGCTGGTGGCTTTGTTGATGTAAAAGTTTTGTTTGAGTACCATGTTCAGTCCCCGGATATACGAAGAGGCAGTGGCCCGGGTATTGAAGGTGATGGGCTGCGGGCCTTTATAAGGCCAGATCGTATCCCAGTTGTTGTAATTGATATAGATCGGCTCGTTGGATTTGCTTTCCAGTTTCCATTGAACGCCTTTTTGGTCAGGGGCGGGCATTACGGTGGAGCGAATATCGAATAGCCCGGGGCAGTAATCGATGTTCATGGCCTCGTATCGTTTCAACTGTGTCATCAGTCTTTTTTCAAAGAAATCCCACTCCTGAAAACGCTTGGGCGTCCACAGTATCTCACTGAGAGCCGCGATACGAGGGAAGATCATGTATTCGATCTTTTTGGGATTGGTCATGTATTCCGTCCACACATTGGCCTGCGCCCCCAATATATATTTTTGTTGATCCGCGCTCAGTTCCTTGGACAGAGGGTCATAGGCATATACTTTTTCAATG
The DNA here is from genome assembly GCA_964229195.1 of Chitinophagaceae bacterium. Classification (GTDB taxonomy): domain Bacteria; phylum Bacteroidota; class Bacteroidia; order Chitinophagales; family Chitinophagaceae; genus JJ008. Next base: position 5,546 of record CAXRAX010000088.1, on the reverse strand, counting down.
GGGTTATAGCCACCGATAAAAACGGAGTCTTCGTTCTCCCGCTGGCCATTGTCGAAATAAAGCGGGTTGCCCGGAGTCATGATCACATTGTGTTTTTGCTTGGCAGCCTCGATGCCGCCGGCCTCTCCGCGCCAGCTCATCACCACGGCATTGGGGGCCAGTCCGCCTTCCAGGATCTCATCCCAGCCGATCATGATCTTGCCCTTGCCGTTGAGGTATTTTTCAATGCGCTGTACAAAATAGCTCTGCAACTCATGCTCGTCTTTTAATTGAAACTCGACGCGACGTTGCTGGCAGCGCGGGCATTTTTTCCAATGTGTTTTGGGGCATTCATCCCCCCCGATGTGAAAATAAGTGGAGGGAAACAGCGCGATCACCTCATCGATCACATCTTGCAGGAAAACAAAACTCGAGTCGTTGCCGGCACAGAGCACGTCATCAAATACGCCCCAAGTTTCTTGTACGATCTTGATGCGTCCGTTCCTCATCTCCTCTTGGCTTTTTCGGGAAAGCGGACTTTGGGGTAGTGGGGTGGGCAGCTTCGGGAAACAGCTGAGCTGGGGATAGGCCGCAATCGCGGCACTGCTGTGTCCGGGCATCTCAATCTCCGGGATGATCTCAATGTAACGCGACGTGGCATAATTCACTACATCCTTGATCTCTTCTTGCGTGTAGAATCCGCCGTAGTACTCGTTGGTATTGGTGATTCCGGGGTAACGGCCCACGATCGTACCATTGCGCCAGGCACCCACTCGTGTGAGCTCTGGGTATTTTTTTATTTCGATGCGCCAGCCTTGGTCCTCGGTAAGGTGCCAGTGAAACGTATTGATCTTGTGGTAGGCCAGCCAATCGATGTATTGCTTGATGAAGGTCACGGGAAAGAAATGCCGTCCCACATCCAGGTGCATGCCCCGGTATGCAAAGCGGGGTTTATCGGTTATGAGGACATATGGAATCTGATAGGCATTGTTGGCTTTTTTCTCTACGAGTTGCAACAAGGTTTGGATGCCGTTAAAAACCAGTTGTGGACTATTTCCCTGTAATTGGATACCCTGGGCATTGACTTGCAGCCGGTAGAAATAATCAGCCGGGGTATTGGGCTGCGGGCCGATCAATCCCACTACCACCGTGGTGGCTGGTTCCGTTGCGTTGGCCAGTTGAACGCCATATTGTTGACTGAGTTGCTTCGACAGGTAAGGAATGATGAAACTACTGTCAGCTTTTGGCAAGGCGATCTGCAGCCGGATCTTTTTTGGCATTGCCAGTTTGCCTTCCTGAACCGATACCTGACTCGGGTAGGGGATCAAATTCAACGTGGGCAGGTCTTTTACTTTTATGCTGTCGGGGTTTATATATTCGCCCGAATTATTTCGGTTCGATCCGTTGGAGGAGAAGTTGGAATTATTGAATCCGCCCGGGGTGGCTCCGCCTCCGGGTTTGTTTTTGTTTGTGGGGGGTGGTATCAGACTTGGTTGTGCGAACAACGTGGCGGTCGACAGACCGAAAAGCAGTAGCAAAGTGGATTTCATTCCGATGAAGTTGGAATGCTAAATGTACGAATAAAGCAGGAGGGGGATCAGTCGGACAGCACCCCGAATTTGCCGGTATTGAAGTCCTGAATGGCCTGCTCGATTTCACTCCATTGATTCATTAAGAAAGGGCCGTATGCCGCAATGGGTTCGTTGATGGGTTCGCCGGACAGCACGAGGATCACCACTTCGGTCGTAGCCCGTACCTGAATGGTTTCTCCGTCGTGCTGAAAGAGCACGAAATGATTTGGCTGGATGGAGGTACCGTTTATTTCAGCAGTGCCTTCAATTATCAGAAACGCCGTATTGTAATGTGCCGGAAAATCCAGCTGCAGGGCTGCTCCCGCTTGTAATTTCAGGTTATACATCTCGATGGGGGTGAAGGTGCGGGCGGGCCCGGCTACACCCTTACAATTGCCGGCTATGACCTCTACGAAACCAGTTTGATCGGGCAGTGTGTGCCGCCCCATCATTTGGTGGGTGATCTCTTGGTAAGCGGGTGGGTCCATTTTATGTTTGGCCGGGAGATTCACCCAGAGCTGCACCATTTGAAAAAGTCCGCCCGCTCTGCTAAAACTTTCCTCGTGATATTCTTTGTGTAATAATCCAGATGCGGCCGTCATCCATTGCACATCCCCTTCGCCGATCACGCCGTGATGGCCGGCCGAATCATGGTGCGCGATGCGTCCCTTGTAAGCGATGGTCACCGTTTCAAACCCTCTGTGCGGGTGAACGCCTACGCCACGAGGCCTGTCCGTTGGCGGAAACTCAACAGGCGAGTTGTAGTCCAACATAAAAAACGGGCTCATACGCTGCTTGCCCAGCCGTCCGTCTCCCGGTAAAAAAGAGTGTACGCGGAATCCATCACCGACCATGTGCGGAGGCGGGGGAGCCAAAACCTTATCAATTGTTTTAGTGGCCATCGGAAGGGGTAAAATTATTTAATAATGTTTAAACATCAAAATTGTTCTACAAGCAAATTCCAAGCCAATCAAATTACTTGCTGTACATTCGAACTCAAGCCTTAAACATGTTGAACAGGAGAAAGTTTATCTCGGGATCGGCAATGGGATCTGTGGGATTGTTGCTGGGCAAGGAACTGCGCTCGGAGCCGCGGTTTGCTGCTCCAGACTTACCCCTGGTCGTCTCTACCTGGGATGTGGGTATGGATGCCAATCGGGCCGCGTGGAACGTGCTTAGTAAAGGAGGCAGGGCCTTGGATGCGGTGGAGCAAGGCGTGCGTGTGACGGAAGATTCGCTGAATTGCTGCGTCGGATTGGGTGGAAATCCCGATCGCGACGGACACGTTACACTCGATGCCTGTATCATGGATGAGCAGGGCAATTGTGGCAGTGTCGCTTTTCTGGAGCGGATCAAACATCCGGTCTCCGTGGCCCGGCGCGTGATGGAAAAGACCCCACATGTCATGCTGGTCGGCAGCGGAGCACAGCAATTTGCAATCGCGGAGGGATTTTCCTTGGAATCGGGGGCCTTGTCGGAGGATGCCCAGCGGGCCTATGAGCAGTGGCTGGAAAAATCGAAGTACACCCCACCCGAAAAGAATATCGAAAACAAAAAGCAACACGGACCTTTCGCACCCACTCGCTTGTCCAACGGGGAGTGGAATCACGATACCATTGGCATGCTGGCGTTGGATCAAAAGGGAAACCTGAGCGGCAGTTGTACCACCAGTGGTGCCGGGTTCAAAATGCGGGGAAGGGTGGGTGATTCACCACTGATCGGATCCGGACTCTTTGTCGACAATGAAGTGGGCGCTTGTACGGCCACCGGGCAGGGGGAAGATATCATCCGCATTGCCGGTTCACACCTGGTGGTGGAGTTCATGCGCAGCGGATTGACTCCGGAGCAATCTTGCAAAAAAGCGATCGAGCGATTGGTGAAATTTCGGAAGGATAAATTGGGCGATATACAGGTCTGTTTTCTGGCGATGGATCGCTCGGGTGCCTTTGGCGGTTTTGCCTTACGTCCGGGCTTCACGTATGCCGTTCGCTCTCGACACGAAGAAAAAATTTATAAGTCCGCCAGCTGGTTCGATAGCTGATGGATATGTCCGATCCGCAAGCCAACGCTCATTTTCTCATCTCCCTGACTTTTTCTTCCTCGATATTCGGATTGAGATAATCTTTCTCGCCGGAAAAACTTGAATGACGGAATTGCATTTGGCTTTCTCTCCAGCCGCGCAACGAGGTGTGAAACTCCCTGCAGCCGGTTTTTTCTCGAAGAGATAGTATGTTGTCTGGGCGAACTCCACTGCCCGGCATGATGATGATTCGTCCGTTGGCTTTTTCTTGCAATTGGGTAATGCAGTCGATTCCCTCTGGGGCGGTCAGACGTTGCCCGGAGGTCAGGATGCGATCCACCCCAATGCCTATCAACTCCTCCATTGCCTGAAAAGGGTCTAGGCAGCGATCGAAGGCCCGGTGAAAAGTACACTCCATCGGATAGGCGCGTTCGCGAAGCCGGGCGGTTCGCTCGAGATCGATGCGTCCGTCACGCAGCAATAATCCAATGACCACTCCATCAAATCCCAAGGAGCGGGCCAACTCTACTTCCAGTTGCATGGTTCGATATTCATCGGTCGAGTACAGGAAGTCGCCGCCGCGGGGACGAATGATCGGAAAAATCGGAACCGGGAAGGTTTCTCGGCAGACCCGCATCGTGCCATAGGCAGGCGTGGTGCCGCCCTCTCCTAAATTGGCACAAAGCTCGATCCGGTCAGCTCCGCCGGCAATAGCCTGACGAGTCGTTTCCAGATCGGCAGTCGCGATTTCAAGAATAAATTGAGGATCCTTCATATTGATTTACCACAAAACATTATTAACTAAGCACTCATCCTCTCATCTTCTCATCCCCTCAACTTCTTCAAATAATTCAGGCTTGCGATCGCAGACTCCAAGGGGCCGGCACCGTAGTTCGCTTCTTGTTCCACGATGAGCTCTTTTAGTCCTTTTGCGCGGCCTGTGCGGAGGATCGATTCAAAATCAATATGCCCCGTTCCGACCACCACTGAATTTTTTCCTTCATCGGCTACGGGTTTTTTGCTGCGGTCTTTGATGTGTGCCAGTCGAAACCGGTTGGGATATCGTTCGAACCATTCGATCGGGTCGGCCCCGGCGGCCACCACCCAAAAAATATCCATTTCAAAATCGACCAAGTTGCGGTCGGTATACTCGATCAGGATCTGTTGTGGTATCTCTTTGTCCAACTCCTTGAACGAATAATCATGATTGTGGTAGCCGAAGCGAAGTCCATTCTTTTTGCAGATCGCTCCCATGGTGTTGAAGCGCTCCGCTGCTTTTTTGAAATCGTCGATCGTTTTTTGAGGCCCCAACCATGGACAGAGTACATGTTGTACACCGGCCTCGGCGGCTTCCGCTACTTTGACCTCAAAGCGATCAAAGACATTGCAATGAATGGAGGGCATGGAAAGTCCGTTGCTCTTTAAAAAGGCAGCGAATTCCTTGGGCGTTTTACCCCAGTATACGCCGGTGGGACCTTCAAAACTCTCGACCGTGCGGTAGCCGCTCTCGGCTAATTTGGCGATCAGGCCCCAGGGGTCTTTTCCGAGAATGTCGCGCAAAGACCAAAGCTGGATCCCGTATTTTTTTTCATTGGCAGCCGTAAGGAGATCCGTTGACCAGCCCGGGAGGGGCTGCAGCAACAAGCCGCCAAAGCACCAGGCTGATTGGCGGAGGAATTTTCGACGTGGATGATGCATGATATATAGTTTATTCGGCCCAGGCCTTATCACCCTTCGCATAGGGCAAGGCTCCATCGTAGCGACCTGGAATTGGCAAATAGCGTAAGGTTTCGGTCATACCGGTTTTGGACGTAAAAAATCCCCACAGCGTCAGTTGCTTCATCATCGTATAATAGTGAACGGGCTTGTCTTTTTCTTTTGACTCATTATACGTTTTAGCTTCTTTTTCCAGGCTCACCAGTAGATCGTGACGTTGAGTGGCAGTCGACTCCATGAATTTTTTTCCATTCATTTTT
>CAXRAX010000087.1:0-25397 GCA_964229195.1 Chitinophagaceae bacterium | reverse complement strand
GGAAAACCCATCCAACCGCTCTACTTGGGCCATGTGTGGTGGTATGTCGATTATAGCCAGGGCCTCCGGCTCATCCACTCGCAACTTCGCGTCAACGGGAAATGGATGCACTACCGAGAGGTGTTCCAAAATCCTGTTCTTCGGAAATTGATCGAGTAGACGAATGTCCAATTTACCCGCCGAAGCTTCAGCGAAGGAGGGCTCAACTCTCATCTTCTCATCCCCTCAACTTTTCTAAACTTTTCCCCCTATATTTGCATCTGAAATCAGTGCGAAGGGAACGGAGACCGTTCCCTTCTTCTTTTCTACGATATGCTCAATTTGGAACTCATTGAGGCGGTGAAACAGCGGGTGGAGGCCCTGATCGCGGGCGATCCCAGCCTGTTTTTGGTGGAGGTTCGGATCAAACCGACCCTCAACATAAAGGTGTATGTAGATGGGGATCAAGGAGTTAGTGTAGATCGGCTGATTCAGTTCAACCGGACCCTCTACCGTCAGCTGGTGGAGGAAGGGGTGCTACCTGATGGGGAGTTCTCCTTGGAGTTGTCCTCCCCCGGACTGGACGAACCCCTCAAACTGCACCGCCAGTATCGCAAGAATATCGGCCGGTCGGTGGAGGTGCTGACGCTCGACGGCCAAAAAATATCGGGCAAACTGACGGCCGTGACCGACACCGGCTTCGTGGTAGAGGAAGTGAAGGGCAAAGGCAAGAAGCAGGAGATCAAGACACATCCGTTCACATTTGAAGAGATCAAATCAACCACCATACAAATCACTTTTTAAAGCGACCTAAACAAAAACGATTATGGCCAGTATTAACCTGATCGATGCCTTCCAGGATTTCAAGGAAGCGGAAAATATCGACCGGCCCACTATGATGAAAGTAGTGGAAGACGTTTTTAAGACCCTGCTGCGTAAAAAATACGGCAGCGATGAGAACTTCGACGTCATCGTCAACGCCGAAAAAGGCGACCTCGAGATCATCCGTCACCGTATGATCGTCGACGACGGCGCCGTGGAAGATCCCCTCGCCCAAGTGGCCTATTCCGACGCAGTTAAAATAGAGCCCGACTTCGAAGTAGGTGAAGAACTCTATGAAGAGATCGACCTGCTGGATTTCGGACGCCGTGCCATCCTGGCGGCCAAACAAACCTTGGCCAGCCGCATCGGCGACCTGAAAAAGAATGCCCTCGCCAAAAAATACAACGACCGCATCGGTGATATCATCAGTGCGGAAGTTTATCAGATCTGGAAAAAGGAGATCTTGTTGTTGGATGAGGAAGGCAATGAATTGATCCTCCCCAAGAGCGAGCAGATCCCGCAGGATTATTTCAAGAAAGGTGAATCGATCCGCGCCGTGGTGCGCCGGGTTGACATGAAAAATAACAATCCCGTCATCATCCTCTCCCGCACCGCACCGGAATTCCTGGCCAAACTCATGGAGATCGAGGTGCCGGAGATCTTCGACGGACTCATCGTCGTCAAAAAGATCGTCCGCGAACCCGGCGAGCGCGCCAAAGTGGCCGTCGAATCGTACGACGATCGCATCGACCCGGTGGGCGCCTGCGTGGGTATGAAAGGAAGCCGTATCCATGGCATCGTACGCGAGTTGAAGAACGAAAACATCGATGTCATCAACTACACACAAAATATCCAGTTGCTCATCCAGCGTTCCCTGACGCCGGCCCGTATCACGAGCATGGAATTGGATACCGAACGCAAACACGCCAATATCTTCCTGCAGCCCGATCAGGTATCACTGGCCATCGGTCGCCGCGGCATCAATATCAAATTGGCCTCGGAACTGACCGGCTATGAATTGGACGTATACCGCGATACCGAAGAGGATGTGGAAGGCGGATTCGACATCGACCTGGAAGAATTTACCGACGAGATCGATTCCTGGATCATCGACGAACTCAAGCGCGTGGGTTGCGATACGGCCCGCAGCGTACTCGATCTGACCGACGAGGAATTGGAGCGTCGTACCGATCTGGAAAAAGAAACCATCGCCGATATCCGTCGAGTACTCCAAGAAGAATTTGAAAAGGAATGAGCCATCTAAAAATCCGATCTGAGAAGAACCAAACGTAATAAACGAACCGAATGTCAGACCTGAAACTCCCCCGACTCCTGGCCGCCGCCAAGGAATTCAACATTGGTCAGGATACCCTGATCGACTTCCTCGTGGGCAAAGGTTTTTCGAAAGATGACCTGAAACCCACTTCGAAGTTGAGCGAGGACATGTATCGTTCCCTGCAACAGGAATTCCAAAGCGACAAGGCAGCGAAAATGAAGAGCGATCAGCTCGAATTGCCGAAAGGGGCTGCTGCCGAAGCCAAGAAGAAAAAAGAGGAAGAGGAGATAACCTTCAAGAAGGAGACCAAGAAGGCTGCCAAAAAAGAAGAACCCAAGGTCGAAGAGACCGTCAAGATCGAAGCACCGGAACTGGAAGGTCCCAAAGTGGTGACCAAGATCGACCTCGATGCGGTCGAATCCTCCACCCGCCCTAAACGCGGCGCCAAGGCCAAGAAAGAAGAAGCCCCCGAAACGCCCGCTGCCGAGACGACCGAGAAACCCAAGAAGACCACCAAAAAAGCAAAGACGGAAGAGCCGGTAGCAGAAGCTGCCCCGGCACCCGCTCCAGCTCCAGTCACTCCTCCCGCACCCCCCACCATCGAGAACATCGAAGTGGAGAAATTATCCGGGCCTAAAATTTTGGGTAAGATCGATCTGCCAACCACCAGCGAGACCCGCCCCGTAAAAGACGAAAAAAAGAAACGCGCCCGCATTCCCCTCTCCAAGCGGGAAACACCGGGTCATCAAACTTTTGTCAACCCCGAACAACCCGGCAGCAGTTTTGCCCGCGGTCGGGGAGGAATGGCCGGCCGTCGCGAACGCGAAGCCTTCACGTCTCGCCGTGACGGACAAACCATCGACGAAAAGGAGATCCAAAAGAAAATTCAGGAAACCCAGGCCAAACTCTCCGGCGGCGGTGGCGGAAAAGGAAAATTAAAAGCGAAGCTTCGCCGCGAAAAACGCCAGGAAATGGCCGAGGCCCAGGGCGCTGCCGTGGTCGACAATAAACTGCAGGTAACCGAATTTATCAGCGTCAGCGAACTCGCCAGCCTGATGAACGTGAGCTTCGCCGAAGTGATCAGCAAGTGTATGAGCCTCGGCATCATGGTGTCGATCAACCAGCGCTTGGATGCGGAAGTGATCGAACTCGTGGCCAGTGAATTCGGGTTCGATGTGTCGTTCATCGACATGGAGAAGCAAATGGAAATGGAGGAAGAGATGGAAGAAGATGAGGAAGATGAATTGCAACACCGTTCACCGATCGTTACCATCATGGGTCACGTCGACCACGGTAAAACCTCTTTGCTCGACTATATCCGCAGCGCCAACGTAGTGGCCGGTGAAGCCGGGGGCATCACCCAGCACATTGGCGCCTATCGGGTCGAATTGCCCAGCGGAAAAGACATCACCTTCCTCGATACACCTGGACACGAAGCCTTTACCGCGATGCGTGCCCGCGGTGCCAAGGTCACGGATATTGCGGTGATCGTGGTGGCCGCCGATGATGCCGTCATGCCCCAAACCCGCGAGGCCATCAGCCACGCTCAAGCCGCCGGGGTGCCCATGATCTTTGCGGTAAACAAGATCGATAAAGATGGTGCCAACCCCCAGAAGATCTACGAGCAACTCTCACAGATGAATATTCTGGTAGAAGAATGGGGCGGTAAATTTCAAAGCCAGGAACTCGCGGCCAAATCCGGATTGAACGTCGATAAATTATTGGAGAAAATATTGCTGGAGGCGGAACTGCTCGACCTTAAAGCCAATCCCGATCGGGAAGCCAGCGGTACGATCATTGAAGCTTCACTCGATAAAGGGCGTGGATTCGTGGCCACGTTGTTGGTGGAGAATGGAACCCTGCGTCCGGGCGATCTGATCGTGAGCGGACAATATTATGGTCGCGTGAAGGCCATGTTCAACGAACGCAATAAAAAAGAAAATGAGGCGGGTCCCTCCGAGCCGGCCGTGGTACTCGGACTCAACGGTGCCCCCCAAGCCGGTGAGAAGTTTCGCGTATACGAAGACGAAGCCGAAGCAAAAGAGATCGCGAACCGACGCGCTCAGATCCTGCGTGAACAAGGCATCCGTACGAAGAAACACATTACGCTCGATGAGATCGGCCGCCGTCTGGCCCTGGGAAGCTTCAAAGAGCTCAAGGTCATCATCAAAGGAGACGTGGACGGATCCGTCGAGGCCCTCAGTGACTCTTTGCAGAAGCTTTCAACACCTGAGATCCTGGTGAGTGTGATCCATAAAGGGGTGGGACAGATCAACGAAAGCGACATCGTGCTGGCGGAAGCTTCCGATGCGATCGTGATCGCATTCAACGTGCGTCCCTCCTTGCAAGCCTCCAAGCTCGCCGAGAATGCCGGCATCGAGATCAAGATGTATTCCATCATCTATAATGCCATCGAAGAGGTTAAGAGCGCGATGGAAGGGATGTTGGAGCCCAAAGTGCAGGAAAAGATCATTGCGAATGTGGAGATCCGCGAGGTGTTCAAGTTCGATAAAGCCACCGTGGCGGGTTGTTATGTGCGCGATGGAAAGATCAAGCGCGACTCGAAGGTGCGCCTGATCCGTGATGGTATCGTGATCTATCCGACCGCCGAAGGGGTACAGGCCGAACTGGGTTCGCTGAAACGTTTCAAGGACGATGTGAAGGATGTATCGACGGGTATGGAGTGCGGATTGACGATCAAGAATTATACCGATATCAAAGTAGGCGATGTGGTTGAAGCATATGAGCAAGAGGAAGTAAAGCGCACACTCTGATAAAAAGGTTTTGTTAAATGGCTGGGGCGACACGCGGTAAAACGGGTGCCCCCATTAGTTTTGAAAACTATGCGTATACATACGTTCTCATTCGTGTTGGGTCTGCTGGGTGTCAGCCTGATATCCTTCGCCCAACCAAAGAAGGTAGTGACCGACAAGGTGACCGCCATTGTGGGCGACCGGATCATTTTACTTTCCGACATCAAGAATTCCCTCGCCGATATCGCCCGCCAGGGTGGCACCATCCCCGAGAACGGGGAGTGCATCCTCACCGAGCAAGCGATCATCTCCAAGGTGATGATGTTGCAGGCGATGAAGGATTCTTTGCCGGTGACCGATGAAGAAGTGGAAGCGGACCTCGACAATCGTATCCGCACGTACATCAATCAATTTGGAAGTCAGGAAGCCCTGGAAGAGGTGGCCGGGAAGACCATCTATCAGATCAAGGACGATGCCCGCGAGTCGGTCAAGGAACAGAAGTTCGCCCAGGCCATGCAGCGCAAGATCGTGGAGAATGTGCGCATCACACCCATTGAGGTCAAGGCCTATTTTGACAAGATCCCCAAAGACAGCCTCCCCTTCTACGAATCGGAGTTGGAACTCGGACAGATCATTGTTTATCCCAAGGCCTCTCGTGAAGTGGAGCAGTACATCGTGGGGGAGATGAACAATTATAAGAAACAGATCGAATTAAAAGTGGTGTCGTTCGATCAGATGGCCAAGCGGGTCTCGGAAGATCCGGGAAGCCGCGACCGGGGCGGACAGTATCAGGTGAACCGTAATGAGAAAACCTGGGACCCCGTGTTTCTATCGACCGCATTCCGAATGAAAGAAGGAGAGATCTCCTCGCCGGTCAAATCGAAATTCGGCTACCACATCATTCAGATGGTACAACGTAACGGAGATGACGCGATCGTTCGACACATCCTGCGGATCCCGCCCGTAACGGAAGATGAGATCAAATCGGCCAAAGGCAAACTTGATACGGTACGCGCCAAAGTATTGAAGGGCGATCTGACCTTCAACGAGGCGGCAACCAAATACAGCGACGATGAAGCGGCGAAGTATACAGGTCCCTATCTTACCGGTCGCGATGGATCTACCTTCGTCACCATCGACCAGCTCGACAAGGCCCTGGTCGGCTTGCTCGACAAAATGAAAGTGGGCGAATACTCCGCTCCGATGGAATACGAGAGCGAGCAAGGCAAGAAGGGCGTGCGGATCGTACACCTGAAATCGCGCAGTGCCCCTCATCGGATGAACCTGACCGATGATTATAGCAAGATCGCTCAGTTTGCCCTCGAAGAGAAGAAGGCAAAGACCCTGGAAAAATGGTTGCAGGGGAAACTGCCTACGTATTATGTGATGTTAGACCCTCAAACCGCGGAAGACTGCCCCCTGCTGAAGAAATTTGAACCAAAAAAATAAGCAACCGCCCTCTTGGGCGGTTTTTTGTTGATACGAACTGATTTAAATTTGATTTCTCTATCGTATGAGCGATCCCATCAAACACGAGTGCGGCCTGGCCTTCATCCGCCTGCGCAAGCCTTTTTCACATTATCATCAACGATATGGTACCGCCTTGTGGGGACTGAACAAGCTCTACCTCTTGATGGAAAAGCAGCATAACCGCGGGCAGGACGGTGCCGGCATCGCCACGGTCAAATTAGATGTGGAGCCCGGCTATCCGTTCATGAACCGACTGCGCAGCAATGCACCGCAGGCGATTGCCGATATTTTTCAGCAGATCGGACAGGAAGTGAGTGAGTTGGAAAAATATCATCCGCAGATCAAAAATCAGCCCGGCTTGCTAAAAGGACATCTGAACTTTTTGGGGGAGTTGATGATCGGACATCTTCGTTACGGCACGCAGGGAAAGAATAAAGTCGAGTATTGCCATCCATTCATCAACCGCGATACCATCCCGGCACGTAACCTTGCTTTGGCCGGGAACTTCAACATCGTCAACGCCGACGAGTTGTATACAGCCATCGGAAAGGAGCCGCAGGAATCGGTCCGCTTCAGCGACCTCGCCGCCATGATCGAACTCATGTACGCCCGGCTCTGTGAAGAGGATGAGCGTTCGCCACAGCAACTGCTCATCGAACATGTATTGAAGCAGACCATGCCCCTGTTGGACGGTGGTTATTTTGTGGGCGGCGCTACCGGTAATGGTATCGGATTTTTATTTCGGGATGCGCATGGCATTCGCCCCGCATATTATTATATGAACGATGAAGTGGTCGTGGGCGCCTCGGAGCGTTCGGCCATTCGTACGTGCTTTAACGTGGGCGAGAATGAGGTGAAGGAATTGATGCCCGGACAGGCCCTGATCGTAAATGAAAAAGGGGAGGTGGAACTGAAGCAGATCCTGGAGCCAAAAACAAGATTGGCCTGCAGTTTTGAGCGGATCTATTTTTCCCGCGGCAGCGACGAGAAGATCTATCAGGAGCGATTGGCGTTGGGATATAATTTAAGTGAACAGGTCTTGACCGCGATCGATCACGATCTGAAGAACACGAAGTTCTCCTTTATCCCCAATACCGCTGAGGTGGCTTTTTATGGACTGCTCAAGGGTATGGAGGACTATCTCAATCGCGTGAAAGTGGAGCGGATCCTTAGCTGGGGAAAAGATTTTGACGAGGAGAAATTGACGGAAATGATCACCCGCAAGATCCGCATCGAAAAGATCGCGATCAAGGACGTGAAGATGCGGACTTTTATTACGGAGGATGCGAGCCGCAACGAAATGGTGCAGCACGTATATGATATAACGTATGGTACCATTCGTGCAGATGAAGACACGTTGGTCGTGATCGACGATTCGATCGTTCGGGGTACCACGCTTCGGGAGAGCATCATTCGGATGTTGTCGAGATTGAAGCCCAAGAAAATTGTCGTTGTCTCCTCTTGCCCGCAGATTCGTTACCCCGATTGCTATGGGATCGACATGAGCAAAATGGGCGATTTCATCGCATTCAATGCAGCGGTTTCCCTCGCCCGTAAGAATGGGTTGGTGCGAGAGATGGAAGCATTATTCGATCGGTGTCGTTCGCTCGAAGCCACCAACGCCTTGCACACGGTAAATGTGGTGAAGGAATTTTATGGTCATTTCTCTACCGAGGCCTTGACGCAGGAGATCGCAGCCTTGATCACGCCACCCGATGTGTCCATACCCGTAGAAGTGATCTTCCAGAATATTGAAAATTTACATAAGTCCTGCCCCAATAACCGCGGCGACTGGTATTTCACCGGCAATTACCCCACGTCCGGCGGCAACCGGGTGGTGAATCGGGCATTTATGAATTATATGGAGGGGAGGAATGAGAGAGGGTATTGAGAGTTGAGGGGATGAGGAGATGAGGGGATGAGGAGATCAGCAGAGGGAGTGCTCATCTTCTCCCCTTATTGCTTATAAAAAAGAAACTTCCTTTTCCCTTCCTTAAACTTAGCCCAGCTCGTTTCGTTGGAGGTCACGGCAAATACCGACCCGGGTTGTAGGTGATCGATGCGGGTGTTCGTGAGTTGGTTGGCAAATTCCGTGATGCCGTTGTTGTGCGAGACGATCAGTATGCCGCTATGCGCATCTGCCACCGTTTGAATCACCTTAAAAAATGTTTCGGAGGAAGCGTGGTAGAGTTCATCCCGAAATTCGATTCGATCGGTTGGTATACCCAAAACCTCACATACGATCTCGGTGGTTTGACGGGCACGTCGGGCCGGACTCGCCAACACCCAATCGATCCGATGTTCCTGCTGTTTCAACCATTCGCCCATCTGTCTGGCATCCCGTTCACCCGTAGCCGTTAAGCGCCGATCAAAATCCCGTTTCAATCCGTACGCCAATTCGGTTTTGGCATGACGCATTAAGAGGAGGAGATGAGGAGGTGAGGGGATGAGAGGCTGAATCATGAAGGGTGAAGGGTGAAAGATGAAGGATGAATGATGAAGTGGTTTAGGGTTTAGGAGTGACGGCGGTCAGCTGAATACATTCGACATCGGTCATTGGTCATTGGACCTCTTCGGACGGCGGTCAGCTGACTACATTCGACATCGGTCATTGTTCATTGGACTTCTTCGGAACTGCCCTTCGGCTGCTCAAATAAACGCCCAAAAATATCAATACAGCTGCCAGCCCTTTACCCAACGTGAGTTTTTCCTCCAGAAAAAAAATCGCAATGAGTGTGGCGAACACGGGTTGTAAATAAATATACGAGCCGGTTACGCCTGCACCCAAAACCTGTATCCCTCGGATATTTAGCGAATACGCGAAATAGGTGCCACAAACCACTACGATCAGCAGGGCGAGGTATTCAAGAGAGGATAGTCCGACAGCTACTCCTTCTACTCCTTGTGGTATGCCAAGCGGGATGACGCCAATGGCCCCAAACGTGAATACCCATCGGAGGACTTGGGTAGGTGGGTAATATTGCATCAGGGGTTTGACGAGAATGAAGTAGATCGCATAAGAGATCGCGTTGACGATGATGAGTCCGTCACCCAGCAACGAATCGGCTCCCATATTCGTACGGTCGAGAATGAGACCGGTTGCTCCCGTCAATCCAAGTCCCAATCCCATCGCTTGGATCCATTGTAATTTTTCTTTCAGAAAGAAAACGGCGAGACCGGTTATGACCAGCGGGGTGCTCAGCATCAGCAGTGCGGCGTGAATCGTAGAGGTGAGGGTAAGACCTTTAATGAAAAGTGTTTGATTCAAGAAGATGCCGGTGAATCCGCAAGCGGCGAGCCGTAACCAATCTTCTCTACGAATAGGTTTTTCGTTTGGCGGTCGCATCCATCCGGCAAGACCCCAAAGCAACAGCAGGGTTCCGCCCACGCGGAAGAAGTTTACGCCGAAGGGGCCGATCGGTTCGGGCGACAAAAACTGAACCAGACTCAAGTTCAGTGCAAAGAAAAAATTGGTGAACAGTACACCCAGGTGTGCGTGGGATCGGGCAGTCATGTGGAGGCAAAGGTATCTCCGATCAGCTCTTCTTAGCACAATCTTTCGATTGCCTCCCGCAAAGAGTCTTTTTGATCGATGCTACTCCAACCGTCCCTTGCTCGGATCCATCCTGCCAGATATTCTTGTTCCGGCTGGCCGGGAGTGGGAATGAAAACGGCTTTTTTCTGCAGGGCATCCAGATCCATCAGGGTGCTGTATCCGCTACGGGAGATGATCAGTGCTGCCGATTCTATGTTTCGCTGTAAGGCTTCTGTCGGCAAATGGTCAAAGACCTTCCAATGGGAGGGGGGTTGTATCATAGGTCCGCCTTGAGGCAATCCCCGAATGAGCCGGATCTCTTGTTTGCATCCGCTAAGTTCACGCAAACATTTTTCTTCCAGCAGGGTTCGTTGTGGTTCGGGACCAGACAGCACGATCGTAATCGTATCTTTTTGAATGGGTGGGTTCGTGGGTGTGAAGCGGCTGAGGGGACCAATATATTTAACCGGTACCGGTACGCGGTACGGGGGATGACCAAGTTCTCCGCTCAGGCTGGGTTCTTGCTTGTGGTCCGGTACCCAGATCTCCTGAAAATTTTTCAGCAGGCCGATCAGAAGGAGTTGAAGGATTTTATCCGTCAGCCTGGAAACGCCGGATCGAATGGCCAGCTGATGCGTGATCAGGATGTTTTGGATACCGGGGTGATGGAGTCCATATCGATTGTCGGAGATGACTTGATCTACCGGTTGTGTTTGCAAATAATCCCTCAGCCATTTTTTCTCGGCATTCATTTGTTGCCAGAGGGCGGGGATCTGTTTCAAGGTAGCCCACCAGAGTGGTTCACCGGTCCGGCCATATCGAATGGTATGTGAGGGGATCTCTTGGTAGGGGAGATGTGGGAATTCGGCGTGAAGCAGAAAACCCGAGGCGCCGCTTCCTGCGAGGAAAACCTGATTTCCGTCAGCCAATAGCTGATGGATCAGGGGGATGCAGCGGGTGGCATGTCCCAATCCCCAGTCGAGCGGGGCAACCAATACCCTATTTAATTTGTTATTTTTGACGACTGTCATACGAAACCAGGCTCAAAATAGTTTTATTTTGAAAGCGGAATCACATGCGACCCTTATACAAAACGATATTATTGCTTTTTCTCACCGTAGTATTGCTTTCCTGTAACCGGAATTACTATTCCGGGGCAGGCAAGGGCGGTAAGAATTGTGGCTGCCCGGGCGCACGCGGGCGATAGAATATTGATCCATGCAACGTATATCAAAACATCATCTCTTGGTCCTTTTCCAGGAAACGCCGTGGGAAGAACGCCGTCGGATGACCTTATGGTTGCGGGATCAGTTGGAGGATGCTGATTTTGCCCGGGCCTATCAATTGGTGGATCGCAATCACATTACGCTTTCTGCCCGTAAGATCCTGAAGGAGGCCAACCGCGATGTGATGCGTCCTTTTCGTTTTTTGATCGGAAAGAATTGATCAGGGCTTTGTTAGTCCGCTTAACGCCGACCGTAATTTCCCCAGCATTTCATCGATCTCCTCTTTTTTGCAGGTGCCCACACTGAGGCGGTACCAGGGATTTTCCCGCTCACTTCCAAACGCATAAAAAGGCACCAAGGCCAAAGAGGCCTCATTCAACAGAAAATGTGTCACGGCGGCCTGATCGGTCAATGTTTCTCCGCCTGCTTTTTTCCAGCCTTTTGCGTCCACTTTGACCGTGAGATAGATGGCGGCTTCGGGGGCGATGGCATCGAGGGGGAATCCTTCTTTTTTCAATTGGATCAATCCGTCGTGAATGCGGGTAAGTCGATGCAGTATCTCGGCCTTAAATGTAGCGAGGTATCGATCGATCGAGGGGAAGTCGGTCAGGTAATCGGCCAATCCTTTTTGTTCGGCCATGGGAGCCCAGGCGCCCATGTGGGTGAGGATGGATTTCATTTTGGTGATCACGGGGGCCGGGCCTAATCCCCAACCCACACGCAGACCGGTCGACGAGAAAACCTTACTGATGGCATCGACAAATAACGTGTACTCTTTCATTGCCGGGCGCAGCGATACCGGGTCGTGGTGTTGGATATTGCCGTAGGTGAGGTGCCAGTACATCTGGTCGAACATCACGTACAACTTTTTTTCATGCGGTCCGCGTTTCGCGTTCTCCTCAAGCACGGAATCGCAGATAGCTTCGAGTTCTTCTTTGCGAAACGTGGTGCCGGTCGGATTTTGCGGTGAGCAAAGGGCCAACAGCGTGGCACCGGCGAGGTGTGGTTTCAGTTCCGCCGCGGTGGGCATGAAATTATTTTCCGCTTTTGCTTCCAGTACGACGTGTTCACAGCCTACGAAATGCGTGTAATGGTTGTTATTCCAGGAAGGAACCGCATAAACGATTTTATCTCCCTCATCACAAAGGGTTCGGAAAATGGTATAGATCAATGGTCGGCCACCGGAGGCTACGAGGATCTCGGAGGGATCATAGTCCAACCCCTGATATTGTTTAATGAAAGCCCGAAGTGCTTGGCGCAGGTCAAGATTCCCTTCCGCCATGGGGTAATTGGTATGCTTTTCCTGATAAGCTTTTTCGATCTGGTGTTGCAGTTCGATGGGAATGGGAAATATGGCCGGATCAAAATCGCCCACTGTGAAATTGTAGACCCGGGCACCTTGTCGGATGCGTTCTTTGATCTCCGCTCCCAGTTTTACGATCTCGGAACCGATCAGGGTTTCGGCCAGTTGGGAGAGTTTGGGGGAGGACATGGGGCAAAATTAGAGGCAACTACTTCTTAAAATCCAATATCACCCCATTAATACAATATCTCAGTCCGGTCGGCGGCGGACCGTCTTCGAACACATGTCCTAAATGAGCTTTGCAGCGGCCGCACTGTACTTCGGTGCGCGCCATGCCGTGGCTGTAGTCGGGGGTATAGAGGATGTTTCCTTTTCCGATGGGTTCATAGAAACTGGGCCAGCCACAGCCGCTGTCGAATTTGGTATCGCTTTTGAAGAGCGGGTTGCCGCAGGCGGCGCAGTAGTAGGTGCCGATCTCTTTGTGCTTTTCAAAAGGGCTGGTCCACGGCCGCTCCGTACCCTTGAGTCGGGCGATGTAAAACACTTCGTTGGACAGGATCTTTTTCCACTCTTCCTCGGAGAGATTCACTTTCGAGGTATCGGTGGTTGAATAGACGGGATTCTTTTTTTCCATGACGGGTTTGATGGCGGGCAGGTTCTTTTCTTGTGCGCCGCAGTGGAGGGAAGAAAGTGACAGCAGCAAGACCCCGGCCCCAAATAATAGATTTCTCACGGGGCAAAATTCAACATTTTTCGTCATATCTGGGGGAGCCGGGGGGATTGAATCCGGTTATTTTCTCTCGGAAAATCGGTCTTCCTGCAATACATTTGTCCCGACCCGAATCCATCCCTCATCATGTTCAACCTCGTCTTATTTGGCCCTCCCGGCAGCGGCAAAGGCACGCAATCCGACCACTTGGTCGCCCGTTACGGACTCAAACATCTGTCTACCGGCAATCTGCTCCGTAAGGAGATCGCTGATCAGACCCCGCTGGGGCTGGAAGCCAAGCGATATATCGATGCCGGTCAGCTCGTACCCGATGCCGTGGTGATCGGAATGGTAGGCGCCTATTTCGATCAGAATCCGGAGGCGGCCGGATTCCTGTTTGACGGATTTCCCCGCACCGTGGCCCAGGCCGAGGCCTTAGATGAGCTCCTTTCTCAGCGAAATACATCCATTGCCCGGGTGTTGGCCCTGGAGGTAACCGAGGAGGAATTGGTACGGCGGCTGCTGAACCGCGGAAAGACATCGGGACGAACCGATGATACCGATGAGTCGGTCATTCGCAAGCGGTTTTCGGTTTATACACAGGAGACCAGCCCCGTTGCCGGGTATTATCAGGAGAAAGGAAAATTCCAATCCATTCCCGGAGAGGGAACCGTGGAGGGGATCAGCGAGGCACTCTGCCAAGCCATTGATGCCGTTCGTTAATCGAGCTCGTTTCGGGAACGTTTCAGGATCTTTTTCTCTTCTTCCGTCAGGCTATCCATTCCCTGCTGACCGATCTTGTCCAATATGGCGTCTACCCGCTCTTGGGTAACATGTGCCGTTTTTTTGTAGGGCGCCTGGTCTGACATGTAATACAGTTTCCCCTTTGATGGTTTACGTACCTGTTTCTCGGGGTTGAACAGGTCATTTCCCCAGTCGAATAAACGACTCATCCAATCGGTCAGGTCGATTCCTTCGCGGAGGATGAGGTAGTAAATGACCCCGGCGATGAGTCCCGATACCTGCGGCAACGCTCCAGCCAGGGTGTAATTGCTTAGACTACCGAGCGTGGATAGGATGTAAAAAAGGGTGAGTCCCCACAGCGGGATCCCCCCGCCCAGCAGCGGAAAGATCCGGTAATAGGGCGAGATGAAGGTGGTGGCAACGGCGATGGCCCCCACGCCTGCCGTGGCACCGAAATAATATTCGGCGGGACCATCCACCAGTAAAAAGCTCAGGCATCCAAAAAAAGATCCATAGAGAAACAGCGGGATGATCTTCCGGTTTCCGCTGAGGTCTTGCAGGATATAACCGAATACCCAAAGCCAGAGCATGTTGCCGAAAACGGTCCATACACTCAAGTGCGCGAACGGGGCCGTGAGGAGGGTCCATGGTTTGTGCAACCATTCTTTCCAGGTATCGGGCAGTCCGAACCAAGTGAAGAATTGACGGGTGAAATCGCCCAGGGCCTTGACCTCGTCGGGTCTGGTGAAATAAAAATAGGTTCGGGCCATCATCAAAGTGATGAAGACGGTGAGGTGGATGGCGATGAGTCGGGTCAGCGCGTTGTTGCGGTCGCCTAAGGAAAGTCTCTCTCGGTAATATTCGGGAAGCGGCATGGGTTCAGCTCTTACGATCAATACAACGATTGCCGGTTCGTTTTGTTCCAATAAAGCACCAAGAGAAATCCGGTGAGGGCTCCGCCCAGGTGGGCAAAATGGGCAATATTATCTCCTCCCACGCTGGCCACTCCTCCGAACAGATCGACGCAGGCCAGTCCGATCACGGCCCATTTGGCCTTGACCGGGAAGGGAATGAACATGATAAAAAGTTCGGTATTGGGGAAGGTGTAGGCGAAGGCGGCCATGACGCCCATGATGGCGCCGGAGGCCCCCACGGCCGGAGACAAGAAACCGGCCTGACTGGCCAGTGCATTCAGGGTAGCTTGGTCGTCGTCCAGGTAAGCCTGATACAATTCATTCATCATCGCGGCGTCGAACCGAAGGTGTTGAACCAGCAGGTGACAGGCTGCTGCGCCCACGCCGGAGATCAAATAAAAAAGAAGGAATCGCTTGCCGCCCCAGTGGTTTTCGAGGATCCGTCCGAACATCCAAAGGGTGAGCATATTGAACAGGATGTGAAAGAGCATCTGCGGCGAGTGCGCAAACATGTGAGTGGCGATCTGATAGGGTTTGAAATCGGGGGTATCGATCGGATAAAGGGCCAGGAGTTGAGTGAACTGATATTGATTGTCCAGCACCAATTGCGCCACGTATACCAGTGCATTGATGATGATCAGATTCTTGATGACGGGAGGAAACGGATCGGGCCGGGTGAATTCAAAAGACATTGGGCAAAGTTACGGCATGCTTCGGGTTAATCGGAGTTGTACGACGTTCTCAATATGCAAGGTGTGCGGGAAAAGATCGACGGGCTGTACGCGGGTCACCGTATATTTTTCGGCCAGCCGCTGCAGGTCCCGTGCCTGCGTAGCCGGATTGCAGCTGACATAAACGACCAAGGGCGCTTCGATGTCGAGGATCTTCTGCACCAATTTATCGTGCATACCCGCCCGAGGCGGGTCGGTGATGACCACATCGGGTCTGCCGTGCTGATCGAAAAAGGAATCGGTACAAATGTCGATCACATCCCCGGCAAAAAACGCCGCGCTCGAAATACCATTTCGATCCGCATTGATACGCGCATCTTCTATGGCCGCTTCGATCAGTTCTACGCCGATGATCTTTTTTGCTTTCCTACTCAGGAAGATCCCGATGCTGCCGGTGCCACAATAGAGGTCGTATACGGTTTCTTCTCCGGTGAGCTCGGCAAAATCGCGGGTGATCTGGTAGAGGACCTCCGCTTGTTCGGTATTGGTTTGAAAGAAGGAAGTGGGACCGATCTTAAAAGAAAAATCTTCCAGGGTTTCGATGACATGTCCGGGTCCTTTCCAGGCGATCGGCTGAAGATCGGCGAGGCTGTCGTTCCATTTGAGGTTGATCGTGTAGAGCAGGGTGGTGATCTCCGGAAAGGAATCACTCACCGCGTGTAAAAGCCACTCGATCTTTTTCGGGTCGTCTTCTCCCACGATGAGGTTTACCATTAATTCTCCGCTTCGACACAAACGGATTTGCAGGTTGCGCAGGAAGCCCACATGTGCCCGGATGTCATAGAAAGACCATCCTTGTTCTTTCGCTAATTGGCTGATGAAATTTCGGATTCGATTCGTGGGTTCCGATTGCAGGTGACAGGTGTCGATGCGAACCACTTTGTCGAAGAATCCGCGCGCATGAAATCCGGCTACTCCTTGTTCGGGGTCGACCGCTTCGCTCATTTTTTCTTTCGGGATGAATTCCCGGGATCCAAAGGTGTACTCGATCTTATTTCGGTAGTAGCGTTGCCGGTCGGCTCCTCGTATGGGTTGGATCTCGGGAAGCGGGAGGCGACCGATACGGGTCAGTACATCCACCACTTGCTGGTGTTTGTATTGTAGTTGCTTTTCGTAAGGAAGCATTTGCCATTGGCAGCCGCCACAGGTTCCGAAATGATCGCAAAAGGGTTGGGTTCGGTCAGCCGAGTAACGCCGATAACGCAAGGGAAATCCCTCGGCCCAGTCTTTCTTGTTTTTGGTCAGCCGAAGGTCCACCACATCCCCCGGTACGGCATGTTCGATGAAGATTACTTTTCCTTCTACCCTTGCCAAACTCTTGCCTTCGGCGGCATAGCTTTCCACGAGCACGTTCTCAAGAATGGGAAGGGGTTTTTTGCGAGACACGGTGCGAAGATAGTGTGAAGGATGAACGGTGAAACGGTGGTAGGTCAAAAGTTCACCCTTCACCCTTCACCTTTCATCCTTCATCCTTCCCCCAAAATAGTATCTTTACACCTCCAAGAAATGACCCGTACACTCCTCTTCTCCCTTCTGTTTTTTGGCGCGCTAATGAGTCAGGCGCAGGCGCCCGGATATGAGATCCGTGTGACGCTGAAGCCGTTCAAAAATCAATACATCTACCTGGGTCATTATTTTGGGAAAACCTATCCCATTGTCGATTCCGTTAAATTGGATGCGAATAGTCAGGCTACTTTCAAGGGCAGTAAGTCGCTGCCCGGAGGTATTTACCTGATCGGTTATCCCAATAAGAATCAATTTTTTGAGATCCTGATCGATCGGCAACAGCAGTTCACCATTGTGGCCGATACGGCCTTGGTGGCTCAAACCATCGGATTTGTGAATTCTCCCGACAACGTCG
Organism: Chitinophagaceae bacterium; assembly: GCA_964229195.1. Taxonomy (GTDB): domain Bacteria; phylum Bacteroidota; class Bacteroidia; order Chitinophagales; family Chitinophagaceae; genus JJ008. The sequence goes on along the minus strand of CAXRAX010000087.1, from coordinate 8,074 downwards.
CCTTCCTGGCCTACCAGCAGAAAATGCGGGATTTTGGGATACGCATTCGAAGTGTACAGGATCGGATCCAGTCCGGCAGCGCGGATTCCAATCAACTCCGGGAGCAGCTTACCCAGCTCGATCGGCAAATGACCGATTACCGGAAGGAGTTGATCAATAGTAGCGGGGAATCCCTTCTCGGGGCGTTGATGAAGGCCATGCGGGAGCCGGAATTACCGGCATCCCTCAAAAAGCCAACGAATGCGGCGGATTCCCTGGCTGCCTATCGATATTTTAAAGATCATTACTGGGATGGCGTGAATTTCTGGGATGGTCGGTTGGCCTACACCCCTTTTTTCGAGGACAAAGTAGATCGATATTTCAAACAACTCGTGGCGCCCACTGCCGATTCGGTCATTCGCGAGATCGACGATATGATGGCCTTTGCCCAGATCAATCCGGAAATGACGCGCCTGCTACTCATCAAATTTCTGAATCGCTATCTCACGCAACAATACATGTGGGAGGATGCGGTGTTGGTTCACCTCTACGAAAAATACATCGCCAATAAGACCTATCCCTGGCTGGAAGAAAAAGGGCGAAAAATGGTGCAGGACCGTGCCTACAGTTTAATGGCGAATATTCTGAAGTCGCCTGCTTCCGAAGTGGAATTACCCGATGTGAATGGTGCATCGCGCTCGTTGTATGCGCTTGGAGCGAACTATACCCTCTTGATCTTTTGGGATCCAACCTGCGGACACTGTAAAGAGACCTTACCTCGGATCGATTCGATCTACCGAAAAAAATGGTCTGCGCAAGGCGTCGGCATCTATGCTATTGCCAAGGAGACCGAAGGGAGTCTCAAGATGTGGACCGATTTCATTCAGCAGAATCAATTGGGGGCGTGGACCCACGTCTATTATTCCAAAAATGCCGAGAAACAGCGCATCGATAATGGTATTCCGGGATATTCACAGTTATTCGACGTACAGTCCTTCCCCACGTTGTATCTACTTGATCGCGATAAAAAGATCATCGCCAAAAAACTGACCTTTCAGCAAATGGACGAGATCATGGATATCCAACGATCCGATCAGAAATAGTCAATATTCCTATGCGTTTGAGATATTTTTTACCCATTCTTTTCAGCGGATTGATCTGGGCTATTGGTGCCGAAGCTCAGACCGTACTGAGCTATGGTCCCCACCCGGTCGAGCTCAGCGAATTCCGCCGGGCCTATCAGCGTAACAACACCGACACTCTTTCCAATCGGGAAGCGTCCCTTCGTGCCTACCTGGATCTTTTTGTAAAGGCTAAAATGAAAGTTCGCGAGGCATACGCCCGCCGATACGATACCCTTCCCGGCATCGTTCAGGAGGTCGAGAACCTGCGGACGCAACTCATCGACAAATACATGGCGGATCCGGCCCTGTTGGAGCGAATGAAGGCAGAAGCGTTTCAACGAAGCCAGACCGACCGGGAGGTCGCCCATATTTTCATTTCCTTTCGCAATCCGAACCGCGAACTGGATTCGGCCAGGGCCAACAACCGAAAAGCCGAGGTAGAAAAAAAATTAGGTCAGGGGATTGATTTTTTTACCCTCGCAAAAGATTATTCCGATGATCCCTCGGCCGCCCGTAACCAAGGCCAACTGGGATATATCACCGCCTTCACGCTCCCCTATGAGATGGAATCGGCCATCTATCAAACATCAGTCGGAAAAACCAGCACCTGGGTGCGCTCGAATATGGGTTTACATCTCTTCCGGGTGTTACGTGAAAGACCGGCCGTGGGTACGATTCAGGCCAAGCAGATCCTACTGGCCATCCCTCCCGGAGCGGATGATGAAACGAAAAAACGAATCGCCTTCGTAGCCGACTCTCTTTATCAGGCCTTGAAAAAAGGGGCTGATTTCGGCGAGTTGGCCCGGCAGTACAGCAACGATTATGTCTCCGCGGCTAACGGAGGGGCCTTGGGAGAATTTGGTATCGGACAGTACGATCCGGTATTTGAGCAGACCATCCTGTCCCTTCAAAAAGACAATGATGTTTCAGCGCCCTTCAACACGTCGTACGGCTGGCACATCGTTCAACGTGTATCGATCGTAAAACCCTCTACCGATCCCAATGCACCGGAAGTGCAACAGGCACTCGATCAGAAAATTCGGTCCGATGATCGTTGGCGTCAGGCCAAAGATTTCATTTATGAGCTGGTTCGTTCAAAGGCCGATGCCCGTCGGGTAACCTATGCGGAGGACGCCCTCTGGCAGTATACTGATAGTCTGCTCGACCGAAAGCCCATGACGGCCAAAGCAAAGAGCATTCAAAACAATACGGCGCTGTTCACGGTCGGAAAGAATCCGTCCAAAAAAGTATTTACAGCCGCCAATTGGATCGAATACGCCACCAACTTCCGCTATCAACCGGACGGCACCGGATTCAAACCAGCTGTACAAGTTCGAAATGAATGGGAGCAGTACCTGATGATAGAATACTATCGCAATAACCTGGAATCCTTCAACCAGGAATACCGCGATCAATTGACCGAGTTCCGGGATGGGAACTTATTCTTTGAGATCATGCAACGGGAAGTGTGGGATAAGGCACAGGCTGATACGGCCGGTCAGCGAAAGCTTTTCAACCAGCAGCCCGGCAAATACAATTGGAAGCCCAGCGCAGAAGTAGTCTTGTTTTTCTGCTCGGATATAAATGCCGCGAGAGAATTGCATGCGAAGATCCAGGCAAAGCCTTCGAATTGGAAGAATGAATCTTTATCCTACGGCGAGCGCGTTTTCTTCGATTCAGCTCGCATGGAGTGGGAACAAATTCCGAATGGGCAAGGGAGAACGCTTACGGCCGGACAATTGCTGGACCCCGTCATCAATCAGACCGATAACAATGCTACGTTCGCGTACATCCTGCAGGTCTTTCCGCAGCCCGGACCCAAATCGTTCGAAGAAGCGCGGGGAAGTGTGATCAGCGATCTGCAAACCGAATTGGAAAAGAATTGGGAGCAAGTACTGCGTCAGAAATATCCCGTCAAGGTGAATCAGAAAGTATTGGCTACGCTCTTCCAGTAGCCTGGCTCAGATCTGTCCGACTACATCGGCGATCAATTGCGGACGGCCCAGCGTATAATAGTGAAGTACGGGCACGCCGCTTTTCTTGAGCTCACGGGATTGCATCAACAACCACTCGGCGCCGACCTTTTCAACGTCGAGGTCGGTTTTGCATTTATGCACGGCGTTGGCCAGATCGGCCGGCAGGTCGATGTGAAAAGTTTTAGGCAGAATGGTCAGCTGCTTTTTGCTGTAGATGGGTTTTAGTCCCGGTATGATCGGCACCGTGATCCCCATTTCGCGGCAGCGGGCGACGAAAGCATGAAACTTCTCGTTGTCGAAGAACATTTGGGTAACGATGTAATCGGCACCGAGGTCCACTTTCTTTTTCAGGTACTGCATGTCGGTATCCATGTTGGGTGCCTCGAAATGTTTTTCGGGATAACCCGCCACGCCGATGCAGAAACCGGTCTTATGTGAATCGCGAAGGTCTTCTTCCAAATAGACACCGTCATTCAGGTCTACCACCTGCTTGAGCAGGTCGGAAGCGTATTTATGTCCCCCTGGCTCTGGCTCAAAACTCATCTCATTCTTGGCTGCGTCGCCACGCAGTACCAGTACGTTGTCGATCCCGAGGTAATGCAAGTTGATCAGGGCGTCCTCGGTTTCATTGACACTGAAACCCCCACAGATCAGGTGGGGCACCGTATCCACGTTGTACTTATTGAGGATGGCAGCGCAGATGCTCTCGGTACCGGGACGTTTGCGGACCACCACTTTTTCAAATCCGCCGTCCGGACGTTTCTTGAAAACGTGCTCGCTGCGGTGGTACGTGACGTTGATGAAAGCGGGCTTGTGTTCCATCAAGGGATCGAGGTGATTGTACAGGGCACCAATGCCCTTGCCCTTGAGGGGCGGGAGTACTTCAAAAGACACCAATGTGTCCTTCGCCTGACGGATGTGATCGATCACTTTCATCGCGCACAAAAGTAATGAATATGGGGGTATCTATTCGAACCGTTAAAATGCCCAACAGGCCATGGGAAGCCCTTAATTTTGTCCCATGTCCATCGCCATACAAACCCGAGACCTGGTCAAACGTTACGGTTCCCGAACAGTCGTTAACCAAGTCTCCTTTGACGTTGCACAGGGGGAGATCGTGGGGTTGCTGGGACCGAACGGTGCCGGAAAGACTACCTCGTTTTATCAGGTTGTGGGACTGATCAAGCCCGACGCGGGACAGGTATTTCTGGATGGTACCGATATCACGGACCTACCCATGTACAAACGTGCTCAATTGGGGATCGGCTACTTGCCCCAGGAGGCGTCCATTTTCCGAAAACTCAGTGTAGAGGATAATATCCTGGCGGTGCTGGAAATGAAAAAATACTCCAAGACCGAACAACGTGACCGGCTGGAATCTTTACTCAATGAGTTTCGTCTGCAGCATGTCCGCAAAAGCAATGGCGACGTGTTGAGCGGTGGAGAGCGTCGCCGAACCGAGATCGCCCGCGCCCTGGCGGTGGATCCCAAGTTCATTCTGCTCGATGAACCTTTTGCCGGCATCGATCCCATTGCAGTGGAGGATATTCAGTCGATCGTAGCCCGACTCAAATACCGAAACATCGGGATCCTCATCACCGATCATAATGTCACCGAAACCTTGTCCATTTGCGACCGTGCCTATTTGCTCATCGAAGGAAAGATCTTCAAGCACGGAACAGCGGAAGAGTTGGCCGATGATGAAAAAGTGCGCAGCTTATACCTGGGCCGCAATTTTGAATTGAAGCGCAAAGATTGGATCTACGAGGAGGCCATGCAGGTGGGTCCGGATAACGGAAACCCCTCCAATCGATAAAGGTCGTATCCTATACACTATGGATTTTCGCTCCCTTCCCAAGATTGAATTGCACTTGCACCTCGACTGCAGCTTGAGTTTGGCCGTCGTGCAACAGCTCGATCCTTCTATTTCAGAGGAGGTGTATCGAAATGATTTTGTGGCACCCTCCCGATGTAATGACCTGGTCGATTATATCCAACGTGCCGAAAGACAAATGCGGCTGATGCAATCCCACGAAGCCTTGCGGTTAGTGACGCTGGATCTCTTCGATCAACTGAAAGCCGACGGGTTGATCTATGCCGAGATTCGGTTTGCGCCCTTGCTTCATCTGTCCAACGGCTTATCGCCCCATGAAGTCGTGGAAACCGTGGAGGCCGCTACCCGCGAAGGGATCGCCCGTACGGGCGTGGAGGCGGGGATCATTCTTTGTACGCTTCGGAATTACAATGAGGAACAGAGTCTGGCTACTGTACACTTAGCAGATGCTTTTCGGGGTACGCGGATCGTGGGCTTTGACATTGCCGGCGATGAGGCGGGTTATCCGATCGATGCTCATCAATCCGCTTTTGCATTTGCCAAGTCTCATGGCATTCCATGTACGGCTCATGCCGGAGAGGCTTGTGGTGCGTCGAGTGTATGGAACGTATTGAAGCATCTTCATCCCACCCGGATCGGTCACGGTGTACGCAGCGCAGAGGATCCGGAACTGCTGGCACATTTAAAAGCACATGACATTCACCTGGAGGTTTGTCCCACCAGCAACCTCCAAACCAATATCTACCCCGAGATCGAAGATCATCCGGCCGATCGGATCCTTCGAGCCGGTGTATCCATGAGCGTGAATACCGATGCCCGCACGGCCACACCAACCACACTGTCCGATGAATATGCCTTGCTGCATCGGGTGTTCGGGTGGACGCTGGCCGATTTTAAACACTGCAACCTGGAGGCGATCCGGCATTGTTTTGCAACACCGGATCTAAAAGCATCCTTGCAACGCCAGGTGGAGACGGCCTATCCGGTGAGCTGACCGAAATCCTGCAATCTCTCCCTCACATTCGTAAAAAATGATTTATTTTTCGAGGCGATGAATATCCTGTCTCCGGCCATCTCCTCCCTTGCCCGTATGCGTAGCTGGCGTATCGATGCCTGGCGAGAAAATCCCATGAATGCCCAGCGGGACGTATTACAAGAGTTGGTCACCGCCGCACAGTACACCGAGTTCGGACGGCAATATCATTTCTCCACACTATTCAATATCCGGTCCTTCAAAGAAACGGTGCCGGTGCATGAATACGAAGATCTCAAGCCCTACATCGATCGGATCATGCAGGGTGAACAGAATGTATTGTGGGATACACCCATTTATTGGTTTGCCAAAAGCAGCGGTACCACCAGCGACCGAAGCAAATTCATACCTATTAGTCAGGAGAGCTTGTCCAACGGCCACTACAAAGCCTCCAAGGACGTGCTCACCATGTATTATCAATTTCATCCGGATTCCAATTTGCTGACTGGTAAGGGATTGATCATTGGTGGTAGTCATACCCTGCACGCCGTCAATCCGGAGGCGCAATACGGCGACCTGAGTGCGGTGTTGTTGCAAAACTCTCCGTTCTGGGGCCATTGGCTTCGTACGCCCGACCTGAGCATTGCGTTGATGGATGAGTGGGAAGCCAAAATTGAAAAACTGGCTCAGGCCACCATCGCCGAAAATGTAACGTCGATCTCCGGCGTGCCCACGTGGACGCTCGTTCTTTTTCGTCGTATTCTCGAGATCACGGGCAAGTCGGCCATGAAAGAAGTGTGGCCCAACCTCGAATTATACTTGCATGGCGGCGTTTCGTTTACGCCGTATCGCGAACAGTTTGAGCAACTGATCGGCAAGCCGATCCATTATCTCGAGATGTACAATGCCAGCGAGGGATTCTTCGCGGCGCAGGACCGTCCGGGAACCGATGGCATGTTGCTGTTCCCCGATCACGGCATCTTCATGGAATTCATGCCGCTTTCGGAGTACGGAAAAAAACATCCGGCAACGGTCGGTTTAGATAAAGTAGAATTGGACAAGCAGTATGCCCTGGTGATATCGACCAATGGTGGGCTCTGGCGCTATTTGATCGGTGATACGATCCAATTCACGCACCTGAATCCGTATCGAATAAAAGTAAGTGGTCGACTGAAGCATTACATCAATGCTTTTGGGGAAGAAGTGATCGTCGATAATTCCGACAAAGCGGTCGCCGCTGCGGCACAGGCTACGAATGCGATCGTATCTGATTACACGGCCGCTCCGATCTATTTTTCGGCCAGTGGCAATGGTGCCCATGAGTGGATCGTGGAGTTTGAAAGTCTGCCGGAGTCGGTAGAGCGATTTGTCGAAGTGTTAGACCGATCGCTGCAGGCGTTCAATACCGACTATGAGGCCAAGCGGCATAAAAGCATTGCTCTGCGGATGCCACAAGTACATGTAGCGCGACCGGGACTTTTCCGGGATTGGTTGAAAGCCCGGGGTAAGTTGGGCGGCCAGCACAAAGTACCCCGACTCAGCAATGAACGAACCCTTATCGAAGAATTGCTTTCCATGAATAAGGCCTAATTTTACGGCTATTCAAAACCCTGCTTATGAAATTGCTGGAAGGAAAAGTTGCGATCGTCACCGGCGCGGCCCGTGGCATCGGAGAAGCCATTGCCATTCAAATGGCGGAACAAGGAGCCCACATCGCGTTTTCGTATGTGAGCGACAGCAGTGCCGAAAAAGCGTTGGCCCTTGAGCAGAGATTGCAGTCGATGGGTGTTAAAGCCAAGGCCTGGAAAAGCAATGCGGGCGATTCGGCGCAATGTGAGACGTTCGTAAACGAAGTCTTGCAAGCATTTGGACAGGTCGATATTCTGGTCAACAATGCAGGCATCTCCAAAGACAATCTGTTGATGCGGATGAGCAATGAGCAGTGGGAACAGGTCATACAGGTGAACCTGAACAGTGTTTTTTATATGACCAAGCAGGTGATCCGTCCCATGATGAAAGCCCGCAACGGCGTCATCCTAAACATGAGTTCGATCATCGGCGAGATCGGTAATGCCGGTCAGTCGAGCTACGCCGCCAGCAAGGCCGGTATCATCGGGTTTACGAAATCCGTGGCGAAAGAGTTGGGTAGCCGCAACATCCGGTGCAACGCCATCGCACCCGGATTTGT
>CAXRAX010000086.1:0-4625 GCA_964229195.1 Chitinophagaceae bacterium | reverse complement strand
TTAAGAGGCTCAACCTCTCATCCCCTCATCCCCTCAACTTTACAGAGGTTTCTTCTCGGCACACAAAATCTTACTTTTGCCCCTATGGATCGATATAAAATATTGGCAGTATTGGTTGGCCTCCTCACGGCCGCGGCCTGTTTTTTACCCTGGGTGAGTATTGAGTCGAAAGAACTGGTGCTGACCGGCATGGATACCACGGGTACTAAATTTGGCAAACCGGGACTCTTACACTTGATCTTGTCCGGCATCTTCTTGGCATTTGCGCTGATCGGAAAAAGCTGGGGACAAAGAGCCAATCTCCTCGTGATCGCCGTCAATGCCGCTTGGTTCCTTCGCAATTTCTTTATGCTCTCCGCTTGCTACGGCGGCGAATGCCCGGCAAGGTTGTATGGGTTTTACGTACTCCTGTTGGGATGTATGGGGATGATGGTTGTTACGCTTTTCAAGCGCACGGACGGAAGCTAGTTTGAGTAGTTTAAATAGTTTGAGGAGTTGGGGTAGAGGACCCTTTTCATCCCCTCATCCCCTCATCTTTCTTCCATATAAAGTAAAAAGGTACTCCCGCAAAAGTGATCAGTAATCCGAGCAAGGAATTGATCACGGGTTGTTTGTCGTCCAGATAATTGGTGATATCGCTGTAAAGGGTGATGATCAGATATGTAAATGCGAATAGAATAAAGGCCAGGGTGACGAAGGGATGCCCCCAGATCCGGTAAGGTCGATGCGCATTGGGTTCTTTACGGCGTAGCAGGAAGATCCCAACAGCACCCATTCCATAGGCGATCCAGGTAATGAACACAAACATATCGGCCAGCATATCAAAAGATCCGGAAAGAATAAAAAAGCAAGTCCAGATGCCATGCAACCAAAGGGCATTGGCCGGGGTGCCGAATTGGGGATGATCTTTTCCGATGCGGGTGGCAAAGACGCGATCCCGCCCCATCGCATAGGTGATCCGTGAAGTGGCCATCACATTTCCGTTGATCGCTCCCAGGGTACACAGTACGATCATCCCCGCCACGATGGCCTCGGAGGTTTGTCCCAATGCGGCTCCGATAGCATCCGAGGCCACGAGGTTGGACTTCGCCATCTGATCTACGGGCAACACATACAAGTACGCCTGATTTACGGCCACATAGATCAATACGCAGGCCATGACGCCTACCCAGAGACTGCGGGGGATGGTTCGCTGCGGATCCCGGATCTCGCCCGCCATGGAGCTCACATTGATCCAGCCGTCATAGGCAAAAAACGCACCGGTCATGGCCGCTACCAATCCCGATAACCACCGCCCCTCTCCTTCCGTTGAGCTCAAAACAAAATTTGACAGCTCCCCCTTTCCGGAAAAAAAGATCCCGAAGACCAAAGCTGCGATCACAGCAATCTTCAACAGGGTCGATACATTCTGAAAATAACTACCGGCCTTCAGACTGCGTACGTTCAAAAAGGTCAGCAACAGCACCAGCGTAATCGCCAAGATCTTTACGCCTATATCCTGCAGCGGATATAGATCGCCGATGTAAGGAATATGCCACACCGTTTGAGGGAGTACCCGCACGCCATCCACGATCCTCAGTTGCTCGTATTCTATGACGGGCAGGGAGATGAAATATCCGGCGTATTTCGCACAGACAAAGGCAATGGCAGCAATGGCCGCGGTGTTGATGACGGAAAAAGCCGACCAACCGTAAAGAAATGCAGGGAAGGGCCCGAACAAGCGACGGAAATACACATAAATACCGCCATTCTCGGGCATCATGGCACCGAGCTCGGCATAGACCAACGCACCGAATAATGAAAATAACCCGGCGATGATCCACACAGCTGTCAGCCATACAGGCGATCCCAACTGCGCCGCCATTGTCGCGGGTTTCATGAACACCCCGGATCCGATGATGCTTCCGATCACCAAAGCGATGGTGGAACGTTGGCTTATTTTAGCAGTAACGGACATGAAGGATGAGTATGCTTAACAGGACAGCGTTTGAATAATGGTTTAACAGTTGTTGAGCAATAGTTTAGCTGTTGCGGAGCAATTGCTGGACAATGGCTTAACCACCGTTAATCCATCGATAAACTACAGCTAAACCACAGTTTAACAAAGTTCCAAACTAAGGTACAAAATCAAGAAACATACCGCTTCATCCTTCACCCTTCATCATCCCCCAACATACATCTCATTCTTCAATCCCTTCACCCGCTCATCCAGCAGATACTCGTCAAAGGTCATCAGACGATCGATGACGCCCTTGGGTGTGAGTTCGATAATCCGATTGGCCACGGTTTGCATGAAGGTATGGTCGTGACTGGTAAGCAGTACGATGCCTTTGTAATCGGTGCACTGTTCGTTGAAGCTTTGGATACTTTCGAGATCGAGGTGGTTGGTGGGTTGGTCTAGCAATACAACATTAGGATTTTGGAGCATCATGCGACTCAGCATGCAGCGCACTTTCTCGCCTCCGCTGAGCACATTGGTCTTTTTCATCACATCCTCGCCGCTGAAGAGCATCTTACCCAAGAAACCGCGCAAGAAGGGCTCATCCACGTCTTTTACGTGTTCGGGGACGTACTGACGGAGCCAGTCCATCAGGTTATGCGCTCCGGTAAAGAACTCACTGTTCTCCTGCGGTAAATAGGCATACGTGATGGTGGTGCCCCACTCATAGGTACCGGCTTCGGGTTTGATCTTTCCGGTGACGATCTCAAAGAAATTGGTGATGGCCAGGGGGTCACGGCTCATCAGGGCGATCTTATCGCCTTTGTTGACGGTGAAGGTGACGTTGGAGAATAAGGTTCTTCCGTCTACCGAGCTCTGTAGCTTCTCCACGTTCAGGATCTGATTACCCACTTCCCGAAGGGGCTGAAAGATAATGCCCGGGTATTTTCGGTAGCTGGGTTCGATCTCCTCGATGGTAAGTTTTTCCAGGGCTTTTTTCCGAGAGGTAGCCTGCTTGCTCTTGGAGGCATTGGCACTGAAGCGGGCGATAAAGTCCAGCAGTGCCTGCCGCTTTTCTTCGATCTTTTTATTCTTGTCGCCCAGCTGACGGGCCATGAGTTGGGAGGACTCATACCAGAAGGTATAGTTACCGGTGAAGATCTTGACCTTTTGGCGATCCACATCGGCCACGTGGGTACAGACCGCATCGAGGAAGTGACGGTCGTGGCTCACGACCAACACGATGTTTTCGTAATCGGCCAGGAAATTCTCGAGCCAGGAGATGGTTTCAATATCCAATCCGTTCGTGGGCTCATCCAGCAGCAGGATATCCGGATTTCCGAAGAGGGCTTGGGCCAGCAGTACCCGCACCTTGAAATTGGAGGGGATGTCCTTCATGAGGGAGTGGTGAAATTCCTCTCCTACGCCCAGTTCACTGAGCAAGGTAGCGGCATCGCTGTCGGCCGTATAGCCACCCATTTCCCCGAATTCGGCTTCGAGTTCCCCTACGCGCATGCCATCTTCTTCAGAGAAATCGGGCTTGGCGTAGATGGTTTCGCGTTCTTTGGCGACGGACCAAAGTTTGGTATGTCCCATCATGACGGTGTTGAGGACCGTCTCTTCATCGAACTGGAACTGGTTTTGCTTGAGCACCGCCATGCGTTCGCCGGGGGTGATCTCCACGCTGCCTTTATTGGGTTCGATCTCGCCGCTGAGGATCTTGAGGAAGGTACTTTTTCCGGCCCCGTTGGCGCCGATAATGCCGTAGCAATTGCCTTTGGTGAAATTGAGGTTCACTTCCTCGAAGAGAACCCGTTTGCCGTAGGCGAGTTTGATGTCTTTTACCGAAATCATGCAGCGGATGAGGGGATGAGTAGATGAGGGGTTGAGTAAAATGCTAAGGGCTGCGAAGGTACAAAATCCCTCGCAGCCCTAAACCCTAAACGCAAAACCCTAAACGCAAAACTCTAAACTTTCTTCACCCTTCATCCTTCTTCCTCAACTTCCTCAACCGATTGGCACCATACCCTACTCCTGCCGCCAGCAGAAGGCTCAGGCCCCCGTCGACAGGCACGCCGGGATCGGGGAGGTCGGGCGTGGAAGGAGTTACATCCCCGTCTCCGATAACGTCAAAATGCTCTGCCTCACCGGACAATCCATCCAAGGCGCCATCTCCGGGCAGATCTATTCCTCCCCCATCCATCGGGACATCCATTGGAATATCAATCGGAAGATCAATAGTGCCCCCTGCAGGAAGATCAACAAGCTTAGTTGCGTCTATTTGGGCTTGAACAAAGAAGGGGGTCACCAGAAGCACTGTCATAAAAAGTATCGATACAGTCCCTCTGTAAAATGTTGTTTTCATAAGATTCGTTTTAGATCGTTTTTAAGGATTACTGTATGATTACTTTGAGAGACTCTACTTTTCTTGACGAGGCATTCAGGATATTCACCATATAGGTGCCAGGCGTGAGTGCCGAACTCAGCTTGATGTTCTGTACGGCCGTACCGCCGGCGTGCAGGACAACTTGCTGTTGTAAGCGGGCTCCTTGCAGGCTGTTGAACACAACGGTGTAATTACCGGCGTGACGATCGTTGAATTTCACACTCAGCTGACCACCGGTACGCGCCGGATTGGGGTAAATGTCGAATGCGTGACTCGGCTCGATTTCCAGTGGCGGCGTTA
>CAXRAX010000085.1:0-4326 GCA_964229195.1 Chitinophagaceae bacterium | reverse complement strand
TCTCCTTGCCAGACAGGATCTTGAGCAGGGTCGATTTGCCGCTTCCGTTTCGGGCAATGAGTGCGATCTTGTTGCCTTGTTGGATGTGGAAGGAAAGTCCCTGAAAAAGTGGTTGAATCCCGTAACTCTTCGAAATGTTCTCCGCCGATAAGTAGTGCATCGTGCGAAATTAGTGGAATAAAGTCCGCTACGCGGACTGTCCACCGACCGCCGACCTTATTTGTACCTTCCTCAGCGGACAGCGGACGGCCGTCAGCGGACCACATTGGACATCACCGGACACCGGACAATACCTCCCTCGCAATTGCCAGTACGTTCTCGGGCATAATACGCTGCATACAAGAAAAATGACCTAGCGGACAACGTTCATATCCGATCTTGGAACAAGGACGACACCAAACCTTCTGCTCGAGTATGTGAAAAGAAACAGGATCGTTGCCGTAATACGGCGTCATACCGAATCCCGGAACGGTATTGCCCCAAAGGGAAATGATCGGCTTGCGGAAGGCTGCGGCGATATGCATCAGTCCCGTATCACCGGTAACGACAAACTTGGACTTCCGCACCCAATCCGCACTCTCATTCAACGAGAACTTGCCACAAGCATTATAAATTTTTATGGGATCCGCCGAGGCAATAAAATCACCCCGCTCCCGGTCCTCCTTCCCGCCCAATAAAACGATCGGATGATCGAGCTGCCGGCAGAACTCCAGAAAATGTTCCTTTGGCCAACGCTTGGTGCCCAAGGCTGCGCCGATCACCACGGCCACATAGCCCGCCCGCTGCGCCCCGGGAATATCCTTTGGAGTCAACCGATCCGCCTCCGAGAGAAAATAATCCAACCCCTTTCCATCGTTTTCTACTCCCAATGGCTTGACGGTATCCAAATAACGATCGACGATATGTTTCGCCGGAAGCACATTCACCTTAAAAGCAGTCAGCAAGTATTTCTCAATGTTCAATTTATAAAACGACCGGGCCGGCACCCCCAGATCCCGTTTGATTCGCAGCGTCTTGGCATTGTGATGCAGATCGATCACCTGGTCGAAGGACTGCTGTCGAAGTTGATCGATCAACAGGGTATAACTCCGCTCCCACAAATGCAACCGATCGATGTAGGGATTGTGTTGCAGTACCGACCGAAAAGAAGCTTTGGTCAATACATGAACCTCGGCGCCGGGCACCTGCTGCTTCAGGCAACGAATAACGGGGGTGGTGAGGACAATGTCACCAATTGATGAAAGTCGGATGATCAGAAAACGCGGCATCTAGGGAAGGGTTTCCTCTACCTCTAAATAATTCAGGTCCTTGTGAAACGTATCCTCCGTGAAATAAGCCGCGATCAGGGTCAGGCTCATCACCACCACCCCGGTGATGATTCCGGCCTGGATCAATGAGAAACTCCAATGCTGCTGCAGCAGGTTTAGAAAAAGTAAATTGATCAGTGGCAAAGACCCCCGCACCATATTCGGTATGGTCGTAGCAGCCGTAGCCCGAAGGTTGGTGCCGAACTGCTCGGCCCCCATCGTCACAAAGATGGCCCAGAACCCGGTGCTGAATCCGAGCATGGCGCAAGCAATATAAAGCGTGGTGTCATTTTTCACGCCGCCTCCAAAGAAGAAGAGAAGCGAAAGGATCGCAAAACCGTAGAATAAATAAAGAGCTTTTTTGCGGCTTTGAAACCACTGGCTCACAAAACCGATGAGGATATCCCCTATCGCAATGGCTGCATAGGCATACATGATCGATCGGCCCGAATCCACGTTGTTCTCGCCGTACAGCTCAGTGGCAAAACGATTACTGAGATTAACCAAAATACCGATCACATACCAGGTGGGGAGCCCGATCAGGATGGCCAGTATATATTTTCGAAAACGGGTACGGTTGGTAAAGAACATGAGAATATTCCCGCGTTGCACCGCCTGTGCTTTCACATGCTGGAACATCCCGCTCTCCGCGACCGTTATGCGGAGCAGTAATAAGGAAAGTCCGAGCGCCCCGCCGATTTTATAACAAAGACGCCAGTCCTTCGTATAATGAAACGTAAAATACGCTGCCACCGCCCCAAACAATCCGAATCCGGCCACCAGGGAAGTACCAATACCTCTTTTGTTCTTGGGCAATAACTCACTCACCAGTGTAATGCCCGCACCCAGTTCGCCGGCCAATCCGATACCCGCTGCAAAACGGGCATAAGCATACTGATCTACGGTTTGTACATATCCGGTTATGAAATTGGCGGTGGAATAAATTAGGATGGAACCGAATAGTACGCTCAGCCGCCCTTTTTTATCGCCCAGCACTCCCCACAGAATTCCGCCGATCAACATGCCCCACATCTGCCAGTTGATGACTTGTGTGCTCGCCAGCATCACGGCTTGTTTGTTGCTGATGTCGACTGAAATCCCGGCCAGACTGGGCTCTCGTACGATCGTGACCAACAGCAGATCGTAGATGTCCACGAAATATCCGAGTGCCGCCACAACGACCGCCGCATTGAAAATAGAAGTGTGTTGTCCGTTGGTGTTCATGTTCGATCAGACTTCTGGTTTTTTCGCCGAACCAGTGACCATTTTCCAGATCACGGGCGCGGTGGTGACAAATACAATTACCAGCACGATCACCTCCAAATGCTGCTTCAGGTCAAATCCAAATTGCGAGAGGATCCATTTCTGTAGATAATAACCGGATAGGATCATACTGCTCACCCAGGCGAAACTGCCCACTACGTTGAAAAAGTGAAATTTCTTTTGATCCATTTGCACGATGCCGGCTACAATGGGGGCGAACGTGCGAATAAAAGGCAGAAAACGCGCGCCGATCACGGCCAGTCCGCCGTGCTTCTCATAAAAATCATGTGCCTGGTGCAGGTATTTCTTTTTGAACAGCAACCGGTCGCGCCATTGGTACATAGCCGGACCAACCTTTCTGCCGGTCCAATACCCCACCATATTACCCAAGATCCCCATCAACGCGATCAGTCCGATCAACACGCCCAGATCCAACAATTCAAACCGTAAAGCGCCCAGACCGATCGCATCCAAAAAAGTGTGTGCCAGACCGGGGGCATGGGTCTGATCATCCATTTCATGCGCGAAAATCCCAGCCACAAACAAGAGCGAATCGCCGGGCAAAAAGAAACCGACGAATAGTCCCGTCTCCGCGAACACCACAAACAGCAAGAGCCAGAGTCCGCCGTTGGCAATATACCATTGTGGTTGCAAGAGCTGCGTCCAATGAAAGCTATCCAAAAACAAATGGATCATACGATTCTTATTCAGTTGGTTCAGTGAGTTCGCCTTCCCATTTGCTTACGGCCGTGGTAGCCAGTGCGTTTCCGACCACGTTGGTCGCCGAACGGAACATATCACAAAAATGATCGATGGGCAAGATCAGGGCAATGCCCTCGGCGGGGATATTGAACATGGCACAAGTGGCGGTGACCACCACCAACGAAGCGCGCGGCACCCCGGCGATCCCCTTGCTGGTCAGCATCAGCACCAGCAACATCGTCAGCTGTGTACCCAGGTCCAAATGCACCCCATAGGCCTGCGCGATCGCCAGGCTGGCGAAGGTCATGTACATCATACTGCCATCGAGGTTGAAGGAATAACCCAAGGGGAGCACAAAAGAAACGACTTTATCCTTGCACCCAAATCGCTCCAACTCCTCCGTCAACTTGGGAAACACCGCCTCACTGCTGGAGGTACTGAAGGCGATCAAGATAGGTTGAGCGATCCGACGAATGAGCAAGCGTATCCGTTGACCCAGTATCGCAAATCCCACCGAAAAAAGTAAGATCCACAACACGACGATACCAACCAGGAAAGAGGAAAGGTATTGACCGTAAAAAATAAATACGCTGAGGCCCTTCGTAGCGATCACCGCGGCCATCGCGCCAAATACACCGAAGGGAGCAAAGTTCATCACATAGCCCACCATTTTGAGGATGATGTGGCTGGCACTGTCCAGTGCTTTTACCACCGGCTTGGAATAATCATGGAGGGCGGTAGCGGCCACGCCAAAGAAAATACTGAACACCACCAGCTGGAGGATCTCATTTTGCGCCATGGCCTCGAACACACTGCGGGGAAAAACATGGTCGATGAATTTGGCCAGTGAGAACTCCTGGGTTTTACCGATCAGGTCCTGTGCACCCGTCTTATCCGCATTACTCAGGTCGATGGCAGTGCCCGGCTGAAATAAATTGACGAGTAAAAGTCCGAGTAGCAAACTGATCAGTGACGCACTGAGAAACCAAGCCAGGGCCTTTCCGCCTACCCGACCTACTGTTTTGAGATCCCCCAATTTGGCGATGCCCACCAC
>CAXRAX010000084.1:0-49916 GCA_964229195.1 Chitinophagaceae bacterium | reverse complement strand
CCCTGGCTCAATTCTTGATCCCTCGTTTTCCGGCAGGCTATACCGTGGGAACGGAATTAACCGAACGCTTCAAGACACAATACGGCGTTTCCTATGCGTTGGTACGAAACTTGCCTGTCAAACAACCCACCATGGTACGAGCAGCGGATAGCGTACCCTTTCTCCTTTATCAGGGCGCGGTCAATCAGGGCAGAGGCTTTGAGATCCTGATCCCGGCCATGCGAGCTATCCCCTATCCCTTGGTCATTTGCGGCGATGGCAATTTCATGCAGCAAGTACGGGCGATGATCCAACAAGAAGGCGTAGCGGACAAAGTACAATTGACCGGCATGCTTCCGCCCGATGCCTTAAGGGAATGGGCCTTGCGAGCCACCTTGGGCATATTTTTACCCGATGAGGAGGGAATGAACCAATTCCTGGCCTTACCCAATAAATTTCTGGACAATATAGAAGCCGGATTACCGCAGATCAGCCGCCGCTTTCCGGAGTATGAGAGGATCAATAGAGAGTTTCCAGTGGCACGGTTGTTAGACCAAGTGGATATTAATACGGTTGCCGAAACGGTGAATCAATTGATCGCTGACCGAGCGCAAAGAATTGCCATGACCGAGGCGTGTCGGAAGGCACGGGAGATTTACTGTTGGGAGATGGATAAATCAACCCTGCTGTCGGTCTATCAACAAATACTCGCCGCATGAGTCGTCGAATGCATATGATATGCCTGCGATCGCCCTGGCCCGATAACACCGGAGGCGCCCGCGACATGCTAGATCGACTAAAAGTGCTGCACGAGGCAGGCATTCACATCCAATTGCATTTTTTTACCGAAGGAAATACCGAAAAGGCCCTCGAGGCACTCAAGCCATATTGCGAGCAGGTATGGGCCTACCCTAAAAAACTTACTTTAAAAAATATATGGAAAGGGCATCCCTATATTATAGCCTGCCGCTCGTCGGACGAGATCCTTGGCCGACTGGTTGCCGATGACGATCCTATCCTTTTTGATGGTATTCACACAACAGCAGGCGTGCATGCACTGGCTTCTTCAGGACGAAAAATGGCCGTTCGCATGCACAATGATGAAGTGCGCTACTATCGCGAGTTGGCGCGATCGACCCGAAATCCACTAAAACGTTTTTATTTTCTATGGGAAGCGATCCGGCTCAACCGTTGGATGAAAAAATTACCCCGCGGGCTTTCGCTGGGCTGTATACAGGAAAAGGAGCGCTTCACATTACAGACTACCTATCCGCATTTGGAGACGTTTTTGCTGCCACCGGTGATCCCCTCCACCGTCTTTTCCCAAACCGGTACGGGCGGGTATTGCCTCTATCATGGCGATCTGTCGGTGCCAGCCAACGAGCGGGCTGCCATTTGGTTGCTGAAGCGCGTGTTTGCCAAACTGAAACTACCGCTGGTCATTGCCGGTAAATCGCCCTCCGCCAAGTTGGAGAAACTGGTACATTTCTATCAACATGCTTGCCTGGTTGCGAACCCGACCCGTTCGGAGTTGATCGATCTGATCGGAAAGGCACAGATCAATGTCCTGCCCTCCAGAACCCAGAGCGGTATCAAATTGAAGATCTTTGATGCCTTGCAGTATGGACGTCACTGTGTGATCAATATGGAGATGGGTGCCTCGTCGCCGTGGACCGATTCCTGCATCGTAGTTTCGGATGACGGGCAGATGGCGGAAGCCATCCAAACGCATTACATCAAACCTTTTACGCAAAGAATGATCGAGATACGTCAGGAAAGACTCCAGTACTGGAAAGCACAATTGGAACCGGTAGGGGAATTGATCAGACGTTTATGGTAGCATTGTCCGTGATACCTGCATTTTCTGTGCGGATCATTCGTGCCGGGTATTTCTGGACCACGATATAATCGTGGGTGGCCATGACCACAGCCGTCTGATAATCCTGAGCGATCTGGAACAACAACCGCATGATCTCATCGGAGGTCTCCGGATCCAGGTTCCCGGTCGGCTCATCGGCAAGGATCAGTTTGGGTGAATTGAGTAAGGCACGGGCGATGTCGACCCGCTGCTGCTCTCCCCCACTGAGTTCAAAAGGCATTTTGAAACCCTTGGATTTGAGGCCTACTTTATCCAGCACATCGGCTATCTTTTCTTGGATGAGTTTTTCATCCGTCCACCCCGTTGCTCGCAATACAAAACGCAGATTATCGGTCACGTTTCGGTCGGTCAGTAATTGAAAATCCTGAAAGACCACACCCAAATTACGACGCAGGTAGGGCACTTTTTTCCAGTCCAGTTCCCGCAGATTGTATCCGGCTACTCTTCCTTCACCCGTCGTTAACGGCAATTCGCCGTACAGTGTTTTGAGCAAGCTGGATTTTCCGGTTCCCGTTTTTCCGACCAGGTACACAAATTCACCGGGATAGACGGTGAGATTGACATTATTCAGGATAAGGTTGGATCCCTGGTAGATATTGGCTTGTCGGATCTGGATGATGGGTTCTGCCATACGATGGATTGTCTTTCGAAGATATTGAAATTTAAGAAGGGTACTGGATGGCCGTATGACCCGGACGCTCGATTCGAACGAAGGAGGACTTTGCTTCTGTCACGCTGCCGATCACCTGTGCCGATACACCCATGTCCTGCGCAAGCTGGATCAGCAAGGGTGCGGTTTGGGCATCGGTATAGATTTCCAGTCGCGTACCCATATTGAAAACTTGAAACATTTCCGTGTCGTCGGCACCACTGGCGGATTGGATCAATTGGAAGATGGAAGGAGGGGCAAACAGGTTATCCTTGATTATGCCAAGCGGACGTGGCAAGTATTTCAGGCATTTGGATTGACCGCCACCAGAGCAATGGATCAATCCGTGCACACGATCGAAATATGTTTCCAGTATGGCTTTGAGAACAGGTGCGAATGTACGAGTGGGACTAAGTAACAGCTGCCCGATATTCAATCCCTCTAGACCGGGTACCGGATCGGTGAGCCGATACGGACCTGAATATACTACCGATGGTTCCATGGTAGATTCATAGGTCTCCGGATAGGCTTGGGCATAATAATTTGATAATAGATCGTGCCGGGCACTGGTTAGTCCGTTGCTTCCGATGCCGCTGTTATAGCTGTTTTCGTATTTGGATTGACCATAACTGGCCAGTCCCACGATCACATCGCCTGCCTGGATCTTTTCATTGGTGATGATCCGGTTACGGGGCCAGCGGGCTGTGAGGGTACCGTTCACGGCGATGGTGCGTACCAGATCGCCGACATCTGCCGTTTCTCCACCCAAATAGGTAACTCGAATACCCTGCTCATCCAACTGCTCAAAAAATGCTCGGGAGCCTTCGATGAGGGCGGAGATCACTTCTCCGGGGATACGGTGTTTATTTCGGTCGATCGTGGAGGAGAAAACAAAACGGTCGGTGATGCCGACACAAAGCAGGTCATCCAGGTTCATGACGATCGCATCTTGCGCGATCCCTTTCCAGACGGATATATCGCCGGTCTCTTTCCAATATAAATAGGCCAGGATGCTTTTCGTACCGGCTCCATCGGCGTGTGATAGATTCACCCATTCGGAGTCACCGCCCAGGTAATCGGGGTAGATCTTGCAAAAGGCATGAGGGAACAGACCCGGATCCAACCGCTTTACCGCCTGATGAACCTCCTCTTTTTGCGCTGAGACACCTCGCTGGTTATACCGGGACATGAACGACGTTTGATTGCGGGTAAAATTACTGAATTCCCCACCTATTTTAAGAGGCACTGCATTGTATCTTTGCGCGCCATGCAGATACACCGTTCCCTTGACTCCTTGCCATCCTTTCGACGGGCAGTGATCACGGTAGGCACTTTCGACGGCGTGCACACCGGACATCGTCAGGTACTGGCGCAACTCCGATCCGAGGCCAAACGGGTTGACGGGGAAAGTGTGTTGATCACTTTTCACCCCCATCCCCGCAGTGTGGTCTCCTCTCCGATCCTGGGCATCCGGTTGATCAACACCTTGTCGGAACGGATCGAATTATTAAGAGGCAGCGGCATCGATCACCTGGTCATCGTCCCTTTCACTGAATTATTTGCCAATCTTTCTGCCGAGCAGTACGTGGAGGAGTTTTTGGTTGGCCGATTCAATCCGCATACAATGGTCATCGGGTATGATCATCGTTTTGGCAGGGACCGCGACGGCAACTTCCAATTCCTGAAAGACCGATCTTCTGTCTATGGCTTCGAGTTAAAAGAGATACCGGCCCATTTGCTGGAAGCCAATGTCATCAGCTCCTCCCGCATCCGAGAAGCCTTACTCCATCACCATATTGAAACGGCCAACCAATTGCTCGGCTACACTTTTTTCTTCACCGGCACCGTTGTTCACGGGAACAAGATCGGACGTACCCTCGGTTATCCAACGGCGAACCTTCAGTTTCCCCAAGACGATAAGATCATTCCCGGTAATGGGATCTATGCCGTATTTGCCCAGCCGAACGGGTACGATCGACCTTTTCGCGGCATGATGAGCATCGGTTTTCGTCCCACCGTAGGGGGCACCCGGCGTGTGGTAGAAGTAAATTTGTTTGATTTTGATGCCGACATCTACGACAGCGCCCTGACTGTGTACGTGCTGCATTATCTGCGGGCTGAAGTGAAATTCGATGGTTTGCCAGCATTGGTGGAGCAGATGCATGTGGACAAGCAAAACAGCTTGCGCTTGTTGCCTACGTCCCTGCCGAACGAATGATCTTGACCACCAGTTCCTTCAACAGCTCTCCGTCCGGCGTGCCCGGATCCCCTACCCCCACGGAGCGCAAGTTATATTCATGTAACAAAAACAGGATCTGCTCCAAGCCATTGTACCCATACTGCTGGGCGGCTGCCTGATAATCCTTTACGGCAAAGGGTGGTACGCCCAATACCGCGGCCAAATTTCCGCTTCCGGCACCGAACACCAGGATGCACTTACTAAAAAAGGCATAGAGGGTGGGGAGTACCAGCTGGATCGGGGCGGCTTTGGGATTAGATTCAAAATACTGGATGATCTGAATGGCTTTTTGGAGTTGTTTGTTGGCCAGAGCACGTTGCAACTCAAAAGGATTATAATCTCGGCTAATGCCAACGTATCGCTCTATATGCTCCTCTTGAATTTGGCTGGGTGCCGGTACGTTAAGCAGTAGTTTTTCCAGTTCGTTGGCCATACGGCTGAGGTCATCGCCCACGTGCTCGATGAGCAAAGACAAAGCCCTTTCCTGCATCGTCCGACGGTTTGTTTTCAGCCATTGCTCGGCCCAACCATGCAATTCATTCGCATAAAGCTTCCGCGTGGTCAACACCACTCCTTTTTCCTTTACCAGCTTGGTAAAGCGTTTGCGGGCGTCCATTTTTTTATCCTTGTACCCTACGATCCAGACGGTCGTGGCCATGGGTTGCTCCAGGTAAGCTTCCATTTTATCAAGGTCCCGCATCGCTTGCGCCTCTCGCAAAATGACCACCTGTCGCTCGGCAAACATGGGATAGCGACGGCAGGCGTTCAGCAGATCGGCCCATTGACAATCGCGGCCATAGAAAACGGTCAGATTGAAATCGCGTTGTTCGGGTGCTAACAGGCGCTCACCGGCCTGAGACAATAACTGCTCGATGAAATACTCTTCCTCACCCTCGAGCCAATATACCGGTGCCGGATTACCGGATGTCCACTGTTGTAGAATATCCTCGGGCTTCATAATGGCTAAGATACAGCCTTTCAGGTAGTTATGCCTTTTGCAGGCAGTAAACTCCCATAATACCCAGGCATCGAAAGAATATATCAGAAGTTAAAATGATCTAAAACACCCAAGTGGTGCCCCCCTGCTTTGTGGATTATTGATGTACTTTGCGTTTCACTTTAAAATAAATGTATATGATGAATCAACCCGGTAGTCAATCCGAATCAGGAAGCGCCAAACAAAAAAATTGGATCATAGCCCTGCTGGCCTTCGCGCTGGTGGGCTCCTGGGTCTATATGTTGATGGACCAACAGGAAAAGAAAGATACCATCCAACAGCAACAGGCCGACATCTCGAACCTGGACGCTGCTAAATTGCGCTTGCAAACCGCCTTTGATGAGAGTTTAGTCCGACTAGACTCTATCGGAAACGTCAGTGATTCTTTGCAGGAGAAAGTCGGTAGCCTACAAACAGACATTGAATCGAAGAAATCAGAGATTCGCCGGATCCTGAAAGATCGCAATGCCAAACAAGCCGACCTGGCAAAAGCACAGAAACTGATCGCCGACCTGAATGAGCGTATCCTGAACCTGGATGCAGAAGTGGCCCGGCTGACCGGCGAAAATAAGCGGTTACAGATCGACAATGCCCAACTGCAGCAAGACAAAGAGGAACTCGAAAGAGACCTGAGCAAGACCCGAGGAGAAAAAGAGGAATTGACCGCTACGGTGGACAAAGGATCAACTTTCGTAGCATCCAACATCCAGGTAAAAGCAGTCGACGAACGCAAGAGCGGTCGGGAAAAAACAACCTCCAGGGCCAAGCGAGTCGATAAACTGGTGGTCAGTTTTGATGTCGAAAACCGAATCGCTCAATCTGGACCTACGATGGTTCATTTGATCGTAACCGGACCGGATGGCAACGTGGTCACGACTGGAGAAAATAATTCCTTTGATACCCGAGAAGAAGGAAAACGCACTTGTACTGCAATAGTGGAAGTGAACTATACGCAAGGAGCTAAACAGAATGTGCAGTATCCCATACGTGGCTCGTTTGGCACCGGCCTCTACAAAATGGAGATCTATCAAAATGGCTTTAAGATCGGTGAAGCTGAAAGACCCCTGAATTGATCCACATTCATCCAACAATAAAGGCCCTTCCAAACGGAAGGGCCTTTCTTATGCAACCAAGTGTTGCTTAGAACAGATTATATCCGTAGCTCACGTAGTAAAGACCTCCGACATAGGGAGAACCAAAACCGGTGCGCTGATACTTGTTCATGATATTGGTACCACCCACACGGAACGTACTCTTGGTATTCTTCGGGTTGTATGTAACCTGTGCATCCAACCAGCCAAAGCTGGGGAGTGTACCGGTAATGAAGGTTCCTTCATAGTAGTTCTCATCCTGCCACTTGTACACGACATTGAATCCGATATTCTTGTAAACGTTGTCGTTGCGGATACCCAAGTTGAAGCGATAACGGGGGGCATTGAAGTATGTAACTACCGTAGGATCTACATCGCGCAACTCATCCGAGAATACGTTACCGTAGAGAATATAGTTCTTAACCCACTGGTATTGCAAGCTCAACCCCCAACCTACGGAGCGAACCGCTTCGGCAGAGTTCTGTGTATAAGAAACGTTGTTGGTAGTAAAGGGAGAATACAATTCGGCGTTGGCACCGTTACGGGACTGAGCCACCGCAACACCTACCAGGAAATTTTCGTACAAGCTGCTGTAGACATAAGCATCTACCAGCATTTTCTTGCCGATGATACCCTTGTAGCCCAATTCATAAGACTTCACCGTTTCAGGCTTTACCTCGCTGTAAGTTGCCCGTACCAGTCGGCTGGAGTCGGCCAAGGAGCCGGCCCGATAAGCGAGTACGCTGGCCGCTGTGTAACCGGGACGAGTAGAGTTCAGCTTGTAGTAATCCTGGAATGAGGGCAGACATCCGATCAACGCACCGGAACCGGTAACCAAACTGATGTATTGGTTTTGGTTGGTCGGGAAACGATAGGCGGTCTGATAAGAGAGACGTACAAAGTTTTCCGGAACCACCTTCAACACGGCAGAAACACGGGGTGTGAATTTGCCTTCGAAGTTGGTTTGCTTATCGTAGCGTCCGGAAGCGGTCAGGGTCAGTGCTTCTTTGAACAATTTCTTTTTCAACTGAACATATCCACCGTACTCATTGATGCGGATCCGCTGAACGGTATCGGCGAAAATGGTTCCCTGAGAGTTCATGACCCACTGCTTCCAGCTGGCTCCGGCGATCACTTCAACGGCATTGGAGAAACGGAAGATATCAGAGAGATTGAACTGTCCGTCACTGGCGTAGAGGTCAGATTTATCCAGGAAGAGAGCACCCCCTCTAGGATCACGAATGGCTCGACTTTTGATGGTATTGGCAGCATTGTTGAAGGCAGCTGTACCGGGAATGAATCGACCGGCATCGGCAGCAGAACGGGCTGCTTGATGCAGGACAAAGTCACTGGCCAGTCCACCATTCAGTCGACGACCTTCGGAGAAGGTTCCGATGTACTGGGGGAACCAGGTTCCGCTGGGCTTGTGTGTTTCGTTCAGGAAGGCTCCCAGGGCGCTGGTATTATAGGAATTACCGGCATTCTCCTGGGTGGTATATCCACGTACGTACCAGTTTTTATGACGCAGCTCCAGTTTGTGCTGAGCCATCTTGAGGTTTTTCAATGAATAACGATCTGCTCCGGTGTAAACGGTCGTACCGGTTCCGAAGTAGGTATTGAAAGAAGCCTCCAGTTTGTCGTTCAACTTATAGTGAACACCACCGGTCAGTTTCACGTTGATGGTACCATAATCGACCAGGTCTTGTTCGTTATAACCCGTACGGGAAACACTGGCGCGATTGAAATAGTTGTTACGAAGTCCGATGTAGAAGGGCATCATGTTCTGCACGGCCTGTTGACCGGACGGCCCGAGGAAAGCCAGGTTACCAATAAAAGCCCCAATCTGGGCATTACTCGGATACATCGGGTTTCCGATCAAGGTGAAGTATCCGTTGGCAGCGTTTACGACATCGAACAGTCCACCCGTACCCTGCAACAGTGCCCGACGGGTCTGCTCTTGCACGAAATAAGAGAAAGCATTCATGTCGGCACTGGTCTCATCTCCATATACGTTGATACCGTTAAAGTTCGGGTCGCTGATGCGGTTACCATCGGTTACGGTGCTCAGGATTCCGATCTGGCGCTTGTTGCGGTAATCTTCCGCTTCCCAATCCGCTCCGCGAACCAACTGAGCCGACATTTTGATACCGAGCCGGTTCTTGTATACTTTGGCATAGCGCATAGCCCAGTCATAAAACGGAGAAGCTGAACGCTGACGGCCATCGGCGTGCATCAAACCTTGCTTGATGTTGTAGCTAAGGCCCTGAAATTTGAAGGGACTTTTGGTAGTGATCAGCACGGTTCCGTTCATACCACCGGATCCATAGAGTGCGGATGAGGCACCCGACAGGATCTCTACGTTATCGACGTCCAGATCGACCGGACCCGCCACGCTACCTACGGAAAAGTTCAGTCCGGGGGCCTGGTTATCCATACCGTCGATCAATTGGTTCAAACGGGTATTACCACTGCTTACGAAACCACGGGTGGTGATGGTGCGGAAGGTCAAACTGGCGGTGTGCACATCCACTCCCTTCAGGTTACCGAGTGCCTCGTAGTAGTTGGGAGCAGCCACCGCACGCAGGGCTGTATTACTCAGGCGCTCTACGGTCACCGGTGATTCCAGGATCCGGGTGGCGGTACGCGTGGCGGCCACGACAACCTCCTGACCCAGTTTGGTGCTGGCTTTGAAATCTACGCTTACCGGCGTGGCAGCACTGGTCACATTGACCTCTTGATCTTCGAAACCAATCGAACTGAACACCAGGGTGACAGGCAGTTTAGCCACTTTCAGGCTAAAGGCTCCATCCGAGTTGGTGTAGGTACCCTGACTGGTTCCTTTCACGGACACAGAAACGGCCGGAACAACTTCTTTGGAGGAACTGTTTCGTACGGTTCCAGAAACGGTAACTGCCTGAGCATTAGCCAGAACAGAAAAACAAACCGTCAAGACCAAGGAAGCTAAATAACGGTAGCTTATTCTCATAAAAAGGGAGTTTTGGTTTTTGAAATTTGTGGGAAAATTAGTCATTGTGGGGGGAATCGGGAAATTTTATTTTACCCCCTAAGGAGAATATGTTGAAATCTTGACGACCAATCAGTTGGAGCCATTTTGGAGCGGGTTATATCTTCGACCCAATGCGTGTCTTTTCATTTCCCGGCCAAACCGCTTTTTACCAAGGAAAAGTAAGGGATGTTTACACCATCCAGGATCGCCTATTGGTGATGCTGGCCAGCGATCGCATTTCGGCCTTCGACGTGATCCTGCCCCGCCCCATCCCGTTTAAAGGGCAGGTTCTCAACCAGATAGCTTCCTTCATGCTCGAAGCCACCCGATCCATCTGCCCCAACTGGCTGATCGAGTCGCCCGCCCCACAAGTGTCGATAGGGCATAAGTGCATCCCAATCCCGATCGAGATGGTCGTGAGAGGGAACCTCACCGGCCACGCCTGGCGTACCTATCGCTCGGGCGAACGGAAACTCTGCGGTGTTGAGATGGCAGAGGGACTAAGAGAAAACGATTTTTTTCCCACCCCGATCATCACCCCCAGTACCAAGGCCGCCGTTGGGCACGATGAAGACATTTCTGCCGAAGAGATCTTGCGCCGCGGATTGGTTACCCCCGACCAATGGGATCAATTGTGTCGCTATGCCCTGGCTCTATTTGAAAGAGGAAAGGAAATGGCAGCCGCACAGGGACTGATCCTGGCCGACACTAAATATGAGTTTGGGCTGCTGAACGGAGAAATTACCTTGATGGATGAAGTGCACACCCCCGACAGCTCCCGTTACTTTTATGCCGAGGGTTTTAACGAAAGGCAAGAGCGGGGAGAAAAACAAAAACAACTCAGCAAAGAATTTGTCCGCGAATGGCTCATCGCCCACGATTTCATGGGAAAAGAAGGCCAAACCGTACCATCCATGACGGATGAATGGATCCAAACCATCTCGAATCGATACATTGAACTCTATGAGAAACTGATCGGCAAACCGTTCGAGCCGATGCCACTGAGCGATGCGGAGACACAAACAAAGATCGAGCAGTCCTTACACCGGCTCCTCTCCTCCCCCGCCGGATAAACGATTTATGCGTTGCCGCGACTTATTAAAAATATGTTGTCCGCGGTCGACCCCCTGACGAAGCTTCTTTCTTTCCTCCTGAGGCAAATGCATTTGTTGCTTACAGGTAGTGGAACAACAGTTTTCCAACGTGTGGGCACAGGTTTCACATTGAATGAAGAGGAGGTGGCAAGCGTCGTTGGCACAATTCACATGGGTATCCGCCGGCTCGCCGCATAGGTGACAGACCGCCAAAATATCTTCAGTGACCCGCTCGCCAAGCCGGTCATCGAACACAAAATTCTTTCCTATAAAGTGATTGGTCAAGCCTTTTTCCCGAACCTGATTTACATAATGAATGATGCCACCTTCCAGGTGGTAGACATGTTGAAATCCATGATGCAATAAAAAAGCGGAGGCTTTTTCGCAGCGAATCCCTCCTGTACAATACATTACAATGTTTTGCTCTTTTTTTTCGGATAAAAGGGATACCGCCATGGGCAACTGCTCCCGAAAAGTATCGGAGGGCACTTCCATCGCCCCCCGAAATCGACCCACCTCGTACTCATAATAATTACGCATATCTACCAGAACCGTATTGGGATCAGAGGCGAGCTGATTAAAAGCTTCGGCCGATAAGTATTTACCGGTTTGATCGATCTTAAACGTGGGGTCATCGATACCATCGGCCACGATCTTTTTTCGCACTTTCACATCCAGTACGAAAAAAGACTTGCCATCGTCTTGTACGGCGATATTCAGTCGCAGCTGTTGCAACCCATTTATGGAATCCAAAACATGCCGAAACCGATCCAGGTTCTGGGTGGGCACACTGATCTGCGCATTGATGCCCTCGGATGCTACATAGATCCTCCCCAGTACGCCGATGGGATTCAGCTTCCGATATAATTCGTCGCGAAAAAATGCCGGGTTGAGCAGCTCTACAT
The DNA here is from genome assembly GCA_964229195.1 of Chitinophagaceae bacterium. Classification (GTDB taxonomy): domain Bacteria; phylum Bacteroidota; class Bacteroidia; order Chitinophagales; family Chitinophagaceae; genus JJ008. The sequence goes on along the minus strand of CAXRAX010000084.1, from coordinate 38,076 downwards.
ACCTATAAAAAGAGATCGTGGTGCGAGGGGTTGGGTCGGAAAGAACTTTTTGCTTGAGTTCCTTGCGCGACACCCGGTTGTGTAATGGGGCCATCGAATTGAATTTTAATTCTTGTCCAGAATCCCAATGGCAGGTTGGGCAAAATTCTAAACCGATGCAAAGATAAAGACCTTAGTGCGTCTGCTTGGGCAACAGGGAGCGAAGATATTTTCCGGTAAGGCTTGCCAATCCGGCAATCAAACCACCAACCAAGGCCGTAAGCAAATGGAGAAAGATGACCTTTCCGCCGACCGGCAGCACCAAAGCCATTCGGGCTGAGAGCAATCCTTCGTTAGCCGAATCGATCCAGGAGGTCAACCCCAACCAAAGCAAGAAGATTCCCAGGAATCCACTTAAAAAATTACGGGCCCCTTTTTGCGGCATCAGGGCTCCGATCAAAAGGGTCGGAACCGCAAAAGACCACCAGGGAAAATACAAACCGGTCAGAAATCCGGTCAGTGCAATAGCGAACAAGGAGATCCAAAATTTCATAAAACTCAATTAGTAGGGTTAAGGTTGAGGGTCCATGCCGACTGATCAGCTTCCGACCGACGCATCATCCAAAGTTTATTGTATTTGCCTTCCACCCAGGTGTCAACGTATCCATCGTAAAACCGACTACCGGGGTTTCCGCTTTGTCCGCCTGGATAAATACCATAGGCCTCAATGTTACTGGTCAGGTGTACGACCATACGCCAACTGGGACCATGGCTTTTGGTAATGGCATTCACAATGTTTCCATTTCCGCCCACCTTTAATTTTTTTCGGGCAAATGACGGCAGGGCATCCCTCAATAAATGATTGACCGAGGGCTCCTTAAAGAGTGCCCAGTTCAGGCGGCCCTCTTTCTCGTATGGAAGCAAAAAGGAAGTGGTCTTTCGGAGTGCAGTTGTGACCAGCTCGGACAATGTCTCGGAAGAAGTGGTATTTCGATCATCGATAAATGGCATGTGCTCCCCCTCACGGGCCAACCACTCGAAAGTCGTTTGTTCCTCTGGCCAAGGAGCCGAAGGTTTTACCCGCTCGAGGTCGTCTCGCCAGATGGCCGCTTGCAGGCTGTCGAACCAACATTCATAGATCGTTTGTCCTTTTGACTCCGGTGTGGCGAGTAAATCCCATTGCTCAAACATATCCAGGTACCGACGCTCGGTAGCATTCAAGTTGGTCCTGTCGACATATTTCAGCAACAACGGACGCACATCCTCTGCCAGCGAATTGAAATAGTCGTTGTGCAGATCCATGACGTCCTGAACCGTTACCGATTGCATGGCCCTTAATTTATTTTCAATGGTCACGCCTCGTGGGGTTATAAAACGCCCGGGGATAAAGTAGGGATAGGTGGAGTCGACCGGACGCTGATTGGCACTCTCCAGGAATCCTTGCTCGGGATTTTTGGCATGCGGATTTGCTGCATAGGGAATATAACCTTGCCAGAGATAGGTGCTGTCCTCACCGGGCATCACATACAAACCCTGATCGGGCCATCGGGCGGGAAAGCGTCCCTGCTGCCAGATGGCAATGTCGCCGGTTTGGGAGGCAAAGACAAAATTTTGACCGGGACAAGTAAAGTACTGCAACGCCGATTCATAATCATTGTAATTGCGGGCCCGGTTCAGGTAATAGAAGGTCTTTGCCTCGTTGCTGGGATCGTGTCCGGTCCACCGCACGGCCAGGTTCTCCCCTCTCGACAAACTATCGCCAAAAGATTCATCGAACATGACCGGTCCCATGGACGTATACGCCACGGTATCATAAACAACCCCTTGGCCTTTTACTTGAATGGCTTCTATCCGCAAACTAGATTTTTGCCACTGCCCGTTAAACCAATACTCCGATTTAGTTCGGTCTTTGAACTTGATCCGGTAGTAATCCTTTACATCTCTTTGTGAATTGGTGACACCCCAGGCAATGCTGTCATTAAAGCCGATGATCACAAAGGGGGAACCAGGCAAGGTTACGCCATAGACGCTGGAGGTGGGCCCGGTCAGTTGCATCTCGTACCAAATGGAGGGCAGCGACAATTCCAGGTGCGGATCGTTGCAGAGAATGGGAGCCCCTGACTTTGTTTTGGATCCAGCCAGAACCCAGTTGTTGCTTCCATTGTTGGGATCAGGTCTGTTTTTTTCTTCGGATAAGACCGGCTCCAGTCCAGCCTGTCCGAACAAAACCGAATCGGCTGCGGGCGGACGAACAGGTTTCACCGTAGGTTCTTCGAAGACAGTTCCTTTCGGAATGATCGGCATGAGCGAATCATGTACCTGTGGGTAAAGCAACCGAAGTTCCTCTGGAAGAAAGACGGACTTTGCATTGGTCATCCCAAGGTCGATCTCCGTGCTGCTGGAAAGATTTCGGGCCATCATTTTCAGGAGCAAGGCAGAACGGATATTATCCCACCGCTCCGGCTGTACCCCCAGTAATTTATACTCGAGGGGCATATCCGCGAAGGTGAGTCCATCGATATACGCATTCACACCCCGCGTATAAGCATCGAAGATTTGCTTGGACAGGGGGTCTTTCTCTACTTCCGCTAAAGCATTTTCCGCGGCGAATCGCATACCGAGACGACGCTGCTCGCGGTCGAACCGCAATGCTTTGTCTCCGGCAAACTCACTGGCCCTTCCTTCCGCGGCACGGGTTTGCAAGTCGAGTTGAAACAACCGAAAGCGCGCATGCAAATACCCTTGTACATAGTAAAGGTCTTCATCGTTCTCGGCAAATACATGTGGCACCAATCGATCGTCGATATGAACCTGCACCGATCCTTTCAATCCGGGTAGCTTCAATGCTCCCCCATAGTTCTGATCGCGCGCTTCCGCGTTTTGCCAAAAACCGTGTTGGGGACTGAGCAATGGGCCCAAGGGAGGTAAAGCGCCCAGGGGCTTGTCCAATACATAGATCAACCCGGCCGTAAGGGTCGTAAGCAGCAGTGCAAGGATGTATTTCATACTGAAGGTGTGAAGCACAAGGTAAGAAAATGTGATAACCTTAGTTCTTTCCTTTGAGCATGGGAACAAACTGAAATTCTCCGAATACTTCTTGTTGGGTCTCGGTCTCGGAGATCCGAGTGATCCGGTGCATTTGTTGGGCGGTACCCTCCCCCACCGGTACCACCAGTATGCCTCCGATCTTTAGTTGGGGGATCAATCCATCCGGCACCTGCGGGGCACCGGCGGTGACCAGGATCCGGTCAAAGGGTGCGAATTTGGGTTGACCTGCATACCCATCCCCATAAAAAAATTCGATCATCGGGTATTTCTTGGATAGCCACTGAAATTGGAGTACTTGATCATAAAGCTTTCTTTGGCGTTCAACGGTAAAAACCCGGGCGCCCATTTCCGCCAACACGGCTGCCTGATAGGCACTGCCCGTGCCCACCTCCAATACCCGAGCCCATTTCTTGAGTTGTAACAACTGCGTTTGAAAGGCCACGGTAAAGGGATGAGAAATTGTCTGTTCTGCCTCGATGGGGAAGGCACGGTCCTCATAGGCGATCTCCTCGAATCCCCGATCCAAAAAGAAATGTCGGGGTACCCGATCCATAGCCCCCAACACCAAGGCATCCGTAATACCTTTTTCCTCCAGCTGTTTGATGAGCTTTTTGCGGAGTCCCTGATGCCGAAGCGTATCCGTGGTGGGTCTTCGCATTTGTTATCCCTTCAAATGCATATCCTGAATGATGCCCTGGATCTGTTTTTCCAATGCGGCATCTACCCGGTCGTACTGAGATGCCTCCGGCAGGGGCTGATGAACACTGAAATAAAATTTGATCTTGGGTTCGGTACCGCTGGGACGAGCCGCGATCTGACTGCCGTCGGCCAATTCAAAAATCAATACGTTGGAAGCCGGCAAGGTCAGATCGGTTTTCAATCCACTGACCAGGTCATGAGAGCGACGCATCTGGTAATCATGCATCCGCACCACCGCAACGCCATTAATGTGAGTGGGCGGTTGGGTTCGGTATCTCTCCATCATGGCTGCGATCTGCTGTTGCCCGTCCATCCCCTTTTTGGTAATGGAGATCAATTTCTCTTTATACAGACCGTACTCGACGTACAGGTCGATCATTTTTTGATACAGGCTTCTTCCTTTGGCCCGTTCAACGGCAGCCATTTCACAGAGCAGGGCAACGGCACTCACGCCGTCCTTATCCCGGATCTGATCACCGATCATTAATCCAAAACTCTCCTCTCCCCCCACCACATAATTTTCCTGACCTTCTTTTTGTCGGATCAGATCCGCGATCCATTTGAAACCTGTTAGTACTCGGTAACAAGCGATCCCGTTCTTTTTCGCCATGGCATCGATGAGCGGGGTCGTTACGATGGTCGTGATCACCATATCGTTGGGCTTCGCCAGTCCCTTGCTACGCCTCGCTTCGATCAGATAGTTGAAAGCCAGCACGGCCGTTTGGTTTCCGTTCATCAACACCCACTCACCGTGGTTATTTCGAACACCGATGGCGATTCGATCTGCATCCGGATCCGTGCCGCAGAGAATATCGGCATCCAAGGCTTGTGCCATTTTAAGTCCCAGACTCATGGCCTCCGACTCTTCCGGATTCGGATATTCCACCGTTGGAAAATTTCCATCGGGTGTAGCTTGTTCTTCCACAATGTGTATGTTTCGGAAGCCAAAGGCTTTCAATACATCCGGCACCAACTTGATACCCGTTCCATGAATGGGCGTGTACACGATCTTCAGATCGGATTGCTGCTCGATCGTTTCCGGATATACGCTGAGCCCTTTCACCATCTCAATGTATTGCCTGTCAAAATCGGCTCCCAACGGATGGATCCGATGCGCGCCTCCGCTCCACCGCACCTCCTGTACCGAGGCGATCTTCTCCACCTCCGCGATCACATTTTTATCATGCGGTGGTACGAGTTGCGATCCATCTTCCCAATAAGCTTTGTAGCCGTTGTATTCTTTGGGATTGTGCGAAGCGGTGCAAACGACTCCGGCCTGACAACCCAGTTGACGGATCGCAAAGGAAAGCTCGGGGGTGGGACGCATATCCTCGAATAAAAAGACCTCGATGCCATTAGCCGCAAATACTTGAGCGGTGGTCTCAGCAAAAAAACGACTGTTGTTTCGGCTGTCGTGCGCAATGGCCACTTTCACACCTTTCGGAAAACACCGATTGAGATAATTGGCAAACCCTTGCGTGGCCATACCCACCGTGTATTTGTTCATCCGGTTGGTGCCGGGTCCCATCAGCCCTCTTAATCCCCCTGTGCCAAACTCCAGATTTCGATAAAAAGCATCAGCCAAGGCCGCAGGATCCTCTTGTTGAAGGCGGCTAACTGCCTCGCGGGTCGGTGCATCAAAGGCATCGGACATCCATGTGGCTACCCGCTTTTCAATCTGTTCGTTCATTCAAAAAATTTACGCGAAAATAACCAAATTGAAGCAGGCAACAGGGAGTCTTTGAATACCTTTACGGCATGCGTGTGTGGCTCATCGTCTCATCTCTTCTTTATTGTTCGGCCTCCCATTCACAACCCACTCTACTCCCCGATTCTACGCAAGGGGTTCTCGCCGATTCGTCCACCAGTACCAGCCCGAGAACCAGGTGGATCTGGGCAGCCGCCGGTCAATCCGCTGGCTACGGAACGGCCCTGGTGTTACTGAACCAGACCTGGTACAGTCAATATCCACGTAGTGCCTGGAAGGTCTTTAATGACTGGAGCGAATGGAAACAAATGGACAAGTTGGGCCATGTGTACGGCACTTATGTGCAAGGCCGCGCCAGCATGGAGATCTGGCGTTGGGCCGGTGTGCCCCGAAAAACGCGTATTTGGGTAGGCGGACTTACCGGTACGGCCTTCCAAACACTGGTGGAATATATGGACGGTCGAAGCGATGCCTGGGGCTGGAGCTGGGGAGATATCGGAGCGAATCTTTTGGGAAGTGCCACGCTGATCGGCCAGGAATTGGCCTGGAATGAACAGCGCGTGCAACTGAAACTATCGTTTCATCCCAAACAGTATGCCGATCCGATGCTTCAACAAAGAAGCATTGATCTTTTTGGAAAGAGCTGGGCCTCTCGCATGCTCAAAGATTATAACACCCAGACCTACTGGGCCAGTTTTCGGGTCAAATCCTTCTTAAAAAATGCCCGGGTACCCAATTGGCTCTGTCTAGCTGTGGGGACAGGCGCCTCCGGTCTTTGGGGCGGTGAGAACAACATCAAAAAAGATCCCAGCGGAAACATTCTTTTTGACCGAAGCGATATACCCAGAAGGAGACAATGGTATTTATCACCCGATATCGACCTGACCAAAATACACTCCCGAAAAAAATGGGTACGGTTCGCCTTGCTAACGCTCAGTGCCTTCAAAGTACCCCTGCCCACGCTGGAGATCGAAGCCGGAAAGTGGAAGCTTCGTCCCCTGTACTTCTAATTCGTATTTTCGTGCCATGCAAAAAATCTGTTGGATCTTATACCTGACCGTTGGTTTGGTCTCCTGCACAAAGGATAGCGATAAAGAGCCGGATGTGGCCGCGCAAATAACCATTACCAATCCCACCGCCGGAACCATCTTTTTGAACGGCAGCACCCTGCAAATCCGAGGTAATGCCACGGACGACAACGTGCTGGCCTCGGTAACCTGCACGGTCCGGAATAAAACCACCAACGCAGTATTGTATAACCGTACGCTCACCACGGGAAACGTTGGATTTTTTGATTTTTCCCAAAACTGGACCATCACCGGCATCACCACCCTCACCCCGGCCCAGTTGATCGTAACCACCACCGACAAGATCGGCTATACCGCCAGCAAGGAAGTGGAATTTCAACTCATTGACTAATTCATGAACTGGTTATCCCCTATTTTGTTTTTTATAGCATTCGGCACGGGTGTGTTTTTGTTTGTCCGCCGACTACAATCCATCCTGCACATGATCCGCACGGGCCGACCCGATCTGCCTATTGACCAACCAGCGAGGCGCTGGGCACAGGTTTTTCGGTTGGCACTCGGACAGCAAAAAATGTTTCGCAATGTCCCGGTTGCCCTACTGCACCTGATCATCTATGTCGGTTTTATCATCATCAACATCGAAGTGCTGGAAATTGTGCTCGACGGACTTACCGGCTCACATCGACTGTTCCTTCCCTACCTGGGAAATCTTTATCCGTTACTCATCAATAGCTTTGAATGGCTGGCACTGGGCGTGCTGGTCGCCTGTATATTCTTTTTAGCTCGAAGGAATCTGATCCGCGTACAACGGTTGCAGTCGCCCGACCTGAACGGCTGGCCCCGGAGCGATGCCAATCTTATCCTGATCATTGAGATCGTACTGATGAGCTTATTCCTCTTCATGAACGCCGCGGATACCTTGTTGCAAGCCCGTAACGTTGGCCATTATGCTGCGGCCTCAACCGGCCCCTTTGTCATTTCCGCTAGCCTTCATCCGCTACTGAATGAATGGAGCGATGCGGCCTTGATCTCCCTGGAAAGAAGTTGCTGGTGGCTGCACATTTTAGGCATACTGGCCTTTTTGAATTACCTACCCTATTCCAAACACTTGCACATCCTTTTCGCTTTCCCCAACGCATATTATGCACCGCTGAATACTCCGGGGAAAATGAGCAATATGCCCTCGATCCAGCAAGAAGTTGAATTGGCCATGAATCCGGCTGCAGCAACTGCTACGTCGGTTGCGCCACCCGCACGGTTCGGGGCCAAAGACGTTCAAGACTTAGGGCAAAAAAATCTGTTGGACGCTTTCAGTTGTACCGAATGTGGTCGGTGCTCCGCGGCTTGTCCCGCTCAACACACCGGCAAACTCCTCTCTCCTCGACGCATCATGATGAAAACCCGCGACCGGATGGAAGACTTGAAAAAATTACCGGACGGGGAACGGGACAAGGATGGTAAATCGCTGCTGCACGACTACATCACGGTAGAGGAACTTCGGGCATGCACCACCTGTCAGGCTTGTGTGGAAGAATGTCCTGTGAGCATCAATCCGCTCGACATCATCCTTCAGTTACGCCGATACCTGGTCATGGAAGAGAGCAATGCTCCGGGAGAATGGACCGGTATGTTCGGAAACGTAGAGAACAATTTTGCCCCTTGGAAATTTTCACCGGAGGAGCGCGATGCCTGGAGGCAATCCGATAAATGATCAATTGCCGGACGTATCGGTATTTGATTTATGCGCCTTCCACATTCTCCAAATCTGCCAAACGGTTGTTATCAAATAAAAGCCCCCGATCACCCCATGCAGCAGTGCGGGATTATTGGCAAAACTCTCGCCCGCCCATTGCCCCGTATAGATAAAGATCCCATTGGCCAGAAAAGTGCCCAATCCGATCCCCAGTAGATATTCCCAGTACATACCTCCATTGGGATACAGAATCTTTCGCTCCATCAATAGGGTCGACCAGCCCAGCCAAAAAGGGATCTGGGCTGTACTGATCGAGCACAAGAACATTCCAAACAACAGGGGCGGCAATACTTGACTGATCGCTACCGGAGAGAGGTTTTCGGGATAAAGCGCCGAATGAAAACTTTCCGCCATCAAGAGGATCAAGATGAGCAGCGTCACGCCATTCAGGTAACGCATAAAGGTTTTGTTGCGATGCAGCCAATCAACAGCAAACAAAGAGAGTCGAACGTAGATCAATTCCACCGTCAGCGATCCGATCGAAAATTGAATGGCAGCGGCCAACCCCCGGTCGATCGATAATTGCATGGCCGCCACATTGGTGGTTCCTAATGGAAGGGAACCCAGAAAACTTACCGTTAAACCGGCCAAAAAGACTTTCAGGATTCGGGGCATGGGATGAAGTTACAAACTCGGCTTGGGTTGAGATTCCAACGTTTTGAAATGCTGACCGGACGATCGAAGGAAACGCCAACCCCGTAAGAAGTTCCAATACGGATGACCATTCTGATGATTATGCCGACTGATCTCAAACAGGACTCTCCAATGATTCAAGATCACGCCATAGGCTTGCCAGAGACTCATACCGCAATCATAAATATGATTGGGCTCGGCGCCGCATCCATTGAATTCCAGGATCGAATAAGCACCGCCGGAACAAAAATCATCGACCGAATGAACTTTCAGGTCGTAACGACCATAGTAAAATCGAGTGCGATGACTCAACTCATCGAACCGAACCGTCAACGCGTCGGTGATCCGGTCAGACAGGTTGTAAAAAAAAGCCCCACGGTTGTGATTGGCTGCATGCGATAGCAAAAAGATCTCCCCCTCAGGGATGATCGTGTCAAATTGCGAGGAATACCGTCCGGTCAACTCCGGTACACGACCAGAGGCCTTTGGGTGTTGACGGATCAGCTCCAGCAACGTGGATCGGCCATCTCCCCTGACCTGCAGCAGGGTTTTATGAATAAACCCGCTGATGGTGCCCCGCGATTGGGTCGGATGCCGGTAATAAAAGACGCTGACCTCTACGGGCCAATCTATCCACTCCTGCACCACATACTCCACCGGAACCGCCCGGTGATATTTGATCAATTGCTCTTCCCGATCGATGCGCTCGAACCAAAGTCCCTTCATGCCCACATCCGGCTTTACCACAAACGGATATTGAAAAGTATCATGGATATGCCGCAACAGATCGTGATCGGGCAAGTTGGGGTTAATATAAATCGTTCGGGGATAGGTAGTTTCAGGTAATTGATCGTACATCTCCCGCTTCCCCTCTCCTTCCATTCCCCCAAAAGTGATGGTTGGGTTGGAAGAACTAAAAAACCATAACGAACCACTCCGCAGGCAATACCACAACCAAACAGGAGTAAGCGGAAAATAGATCAGCTTGAAGGGCCATTTTTCCCAATTTAACCAAACAGGCAATTTCATCCGCATAGGCAAAAATAGTGGGGCATATCCGGAGCCCGCCGTTTTGCTCTATTTTTGTTCCAATCAAAGACCCGAGCGAGATATGGCACTTCCCCCGATCAAAACAATGGCTGAATGGATGGCCGAAGGAAAAGAGCCGGAGGTATTGTTCTGGGTAGGCTGTTCCGGCAGTTTCGATCAACGGGCTCAACGCATTACCCGGGCCTTTGCCCGCATCCTCCAGAAATTGGAGATCCCCTTTGGAATACTCGGAAAAGAGGAAATGTGTACCGGTGATCCGGTTCGTCGTGCGGGAAATGAATTTCTTTTTCAGATGATGGCCTATCAAAACATTCAAATCTTGAACGGCTACAACGTAAAAAAGATCGTCACCGCCTGCCCCCACTGTTTCAACACGCTAAAAAACGAATACCCCGAACTGGGTGGGAACTACGAAGTCATCCACCATACCGTCTTTTTACAACAATTGATTGATTCGGGAAAGATCCGGCTGCAGGAAGGGGGAACCTTCAAGGGTAAACGCATTACGTATCACGACAGCTGCTACCTAGGCCGGGCCAATCAGATCTATGAGGCACCCCGGAAAGTACTGGAGGCCATGGATGTCGAACTCGTCGAAATGAAACGCTGTCGATCCAAAGGAAGTTGTTGCGGCGCCGGTGGTGCCCAGATGTTCAAAGAAGAAGAACCCGGAAAAACACGCATCAATATCGACCGTACCCAGGAAGCACTCAAAACCCAGGCATCGATCATCGCGGCCGCCTGTCCTTTCTGCAACACCATGATGAGTGATGGCGTAAAACTCGCCGAACGCGAGGCCGATGTGCAGGTATTGGACATTGCGGAGATCGTAGAGGCCTCGTTGAATTTTTCGGAATGAAACTCGACTACCAACACCTGATCGATCCAAGCCTCTCGCCGGATTCCCGCGTTTGGGTCTATCAATCCAACCGTCTATTCAGCCTCACCGAGGCCTTACAATTGGAAAAAGAGCTGGAGGACTTTACGGCGGAGTGGACCAGCCACGGGGCTGCAGTAAAGGGTGCTGGTTATTTATTCTTCGGACAATTCCTGATCCTGATCGCCGATGAGACGGCCGCAACCGTCAGTGGCTGCAGCACCGATAAATCCGTTCACTTCATCCAATCCATCGAAAAAGAATATGGCGTTCAACTACTCGACCGCACAACCCTTGCTTTTCTGATCAAGGATAAGATCCAGTTGCTCCCGCTTACTCAGCTGCCTTATGCGATCGAACATGGCTATATCGGACCAGCCACGCTCTATTTCAACAACCTGGTATCGACGCTCGCTGAATTGCAAACCCAGTGGATCCTCCCCAGCGGTCGTTCCTGGCTGGCCAAACGACTTCCGGCGCTCGCCATTAACGAACCGGCATAACCGGCTTAACCGACTTTTTTGGCTTTGATTGAATGTTCCAAGACGTAGTCAATCTGAAATTTCGGGTACGGGTTCTACTAAAACTCTCCAGCGAGAAGTTTGGTGCATACGTAAACGTATATCTCCGCTGGTCACGCAAAGGATCGATCGCATTCAAAGAGACCGCCAGCCGCTTCTGGAGGAATTTCCATTGTGCCCCCAGATTCAGGCTTCCATTCCAACGGGCGAACCCCTGCGGCGAAGCAAAACGGTTCAGGTTGAACTGCCCGGTAAAACTCCCCCGGTCATGCGGCGCATAACTGGCTCCAACCGTTGAGGTCAACGAACCTCCATCCCGAAAGCGGCGTACCAGCTTATCAAAACTTCCATATAAGTTATAGATATAACTCGCACTGCTATTGATCTTCAATTTTTTAAAAACTGTAAAACTGCTCCAAAAGCTAACCTCCCATTCTTTTCTGTTACTGATATTTTCCCAGGTCAGCAGGGTCTTCCCTTCGTCGGCCAGGGTGCGAACCTGACTAAAGACGTCTTGCACGATGTTGTGACCGAAGCCGATATTCAAGAAGCGACCCGATCGATTCCATCCGGCCACCAGATCGAGGTTATGGGAAGTGGAGGCGATCAGATCGGGGTTACCGAACCGCGTGTTGTACGGATCGGAGAAATCGACCGTGGGATTCAGCTCGCCCAGTCCCGGGCGACGGATGGATTGCTTGTACGAGAGGGTGAGGTTGTACCGGTCTTTCCAGGATCGATTCAACGTGGCAAAAGGCAACCAATTCCCGTATTGATTTTCCCGGATCAGGTTTTCCTTTCGCAGATTGAATCGAATGAGCGTATGCTCGTAGATCAGTCCTGCCAGCAAACTGAAATGCTCCGTAAAAAGCTGTTTGATCGATAAGCGATACTGCTGAACATTCTGGCGGAATTGAAAATCCTGGTTCAAGGCAGGCATATCCACCAACTGAATCTCCGGCACCTTTAGGTACTGGGCCAACACATCTACCCAATTGAGGGATTGATTGTAAAAGATCCCGGTCGACAAAAAGGTTTTTTTCGGTACCAGCATCCGGTCATAATTCAGACGAGTGCTCCAACCAAGTACGTTCGTGAAATTATCTTGATACTGAATCGAATCTTTCCCGATCGGTGTACCGTCATTGAACAGGAAATTCTGCTCGAATCGACGGACATTCCAATTGTCGGCCCCATTGGTTTGGAATATCAACCGCAAGGTCTCTCCGGGTTTGGGTCGCCAGGTATACGTGGTGGTTTGAGACAACGAAAAATTCGATCCGCTGGCGTTGACCGATCGCAAACTGTAACGCCATTGGTCACCCAGTCGGTTGATGTTACTGAAGTAGGTATTATTCTCGTTTTGGAATCGGTTGTCGTTGTACTGCAACACCAGGTTGATCGAATGCTTTTTATGCCATTCGTACTCGAGTGAGATCCGGGCGGAGGGCCTTTTCGAACGATTCAAAAAATCAGAGACGGTATTAAACTGATTCGTGGAGTCGGTGTAGATATTCTGTCGGTTGGAATACCCATCGCCGGCAAAGCGATTTTGATTGAAGCCCGCATTGATCTGTAGTGAGAGTCGGTCTTTGCGGTAGGTGAATTGACCGCTGGCCGACCACTCCCCGCGGGTACCGCCCGATAGGGCCAAACGACCGGTTCGACCTACCCGTCCTTTTCGTGTAACGATATTGATCACGGCCGATTCCTGTGCAAATTGGGGCGGCGGATTGGTCATCACCTCGATCTTCTCGATCGAACTACCGGGCATCGACTCCAACAACTCTTGCAATTGCTGCATGTTCAATTCAACCGGCTTGTCATCGATCAAGATCTTTGGCTCCTTCCCGCGCACGGTCAATTTTCCGTCCGGATCCTTATTGACCAAGGGCACTTGTGTCATCAGATCCGACACATTGGATCCGGCCGCCAGCGGAGAGTCGCCGGCTAAAAAAGTAACGTTCCCGTCTTTGGATTGAAGTAACGAACGGTCGGCCACGATCACCACCGAATCGAGTTGCGCGGCCTTGCTCAAGGATAGTGGAATATTTCCCAGCGAAAAGGATCGACGCCGATCGTCCAATAGCAAACTATCGATCCGAACCGCTCGATAGCCGGTGGCACTGATCCACAACGCATATCGTCCGTCGGGCAAATCTTCCCATACAAACTCACCATTCGTGCCGGTCTGTTTGTTCTTTATAATGCCGGTAGAGTTTTTCGTATTTGATGTATCGATCAAGCACATCAGGCGCAGATTCGCCCCCGATAAAGGCTGCTGTGTGGCATCCATTACTACCCCTGATATCCTTCCAAGCGGTACTTGTGCCATCGCCATTGACCCCAGCAACAGCAGGCAAGTGACCAAAAAGGTTTTGTATGGTGAACAATCAAACATCCGTGCTCCAAGATAACAATAAACGGCAGGGTGCTTTAATTTGTATTAAAGAGTTGTTAATCAGATCATTCGATGGTACTGACAGGATGTCACAGGAGTAATTTAATCTGTATATTTGCAATCCCTTTGGATATGCACACGCTTACAACCGATAAACAGCACGATGAATCCAGGCAGGGAGAGGCTTTTGCTCCGTTTGCTTCCGATCCCAATCGATACGACCGTCATTTTTATATCGAGAGTTACGGTTGTCAGATGAATTTTGCCGATAGTGAGGTCGTAGCCTCTATTTTACAGGACCAGGGGTATGGGGCCACCCGTCAGCTCGAGCAAGCCGACCTGATCTTACTGAACACTTGCTCCATCCGGGAGAAGGCGGAGCAGACCGTCCGCAAGCGGCTAACCGAATTCAAACAGCTCAAATTGGAAAAAAAGGGATTGCTGATCGGTGTATTGGGCTGTATGGCGGAGCGGTTAAAATCAAAATTCTTAGAGGAAGAACGACTGGTAGATATAGTGGTGGGTCCCGATGCGTATCGAACCCTTCCGCAGTTGATCGAAGAAGCGGGTACGGGACAAAAAGCCGTAAACGTTTTGTTGAGCCGGGATGAGACCTATGCCGACATTGCGCCGGTCCGACTGGGCACCAATGGTGTCAGCGCTTTTGTCAGCATCATGCGAGGTTGTAACAATATGTGCTCTTTTTGTGTGGTGCCCTTTACCCGGGGAAGGGAACGAAGCCGTGATAACGTTTCTATTCTGGCCGAGTGTACAGACCTTTTTCAAAAGGGATATCGGGAGGTGACGTTACTGGGACAAAACGTCGATTCCTATCACTTCACTTCCGAGTCGGGCGGAGACGCCGTGAATTTCGCACAGCTGCTTGAGCAGGTCGCCCGGATATCTCCCCTGCTGCGCGTACGCTTTTCAACTTCTCACCCCAAAGACATCACAGATGAGGTGCTGCATACCATGGCGCGGTATCCCAACATCTGCCGCTACATACATTTACCGGTACAAAGTGGTTCCACCCGCGTGCTGCAACTCATGAACCGGACCTACACCCGTGAATGGTACAAAGCCAAAGTCGATCGGATCCGGGAGATCCTGCCTGATTGCGGCATCTCTTCCGACATCATCGCTGGATTTTGCACCGAAACGGAGCAAGACCATCAAGACACGCTGGACATCATGCAGTACAGCCGATACGATTTCAGCTATATGTTCTTTTACAGCGAGCGACCCGGTACCCTGGCGCAACGACGGTATGCCGACGACGTGCCGGAACCGGTCAAAAAAGAGAGGCTCCAACAGATCGTGGCGTTGCAAAACGAGTTGTCGTTGATCAGCAACCGACAGGATATCGGAAAAGTATTTGAGGTATTGATCGAAGGCAATAGCAAACGAGATGAACAGGCTTGGATGGGACGAAACAGCCAGAACAAGGTGTTGGTCTTCCCGAAAACTGTACCCGAATTAAAACCCGGCGAGTATGTGCAGGTGAAGGTGGATCAATGTACGCAGGCCACCCTGTTGGGAAGTGTCGTAACTGAATAACGTTTATGTCAGACTTACAATCCATAAAAAATCGTTTTGGCATCATTGGCAATGCCCCGGCACTAAATTTTGCGCTGCAGGTGGCGGAGCAAGTGGCCGGCACCGATCTGACCGTACTCATCAATGGTGAGAGCGGCGTGGGTAAAGAAGTTTTTTCGCAGATCATTCATCATTTATCGGCCCGCAAACACAATCCTTTCATTGCCGTAAACTGCGGTGCCATCCCCGAGGGAACGATCGATTCCGAATTATTCGGACACGAAAAAGGCTCCTTCACCGGGGCGGTGGAATCACGTAAAGGATATTTCGAGGCGGTAAATGGTGGCACGATCTTTTTGGATGAGGTGGGTGAACTGCCGCTGGGCACCCAAGCCCGTTTGCTTCGGGTATTGGAAACCGGCGAGTATATCCGGGTGGGGTCCTCGAAAGTTCAGCGCACGGATGTGCGGGTGGTTGCCGCCACCAACCGCGACTTGTTGCAGCAAGTGCAGGAAGGAAAGTTTCGCGAGGACTTATACTATCGCCTGAATACCGTCCCCATCCGGGTACCGGCCCTGCGCGACCGCGCCGAGGATATTCATTTGCTGTTCCGAAAGTTTTCGGCCGATTTTGCCAACAAGTACAAGACAGCCTCTATTCAATTGGATGAAGAGGCACAACGCGTACTCCATGAGTATCCCTGGCCCGGAAACGTTCGGGAATTGAAGAACATTGCCGAGCAGATCTCCGTTTTGGCAAAAGACAAACGCATCACGGCCACTGCCCTGAAACAATTTTTGCCGGCGGTTTCGTCCAACCGCATGCCGGTATTGGTCGGTTCGGCCCCCTCGAACCGGGAATTTTCCAATGAAAGAGAGATCCTGTACAAACTTTTCTTCGACATGAAGAAAGATGTAACGGAACTGAAAAGACTTTTCCTGGAGTTGATCCAAAATCCGGAACTGGCGGCGCAGCATCCCCAATTCATCCACGAACTGGAGAACCTGCAAGGAATGCCGGAACCGCATAGCCCCATTACCTTCAGCCGACCCAACCCGTCAGCTTCCGGCTCCTCGATGCCGGTCACGCTCCCCACGACCGTGGAAGCGCAGGTGGAGGTGGAGGAAAGCTTGAACATATTGGACAAGGAGAAGGAATTGATCCTAAAAGCCCTGAAAAAGCATAAGAGCAAACGCAAGGATGCTGCGGCAGATCTGGGAATCAGCGAGCGAACCCTGTACCGAAAACTGAAAGAATACAACATCGAAGAGTGAACAGACGCATCCTCCATATTTCCGTATTGTTCGGATCGCTGATCAGCATCCTGCTGCTCACCGCTATACCCAGCGGCTGTGGCATCTACAAACTGAACGATGCCACGGTGCCCGACAGCATCAAGACCATCAAGATCAATTTTATCGAGAATCGGGCGAGTTACGTTAACCCGCAGTTAAGTCCCCGGCTCACCGATCGGTTGCGTCAGAAGATCATCGGACAAACTCGTCTGACTCAAACCAACGCCCAAGCCGATTGGGAGGTCAGTGCCACCATCAGCCAGTACGCCTTTTCCACGGCTGCCATCAGTGGGCAGCAGGTGGCTACCAACCGACTCACAGTGGGCATCAATCTGATCGTAAATGATCTAAAGGCCAACAAGACCGACCGATACGACATCAGCCGAAGTTTTGATTTCCGGAGTAACCTGTCCTTCACCCAAGCGGAAAACGCTTTGTTCGATGAAATGCTGCGGACCCTGACAGATGAGATTTTCAACCGAATCTTCTCGAAATGGTAAATTCGCCGTTGCCCATGGAAACGATCTGGAAAATATGGAAAGATCAATTGCCGCATCCGGCCGATCAACTGGCCGCGCAATATCCTTTTAGCGGACCGTTACAACTGCTGTCCGACCCGGATCCGGCCCGTCAGGCCATCCATCAGGCGCTTTTCCATTCCTTCCCGGTTGCCATGCCCGCCGCCGACACGAAGCCGGAAATGGCCCAGTCATCGACTACAGACGAGCTGATCTTCGAGCCCTTTCATACGGTCGACTACTTCGCCTCTCAAGGAATTAAACCCCCATCGTTGGATCAGCCATCCGATCGGTTTGGTCAGCAATTAAAGAGCTTTACCGATTGGCTGAAGGTGATGAAGCGACTGCCCCTCGCGGAAGTAACCCGCCAGATCCCCGTAGATAAGGAAAAACAAGTGGCCGCCCTGGCCCACGAGTCGCTCGATGAAAAACAAGTATGGACCGAAGCCATGGCCGAGGTCTGGATCAAGCAGGGCGAGCGTCAGAAAGCCGTCCGGATCTATCAGCAATTGAGTTTGCTTGATCCCTCGAAAAGCGCTTATTTTGCAGCCAAGATTAACGAACTAAATTCCTCATCATGACCATATTCTTTCTGATCCTGATCATTTTGGCCTCCGTGATCCTCGGCCTGATCGTACTTGTCCAGAATCCCAAAGGAGGCGGATTGTCCGGCAACATCGCTGGCATCAGCAACCAATTCATGGGTGTTAAGCAAACCACGGATGTACTGGAAAAAGGAACCTGGATCTTTGGTGGACTGATCGCTGTGCTCTGCATCGTATCGGTGGTTTTCATGCCTAAGAACGCAAGCAGTGGTGTGGAAGACCGACTGAATCAGGCAACCGGCGCTCCGGCACCGGCACCCAAAACCACCCCGATGGTACCTGCCCCCACGCCCGCTCCTGCTCCGGCACCACCCAGCGGACGCTAATCATCCAAACGAGCTTTTGACCAACCCCGACAAGTCGGGGTTTTCTTTTATATTGTACCATGCGCTTACGAATCGTGATCGGGGTCGTTATCATTGCCCTTGCCGGGTTGATCATGTTTCTTTTTTGGCCACTTACCCAACAGGCACGCGGCATCCGCATACAAGTACCGGTTCATATGCCGGTTGAGTGGGTTGGTCAACAACTAAAAGAAAAGGGAATTCTATCCAACCCTTCCGGGTTCATCTACACCGCCCGTGTGCTGGGTTACAAGATGGTTCGACCTGGCTCCTACCTGATCCCGGCGGGAGAAAACATGTACACCCTCACCAAACGTTTTCGCAACGGAAGGCAAACACCCATTCAATTGATCCTGGGCAATGAGCGCATTCGCCTGCGTACACCCCTGCAGTTCGCCTCCAAAATGCAGCGATACGCGTACACGTCTGCCGATTCGACCAGCTGGATAACTTTTTTACGTTCCGAAGAATTGTTGGCAAGCTTGGGCGTCGATACCAATACCGTGATGACACGACTGCTGCCCTTGACTTATGAGATCTATTGGACCGACCCGCCGGCACAGGTGTACCGAACCTTTGCCAAAGCGTGGGACAGATTCTGGAGCCCAGAACGCAAACGCAAAGCTCAATCGATCGGATTAAATCCCACCGACGTTTATATCCTGGCTTCCATCGTTGAGGAAGAAACCCAATACGCGCCCGACCGACCACTGATCGCCAGCACCTATTTGAATCGCCTACGCATCGGAATGCGCTTGCAGGCCGACCCCACCGCGAAATTTGGATCGGGAGATTTTACCGCCAACCGCATTACAGCGGTACACTTGCGTCAGCCATCGCCCTATAATACCTATATACACACCGGACTTCCGCCCGGATCTATTTGTCTGCCTTCGATCGCATCGATCGATGCCGTACTGAACGCCCCCCCAACAGATTACCTTTATTTTGTGGCCAGTCATTTATTTGATGGCACTTCCTCGTTCTCGAGTAATTATCAGGAACATCAAAAAAAGGCGAAGCGGTATCAAGAGGAATTGTCCCGGCGATTGAAAACAAAAACGAGTGTCTCCCCATGAACTGGCAGCAACTGCAGGATCGATTCACGAATGGAGCCCCCATCCAATGGATATTGCGGTGGAGCAAAACACATTCCTTGCCTGGCTTTCAGCAATTGCCGATCTATGATGTGGTGTTGTTTTTTATGGGACAGGTTCGTGCCATCGGCATGACGGAAAGGGCCTCGGCCATTGCCTTTAATTTCTTTATGGCCATCCCGCCCGCGATCATTTTTCTCTTCACGTTGATTCCCTTCTTTCCCATCACTCAAGCCTTTCAGGAGGAACTTTACAGCCTGATCCGGGATGTGATTCCCGGGGAGAAGGACAATGCCGTGCTGATCAACTTTTTGAGCGATTTCATCAACCGTCCGCGCAGCGGACTCCTTTCCGTGGGTTTTCTGCTTTCCCTGTTCTTCTCTTCCAATGCCATGATGGGCATCATGCGTTCGTTCGACCAGAATTATGCCGGATTCACGAAACGAAAAGGCTGGCAAAAAAGGTCCGTGGCCTTGAAAATAACCATCATGCTTTATTTATTCGTGATCGGTTCCGTGGCGGTCCTCGTTGCCCGAGAGGCCGTACTTCGGTGGCTGGGCATCTCCGATCTAACCATTCTTCGATGGATCGACAACCTGAGGTGGATCGTCATCATCCTCTTGTATTTCCTTTGCATCTCCTTCATCTACAAATACGCCCCTTCCGTTCACAAAAAATGGAAATTGATCAATCCCGGTTCGATCTTGGCTACCGGACTGATGCTGCTGATGACACTGGCCTTTTCCTGGTGGGTTTCCAATTTTGCGGCCTACAACCAGATCTATGGCTCCATCAGCACCGTCTTGATCATCATGATCTTGTTCTTCGTGAATTCGCTGTTTCTGCTGATCGGATTTGAATTGAATGTGAGTATTCAATCCCTGCTACAACGAGCCATCGACCGAAAAGCCGATATGATCGACCCCGCCTGATCCCTAGGATTCAGCATCACCGAGCGTCCATTTATCCCAAATCGATCGCTTAAAGTCTGTACCCAGATCGTCTCGCAGATAATGACCCGCTATTTCCTTTTGACGATATGCTTCATACAGAGTAACAGCACAGGCTACACTGATGTTGAGGGATTGAATGATGCCGACTTGTGGGATCAAAAAATTCCCATCGGCCAGGGCCCGGATCTCCTCGCTGACGCCGCTGTGTTCATTACCGAAGACAAGGGCGGTGGGACGGGACAGGTCAACCTCATACAAATTTGCCGATGACTCTCCCAAATGCGTGGTCAGTACCCGCTCGTACCGACGGCGCACCTCTTCAAAACAACGTACCGCATCCTCAAAAGAATGAACCGTTAGCCATTTCGCCGCACTGGAAGAACTGCGCGCCCCAAACTTTTTGTGCCGGGGAATCTTGGTGTTAAGGATAAATATCTCTTGTACGCCCACGGCATCACAGGTACGCATGACCGCTGAGATGTTGTGAGGATCGAACACATTTTCCAATACCACCGTCAGATCCGCCTGTCGGCGGCTGAGCACTTGTGTCAATTTTTCGTGTCGGGCAGGCGTCATGAGAACGGAAAATCAATTCGAGGTGCAAGTTATATATTTGAGGGATAGCAGTCTGCCTAAATGATGTCCAAAACCTTACGAGAACTTTTTTACGAAACCGGTCCGCAGGACCGGATGATCCACAAGTGGGATCACTATTTTGACATCTATGAAACGTATTTTTCATCCTATCGGGATCGCCCCTTGAACTTTCTGGAGATCGGGATCAATCACGGCGGCTCCCTTCAACTTTGGAAAAAATATTTCGGCGAAAACATTCGCCTCTATGCGGTCGACATCAACCCCGCTTGCAAGGCCTTTGAAGAAAAGGATGTACAGGTGCATATCGGATCGCAGGAAGACCCGGAATTTCTCCGATCGCTAGCCCAAACGCTCCCGGAAATGGACATCATCCTCGATGATGGCGGACATACCATGACACAACAGCGTTGCACCTTCGAGTGGCTTTTTCCGAAGCTCAAAGAGGGAGGGATTTATCTCGTTGAAGATACGCATACCTCCTATTGGGAGATCTATGGGGGCGGACTGAAAAGACCTTCCAGCTTCATCGAGTACAGCAAACAATTGGTCGACTCCCTGCATATCCATCACCTGCACAACCCTTCTCAGGTACGATCGAACGAACTGATTCGGCAGATCCACTCGATCTGCTTTTACGACAGCGTCGTAGCCTTTGAAAAAAGAAAACATCGAGAACCCTTTCATACCCGGCTGGGCAAAGAACAGGTCACTCCCGTAGAGATCAAAGAATCCAAATGGCTGGCCACCTGGCGAAAATGGGTCGGAAAGAATGTGAGGTCATTTGGGAGAAATCAGCGCGTGTAAGGCTTTGCTATCAGAAATAAGAAAGCCCGCCGTCGCTGGTGCTATGGCGGGCCAGTCGGGATGACTGGATTCGAACCAGCGACCCCTACGTCCCGAACGTAGTGCGCTACCGGGCTGCGCTACATCCCGATCCCGGAGAAGGTTGCAAAAATAACAAAGCGATCAGCCTATGCCAAACAAAAAGCCCGCCCTCGCTGAAGCAAAGGCGGGCTGGTCGGGACGACTAGATTCGAACTAGCGACCCCTTGCACCCCATGCAAGTGCGCTACCGGGCTGCGCTACGTCCCGAACCGAAAAGGGGTGGCAAATGTAGGCAGAAAAGACCAATTTCCCAGTACGATACCGGTTGCTTATCTTTGTTCTTTAGTGAAACTACTCATTAAAAAAGCTCGGATCGTCGATCCGGAAAATCCACTGAACGGCCAAACGATGGACCTCCTGGTCCACCAAGGCCGCATCGAACAAATCGCTTCTTCCCTATCCTCCCCGGCCGATCAAATCATTGAACTTCCCGGCCTGCATGTTTCCCCCGGTTGGGTGGATCTATTTGCACATTTTGGAGAACCCGGTTATGAGCAGAAAGAGACTCTTGAAACTGGCTCCCGCGCCGCTTTGGCCGGAGGCTATACCGATGTTTTCCTGATCCCCAACAACAAACCGGTCACGCACGACAAAGCCGGAGTCGAATACCTGAAACAACAGGCCTTGAATGGTCCGGTCGACCTCCACCCCATCGGCGCCATCACCCAAGGAACCGAAGGCAAAGAACTGGCCGAGCTATATGATATGCATCGCTCCGGTGCCCGGGCATTCAGCGATGGAACCAAAAGTATTCAATCGGCCGGCTTGCTATTAAAAGCCCTTCAATACGTAAAAGCCGTACAGGCCACGATCATTCAGCTGCCTGATGATAGGTCCATTCAGCCACACGGACTCATGCACGAAGGCATAGCCTCCACCCGGATGGGACTTCCCGGTCGTCCCGATATCAGTGAGTCCATTCAAACCAATCGAGACATTGCCCTCAATCACTATACGGAATCCAACTTACATCTCACGGGCATCAGCAGTCGTGCTTCCCTGGAATCCATTCGGGTCGGAAAAAAAACACAACCGGGTCTCTCCTGCTCCGTCACCCCCTACCACCTACTCTTCACCGACGAGGATCTAATCGGATACAACACCCTGTTGAAAACCAATCCCCCACTGCGTACGGCCGACGACCGCGAGGCCCTGAAAGAAGCCGTGATCGACGGAACCATCGACTGTCTTGCCTCGCACCATTTTCCACAGGAAAACGACCGGAAGATCTGCGAATTCGAACAAGCTGCCCCGGGCATGATCGGATTGGAAACCGCTTTCGCGGCCCTTCGAACAGCACTGCCGAATCTCTCGTTGGAACGGATCATCGAAATGATGGCCATCCAACCCCGAAAAATATTTCGACTGCCGGCCGCCTCCCTGCAAGTGGGTAGCGAGGCCTGTCTGACCTTATTTCAACCCGACCACGAATGGCTGGTGGATGAATCCTCCATACAATCCCGCTCCCGCAACACCCCGTTGCTGGGAAAAAAATTGACAGGCAAATCCATCGGCACGATTCGTAACGGAAAATATCGCCCCTCCTGATATGCGACTGAACATTAATACGCCCGCTGCCCGAGGGGCACTGACCGGTATTTTGATGATATTGACCGGATGGATCCTCAAAGAGACCGGATCCGAAAAAAAAGAATGGGCGCAGTATTTGCTTTTCATCGAATATGCACTGGGCATCACCTGGTCTATTTGGATCGCCTCCAAGAATCCAACCCTTTCCGGAAGCTTCGGCAGTTTATTTCAACAAGGGTTTCGTCATTTTGCCGTTACGGCCCTGTTGATGGTAGGTTTTACTTTTTTTATCCTTTGGCAACACCCTGAATTTGCAAAGGAAGAAGCCGCCTATCAACGTACCCTGCTGATCGAGACCAAGAAATACACGCCCGACCAGATTGAGGAGTTGGTAGCAGCCGCTGAGAAACAATACCCGGTCCGCTATATTTCCGCCTCCGTTTTCGGATATTTGTTGATGGGTGCCGTCTTCACTGCCGCCGGCAGTGCCCTACTCGCCCGCAAGCAATCGTAACATGGACCTCAGCCTCGCCATTCCTCTTTACAACGAAGCCGAATCGCTACCGGAGCTAACTGCCTGGATCGAGCGCGTGATGCAGGAGCATGGTCTTAGCTACGAGGTGATTTTTGTGGATGATGGCAGCACCGACGACTCCTGGCAAGTCATCCAATCACTCCGAAGCCAAAACGATCGCATCAAAGGGATCAAGTTTCAGCGCAATTACGGAAAATCAGCCGGTCTCTACGAGGCCTTCAAAGCGGCTACGGGGCAAGTCGTCATTACCATGGATGCTGACTTGCAGGATAGTCCTGAAGAGATCCCGGCCTTACGTCGAATGATCCTCGAGGACGGATATGATCTGGTCAGCGGATGGAAAAAGAAACGCTACGACAATACCCTCACCAAAAATATCCCCTCCAAATTTTTCAATGCCGTCACCCGCACCATGTCGGGCATCAAACTGCATGATTTCAATTGCGGACTCAAAGCGTATCGGCTTCAAGTAGTCAAAGGCATCGAGGTATACGGCGAGATGCACCGGTATATTCCCGTATTGGCCAAATGGGCCGGATTCAATAAGATCGGAGAAAAAGTAGTTGAACACCGCGCCCGCAAATACGGCTATTCCAAATTCGGTTGGGATCGGTTCGTGAATGGTTTTCTCGACTTGCTGTCGATCTCGTTTGTGGGACGGTTCTCAAAACGACCGATGCACTTCTTCGGCCTCTGGGGAAGCCTTTGCTTCCTGGCCGGTTTTGGGATGGCCATCTACCTGCTCCTCTCTAAATTCATGGATCCAAACTTCTCCCTTACCAATCGTCCGGCCTTCTATTTATCGCTCACCTCCGTGATCCTCGGTATGCAATTGTTCCTGGCCGGATACATCGGAGAGCTGATCGCTCGTAATTCCGCTACGCGCAACCTGTATTTGTTGGAATCGAAAATCGGTCTCTGATGAAACGGGTGATGATCATCGGCCCCGCTCATCCGCTGCGCGGCGGACTCGCCACTTTCAACCATCGACTCGCCAACGCCTTTCAGGAAAAAGGATACCAAGCCGAGATCGTCTCCTTCAGCCTGCAATACCCCTCGTTCCTATTTCCCGGAAAATCACAATACACCAATGAACCGGCTCCCTCAGGCATCTCGATCCGATCCCTGATCAATTCCATCTATCCGATCAACTGGATCCGCGTGGGAAACAAACTCGCCAGCGAAAAACCCGATCTGGTTATTGTACGATACTGGCTTCCGTTCATGGGTCCCGCCCTCGGCACGATCCTACGGCGCATCCGAAAAAACAATCATACCCGAATCGTTTGTCTGGCCGACAATGTCATCCCCCATGAATCACGGCCCGGCGACGAGCTCTTTACTCGCTATTTCATACGCGCCTGCGAAGCCTTCCTCACCATGAGCGAAAAAGTGAAAGAAGACCTGCTACCCAGGGTCGCCGGTCAATCCATCACCCTTGCCTCTCATCCGCTTTACGATAATTTCGGCAATGCCATCGAGATTACCACCGCACGAAACAAACTGGGTATTGCTCCTACCGATAAGGTAATCCTCTTTTTCGGATTCATTCGTAGATACAAGGGACTTGACCTGCTGCTTCAAGCGATGGCCGACCCTCGTATCCGCGAACAAAAAATCAAACTACTGGTGGCTGGCGAGTTCTATGAAGATCGTGCCGCCTATGACCAATTGATCGACCAGCTACAGATTCGGGAACAGCTGATCCTTCAAACGGATTTTATACCCGACTCTCAGGTAAGGGACTACCTCTGCGCCGCCGATTTTGTGATCCAACCCTATAAAAACGCCACCCAGAGCGGGGTGACACCCCTCGCCTATCATTTTGAAAAACCCATGCTGGTGACCAATGTAGGGGGATTACCTGGACTCGTGCCACATGAACAAAGCGGACTGGTCTGCGAACCGGATCCTGCATCCATTGCAACCGGTATTTTGCGATTGTACCAACTGGGACCACAATATTTTCAACCGCACCTCCGACGAATCAAACAAGAACTCAGCTGGCCCCGCTTCATTGACAAACTGATCGATCTGGCAAATGGTATACAGAAGTAAAGCGCCCCTACGTATCGGATTGGCTGGCGGGGGGACCGACGTCAGTCCCTACAGCGACCTCTATGGCGGCGCCATTCTGAACGCTACCATTTCCCTCTATGCGAGAGCGAGTATTGAGTTTCTCGATGAGCCGATCGTGATCATTGAAGCAACCGACCGCTCTGAGTCGGTCACCCTCCCACTGTCCGACCAACTCCCCCTCAATGGCGAGCTGGATCTGGTCAAAGGCGTTTACAATCGACTGAAAAGGGAAGGCAAGTTACCCAATCGTGGCATCCGCATCCGTACGGAGGTGGATGCGCCGGCCGGATCCGGATTGGGCACCTCCTCCACCCTGATGGTGGCAATACTGGGTGTCTTTGCGGAAGCATGCAAGCTTTCTTACGGCGAGTACGACCTGGCTCATTTAGCCTATGAGATCGAACGAATGGAGCTGGGACTTGCCGGAGGCAAACAGGATCAGTATGCGGCCACTTTTGGCGGCGTGAATTTCATGGAATTTTATGCAGATGATAAAGTGATCGTGAATCCGTTACGGGTAAAGCCGGAATATTTAGATGAACTGGAAAACAACCTGTTGCTGTATTACTCGGCTACCAGCCGTGAGTCGGCCCGGATCATCGCCGTGCAGCAAAAAAATGTCCACGAAAAAAATACCCGTTCCATCGAGGCCATGCATCAACTCAAGGAACAGGCGCTTCAAATGAAGGAGGCCCTGATGCAGGGGAAACTTGACTCCATTGGGGATATCCTGGATTTTGGATTTCAGCAAAAGAAACGGATGGCGGAGGGTATCAGCAATGACTGGCTGGAGGAGATCTACCATTCGGCCAAGCAGGCGGGTGCCAGCGGAGGCAAGATCTCAGGAGCCGGAGGCGGTGGCTTTATGATCTTTTATTGCCC
Source organism: Chitinophagaceae bacterium (assembly GCA_964229195.1). Lineage (GTDB taxonomy): Bacteria > Bacteroidota > Bacteroidia > Chitinophagales > Chitinophagaceae > JJ008. The sequence continues at coordinate 11,523 of CAXRAX010000084.1, read as the reverse complement.
GGCCAATACCCGTCAAGCCGTAGCCGAATCACTGACCCGACTGGGGGGTCGGGTTCAATCCTATCAATTTACTGGAAGCGGCATCCGGTCCTGGACCGCTTAGGATTCTCCCGCTATCTTTGAGGGATGGAAAAGATCCGTTCGATACTTCAGGCCTCCATTCACACGAAACAACTGATTCTCCAGGAGCAGGGTTTGTTGGAACAAGTGAATCGCTCGGCCCAATGCATCACGCAGGCTTTTCGACAAAAAAAACGGCTTTACCTCTGTGGCAATGGTGGCAGTGCGGCCGATGCCCAGCACCTGGCAGCTGAATTTTCCGGACGTTTCTATACCGACCGCAAGGCCCTGCCGGCTGAAGCCCTGCACACCAATAGCTCTTACCTGACAGCGGTGGCCAACGATTATGGATATGACCTGGTCTATGCCCGCTTGATCGAAGGCATTACCGAGGCCGGAGATGTATTGATCGGACTTTCCACCTCCGGAAACGCCGCCAACGTGGTAAAGGCATTTGAGTCAGCCCGATCATTGGGCGTAACCACCATTGGATTCACCGGTAACACCGGCGGAAAGATGAGGGAATTATCAGACTACTGGATCGGTGTTCCCAGCAACGACACCCCGCGCATTCAAGAGGCACATATCACTCTCGGGCACATCATTTGCCAACTCGTTGAAGAATCTTTTTTTCAACCGAACCCTCCGAATCCATGATCCGCGAAGCGATCGTGCTGGCCGGGGGACTCGGTACTCGTCTCCGTTCTGAATTACCCGATATCCCGAAATGTCTGGCACCGGTGGCCGATCGGCCCTTTCTATTTCATGTTATCAATTACTGGCGCTCGCAAGGGGTAGAAAAATTTGTTTTCTCGCTTGGCTATAAGCATGAGCAGATTCAGGAATACCTGGCCAACTATTTTCCCACCCTACAACGCGAAGAGGTGATTGAGGAGGAGCCCCTGGGAACCGGAGGCGCCATCGTTCGGGCCTTGCGGAGTTGTCAGCAATCACACGTACTGGTGCTAAATGGCGATACCTTATTCAAGGGCGATCTGCACACGGCCGCACGGCTGCATCAGGAACAGGCTGCCGCCTGCACCATACTGTTAAAACCACTGGAGCATTTTGATCGATACGGCGTGGTTCATACCGATGCAAGTGGACGGGTTTCAGGTTTTTTGGAAAAGCAACCCATGAAGGCCGGACAGATCAATGCCGGTGTGTTCTTGATTGACCGACATAAGTTGCTCGAGGAAGAATTTCCCGAGAAGTTCTCTTTTGAGAAAGACTATCTGGAAAAATTAGTGGGGAAGCGGAAATTCATGGGACTGTCCCAGGACGTTTACTTCCGGGATATTGGGATACCCGATGATTTTCGGCTGGCCGATCGGGAGCTCAGACCCCTACCCTTACGGCCCGAACAAATCGATCGACAATGGACAGTTTTCCTGGACCGCGACGGGGTCATCAATCAGGAAAAAAATGAGGATTACATCCGAAACCCCGCTGAATTCATTTTTTACCACGGCGTACCGGAGGCCTTGGCTCGATTGAGCATGCGGGTGGGACACTTAGTGGTGGTAACCAACCAACGAGGCGTGGGCAAAGGCTTGATGACGGAATCGGACCTTCGCCACATCAACCAAGTCATGCTGGATCAGATCGAGTCGGCGGGTGGTCGAATCGACCGGATCTATTACTGTACCAGTATGGATAACGGGCACCCCGACCGTAAACCCAACCCCGGGATGGCCTATCGGGCCCGACAGGAATTCCCGGACATCGATCCAGACCGCACTTTGATGGTAGGAAACAAGCACAGTGACATGTTATTTGGGAAAAATGCAGGCTTTTACACCTGCTACCTGGCTACCACCAACCCAGAGTTGAACTTCCCGCATCCCGATATTGATATTCGATTCGATTCGCTCCCCGACCTGAGCCAGTGGATCACGGGCCAAAAATATTGACAAAGATTTCACGTGGCAGAGAAGACTGACCAGAATAGGTAAGCACGAGATTCGTTATTTTTAGAAAAGATGCGACGCCACGTACTCACCCTCCTGCTGATCACGCTTCTGATAAACCCTTCGACGTTTGCTCAACCGGGTCTATTGAAATCGGCCGATCGGTTGCAACTGTCCGCCAAAGAAGATACCCTCAAGAGATTATCCTTTCAGCTAAATACCGATTCGAATCAGGTGATCCGAATGAAAGCCGATAGTCATTTCACACGGGTGCTGGTACGTGCGCTGCAGACCCCTCAGTCGTTTTGGTATTCGTTTGACTCCCTTCGGGGCATCTCCAAACTTTACGCACCCGACAGCAGCTTTCGGATCTTCACCTGGAACCTCACCTACGATGATTATTACCACCGGCAACGGGGAACCGTTCAAATGCGGACCAAAGACGGTTCGCTCAACATGTTTCCGCTTCGGGATGTATCTGAATTCATTGAGAATGCGACCGACTCTGCCCGCAATCGGATGAATTGGATCGGAGCCGTTTACTACAACCTCCTTAAAACCACGCACGCTGGCAAAAATTTCTATACGCTGTTTGGTTTCGATCCGAACGGTGCCATGAGCAGCATGAAATGGATGGAGGTTTTACATTTTAACGCAAAAGGTGAGCCGGTTTTTGGAGGACCATTCTTCAGTTTTGAAAATGATTCCATTCGCAAGCCCACCCAGCATCGTTTTCAACTGGAGTTCAAAAAAGACGCACAGGTCTTGCTGAATTATATCCCGGAACTGAACCTGGTGTTGGTCGACCACCTCATCTCCGAAAACAATGATCCGGATAACAAGTGGACCTATATCCCGGATGGCGATCAGGAGGGATTTGTCTGGAAAAACGGAAAGTGGATCCATGTCGACAAGGTATTCACACAAAAGCTCAAAGATGGAGAGGCCCCGCGGGAGGTACCGATCCTGGATCAGCGACCGAATCCAAAAATCAAGAACCAATAACGGCCCGGTACGTTTCGCCAATTCCCATATCAACTTTTAAATGGCATCACGGGTCTGCTCTTTCCCCTGATCACCTATCCGTACCTGGCGCGTATGCTGGGCCCGGAGCGTCTGGGTGCGGTCAATTTTCTGGAATATGCTGTCGGCTTGATCTGGAGCCTTGCCTCTCTCGGTATACCCGCTTACGGCATGTACCGGGTGGCCCAACTTCAAGCCTTGCGTTTGCCCAAGCGGAAGATATTTTGGCAGATGACAACCCTTCATACCCTGGTCAGTGTTATTTCCTTCGGGATATTCTATTGGCTGGTGAAGGACAAAACCGAGTGGAACTACGTACAAGTGCTGCTGCCTATCGGACTGCTTCACCTGATCGGTAATTGCCTGCAAGCGGAATGGTATTTGCAAGGCATGCAGCGGTTCGATGTTACGGCTTATCGGACGCTGGTATTTCGGATCTTGGGAATACTTGCGATCCTTTATCTAGTCCTGAAGCCGGACGATTTCCTGACCTACTATTGGATCATCGTGATCACGGTGATTTTATCGGCCGTATTCAATAATTACTGGATCCAAAAGGATCTTCGGACCGACGGCACAGAACTGTCAACTCCAATGATCGAATGGAAAACCTTGTTCTTGTTTTACAGCGGATCGGTCTTTATCAGCTGCACCGACTTTTTGGATGCCACTCTGCTGGGTATCTTTTCCAACGAGGAACAACTGGGCTATTATAGTAATGCCGCCAAACTAACGCGCATTTCCCTGGTGATCATTCTTGCCTTAAATACGGTTGTTTACCCTCAATTTTCGCAAGATCAGGCCTTGGGGAACAAAGTGCGACTGAAGGAGGTGCTGGGGCGGTCGGTAGATTGGTTACTCTACCTAAGCCTGCCGATCTGTTTTTTATATTGGCTCTACGCCGACACACTGGTGGCGCTGATATCCGGACCGTCGTTTGAATCATCCGTTCCCATGGTACGCTGGATGGCCGCTATCCCCCTCTGCATCAGCCTATCAAATCTATTGATCTATTATGGCCTCTCTGCCGGCGATAAAAGAACGAAAATCAGGATCGTGGGTGGAGTATTGGCTGGCTTGCTGCTGAGTTCCGGATTGAACACCTGGTTGATCGGTCGGTTCGGGGGATTGGGAACAGCCTTGAACTCGATGCTGATCGAAGCAGGGTTTGCCCTCTTTTTTATTTTATTGATGAAACCGCAGCTGCATGGTAAAATGATGGCCACGACCTTACTAACCTGTCTGCTGTTCATTCCCCTGCACGCGGCAGTCTCTTACACCAACTGGAATGACCTGAGTATACTACTGATCGGGGGCATCAGCTCACTCACGCTTTATGCGGCCATTCAACATTTTGTGTGGAAACATACCTTCCTGCCCGAACTGACTCAACTCTACTTCCCCAAAAACGAAACTAAAAACTAATAACTATAAACTATTGACTAAACGCTGAACGCTAAACGCTAAACGCTGAACTCCGAACACTGAACTCCGAACTAACTCATTCGTCTAATTTCAGCACTGCCAAAAACGCCTCTTGTGGCACCTCTACGTTTCCGATTTGGCGCATGCGCTTTTTTCCCTCCTTTTGCTTCTCCAATAATTTTCGTTTCCGGCTGATATCACCCCCATAACATTTGGCGGTAACGTCTTTTCGCATGGCGGAGATATTTTCCCGGGCCACGACCTTAGCGCCGATGGCTGCCTGGATCGCGATCTGGAACTGTTGACGGGGCAGCAATTCTTTCAGTTTTTCACAAAGCTTACGGCCAAACTCCTGGGCACGGCTGCGGTGGATCAGGGCGGAGAGGGCATCTACCTTATCGCCGTTTAGCAGGATATCCATTTTGCAGATGTCGCTTTCGCGGTATTCGATCGGATGATAATCGAACGAGGCATAGCCACGGGTCTGTGATTTCAACTTATCATAGAAATCGAAAACGATCTCGGTCAGCGGCATTTCAAAGATCAGTTCTACCCGGGTTTGGGTGAGGTAGCTTTGATTGATCAGGATCCCGCGTTTACCCAGGCAAAGGGTCATGATGTTACCAATGTATTCAGGCTTGGTGATGATCTGAGCCTTGATAAAAGGTTCTTCTATGCGTTCGGTTTTAACGGGATCCGGGAATTCAGTGGGATTGTTGACGATCACTTTCTCCCCTTTGGTGGTGTAGGCGATGAAACTTACGTTCGGAACCGTCGTGATCACGGTCTGGTTAAACTCTCGTTCCAACCGCTCCTGAATGATCTCCATGTGCAGCATACCCAAGAAGCCGCAACGGAATCCAAAGCCCAAGGCCTGCGAGGTTTCCAATTCGAAGGTGAGGGAAGCGTCGTTGAGCTGGAGTTTATCCATACAATCGCGCAACTCCTCGAATTCATCGGTGTTGACAGGGAAGATCCCGGCAAATACCATCGGCTTCACCTCCTCAAATCCTTTGATCATTTCTGGATTAGGATTGGTGGCCAGGGTAATGGTATCTCCCACCTTTACCTCCTTGGCATTTTTGATGCCGGTAATGATATAACCGACGTCGCCGGCCTGTACGATTTCTCTCTCGGTCAGTTTTAATTTCAGGATGCCGATCTCTGCTGCCTCGTATTCTTGTCCGGTGCTCACGAATTTGACCTTATCGCCTTTTCGGATCGATCCGTTCAGGATACGATAATAAACGATGATACCCCGGAAGGAATTGAATACCGAGTCGAAGATCAATGCTTGCAGCGGCTCCTCCGGTTTTCCTTTGGGGGCGGGCACGCGCTCCACGATCGATTCCAGGATCTTGTCTACCCCCAAGCCGGTTCGGGCGCTGGCGTGCAGGATATCTTCCCGCTTGCAGCCGATCAGGTCAACGATCTGGTCCTCCACTTCCTCTACCATTGCCCCGTCCATATCGATCTTATTGATTACGGGAATGATCTCCAGATCATTGTCAATAGCCAGGTATAAATTACTGATGGTCTGTGCCTGAATGCCCTGGGTCGCATCTACCAATAACAGACAGCCCTCACAGGCGGCCAGGGCGCGGCTGACCTCGTAGCTAAAATCGACGTGACCGGGGGTATCGATCAGGTTCAGCGTATAATCTTTTCCATCCTTGTATCGATAGTTGATCTGGATGGCATGGCTCTTGATGGTGATGCCTTTCTCCCGCTCCAGGTCCATGTCATCCAATACCTGATCCATCATCTCCCGCTCGGTAATGGTATTGGTGGTTTGAAGCAGGCGATCGGCCAGGGTTGACTTCCCATGGTCGATGTGGGCGATAATGCAAAAATTCCGGATCTGCTTCATGGATAAGGGCCGTTTTCGGCCGGGCAAAGGTACGGGATGATCGGGGGACGGGCAAGCAATTTACTCCGATCGTTTGACCTCCTCCCACAGAAGATCCAGCTCGGCCAAACCCATCGTATGCAAATCCAATTTCCGTTGGGCCGCCAGGTCCTCCAGCGCCTGAAACCGCCGGATGAATTTCTGGTTGGTTCGGCTCAAAGCTGACTCTGGATCGACATTTATAAAACGGGCGTAGTTCACCCAGGCAAATAGCAGGTCACCAAACTCCGCCTCCGTTTCGGCAAGATCCGCTTTTTCGAGGGCTTGGTTCAACTCAGCCTCTTCTTCCCGTACTTTATCCAAAACCTGACCGGCATGATCCCAATCAAATCCGACCTGACGGGCCTTTTCCTGCAACCGAACGGCTTTGACGAGGGCTGGCAGTGAAACCGGCACACCGGCCAGTACTGATTTCTTACCCTCCGATAATTTGATCTGCTCCCAGTTTCTTTTTACGTCCTCCTCGTCATTAACCTTAACGTCCCCGTAAATGTGGGGATGACGCTTGATCAATTTCTCACAGATGCCGTTCAGGACATCCGTCATGTTGAAAGTCCCCTGTTCCGAAGCGATCTTACTATAAAAAACCAGGTGTAAGATCAGATCGCCAAGTTCCTCCCGGATGGCCGACCAATCACCGGTGGTTATGGCATCGGCCAGTTCATAGGTCTCCTCCAGGGTCAGCGACCGAAGACTGTCGATGGTTTGTTTTTTATCCCATGGACATTTTTCCCGTAACTCATCCATGATCTCAAGCAATCGCTTGAAGGCGATCGAAGCAGACTCTTTATCCGTAATCGGTGGCATCTGTTCAAAAATAGACATGAAACGGTAATTTTGGAGGAATGGGTTACGCACAAATAATTAAGCGGACAGCATGTGTCGGCTGGTTACTTATCGGCATCAACGCGCACGCACAGTACTATTACAGCGACTTGATCGCCACCAGGCAGGCAGAGACCAAACAAAAACTATATCAAACGCATCGGGTAAAAAAAATGGAGGAATGGGCCCTCCTACCCAACGGAGAAAGACAAACGGAGTACCGGCAATGGACATTGATATCCCCCAAGGCCGATACCACGCTACAACAACGCTTGGAATCGAGCGGATCAAACTTGTTCACGACCACCTTCGATCGGCAAGGGAACCTCTCCTCCCAAACAGAACGACAGCCGGGCCGTTTGGTCATCACCCGGTTCGAACGGAACAACAATGGGTGGATCACCCGGATCGAGAACCTATTAGAGGACAGTTTGATGGAGGTTAGTTCGCGGGAAGTGCATAGCTGGACCTACGACGACATGGGAAGACCGCTTCACATGTGGCGAATGGTGGAAAATACGGACGGAAATACAGACAGCACGGAAGTGCGTTTCGCAGTTGATTCATCGGGACTCGTCACTGAGGAAAGAATCTATAAAAAAGGAAAGGAATTTGACTTTTTGTATTATTACTATGATCAAAGCAGGCATATCACTGACATTGTACGGTATAATCGAAAATGGAAACGACTGCTGCCAGATCAAATATTTGAATACGATGATGCCGGAAAGATGATCCAGCGAATGCAATTAACCGGCAACCGGGAGATTTCCTACCTTATTTGGCGATACCAGTATGACAATAAAGAAATGATGATCCAGGAAACCCTGTACAATAATCTGAAGCAACCCACCGGCTCCATTCGGTATGTCTACGAATATTATCAGCCCTGATCACCCGATCGATCATCTCAACGGCTGACCATCCTTTCTTTTTTTAACGCTGTCCACGGCTATGTTGGGGCATGATTTCAACAGCGCGCATCCAACACAAAGTCCAGCGTAACGGACATCTCATTCCCAAATCTATCGATACAGATCAGAACTGCATGATCTGGATACCCTTGCCCAGGAACAGCATGGAATTGACGGGCGTACTCAATCAATGGCTGGAACACCATTCCCAAGCGATGGATAGCTTTCGGACGTTAAAGAACCAGATCCTTCAAAAATGGAATCAATTACTGGATAACTATATACCACCCTACCCACTGAGAGGAATACTACTGACTGCTGAGGAGGAACTGGTGCAGGTTATGCCCTTGCGATATCCGCTCTTGCGTGGGGGCATTGCAAATATGACTGAAGGGTGGTCAACCCTATGGCAAGACCTGATCTTTGAACCCGTCATTCGGATCGTAGAGCTTTTGCACCAGCACATTAAAGTATATGAGGTCAGACTGACCGATCCAGAATTGATCATCGATCTGCCGATCCATCAACAACAGCCCCGGTATACGATCCTTCGAGGCTGTATCGCTCACTTACTACGAGAGTATAGAAAAGAACCAGGTCCACTCGTGATACGTGGCACCGGTGACGGTATCATGGAGTTGGATTGTTGGATCTTATCGGCCTATTTTCCTATTCAGACGATTTGGAAAATTGGAAAGGAGACCAATTGCCTGTCCTGGTGGCAGCACATGAATCGTCAAGGCCTGGTAAAGGAGTGGATCGAAACGTGGACGATACTCCATAAAGACATAGCAGATCAGCAAGGAAAGTGGATACATCAGGAGAATGAAATTAACAACGCCCTTAGAAAGAATCGGCTGGACACTATACTTCTTCCCCGAAACCATTCAACACTTCATCCGAAAAAAGAACAGATCAAACTAATCATTCAAAGCCAAACAACTGTCCGAATCATTATGGCAGATAAGACAAGCGCAATCCTGAAATGATGATTTATATCAGACATATATAGCAGTATAATGAATGAAATATTTTTCACAACAAAATTCACATTTTGATCATTGATATAGCATGAATGCAATCGTCAGCGATTCCAGTGACGATAATCATAGTTTAAAGCGATTGCATAATTCTAATTTGAACAAAATTTAAATATGTCAGTTATTAAAGTATTGGAGCTCATGTCTTGCTCCGACAAGAGTTGGGAAGATGCGGCCGCGCAAGCAGTAGCAGAAGCGGGTCGCACGGTAAAAAATATCCGCTCAATTTACATCCAGGATCACAGTGCCGTGGTGAAGAATAACAAAATCACCGAGTACCGTATTGATGCTAAAGTAAGTTTTGAGGTGATGCCTGAGCTTCCGGTAAAAACAAAAAAATGAGCAGTCCCCCTACATTCGAGCAATATGCGGAAAAAGGACGAAGCTGGGTAAGGGAAGTTGCCGAGGAACTTTCCATCCCCGAAGAAAAAGCCCATCGCATCATGCGGGTGGTCTTACATGCTTTACGTAAGCGAATTCCCCTAGAAGAATCTTTTCACCTGATCGCACAACTACCAATTATCTGGAAAGGCATCTACGTTGACGGATGGAAACCCGGTACAAAGTTTGAACGATTAAAAGGACTGGATGAGTATTTGATGTCGGTCCGGGAGGAAGACAAAGGAATGGCCGGATATGATTTCGGAAATGATCAGCAAGCCAAGAAAGCGATTTACGCCGTTTGGAAATTGCTGGCCAATCATATTTCAGAAAAAGAGATAGTGCATATATGCAACACACTTCCGAGCGAGATAAGTGACGAAATCAAAAAGAAATTAACAATCACGATTTTATGATTGAAATCATTTTACACGCGACTGAACGTTCATAAATATGTTATTGAATAAATATAAATCTGTATTAATGAATGGTTCGTTAGCAATTGTCGTCTACTCCAACGCGGGCAATCTAAAATCATGAGCAGTATGAGCATTAGCTGGAATCAGCCCGATCGTCAAAAGGGGTTGACTATTGAAAATAAAAGTCACCTAAAGGCGATTATGCATCCAGCTTTAACAATTGCAAAAGACGGGATCGCCAAGCAATTAAGCGGCACCAATATATATCAGATCTTAGGCGAAGAAACATGTCTCATAAGTATTACTCCAGCCGGCGTCATACTGCTTAGCAGCCAAGAGGAATGGGCCGGTTATTCCATAAAAACATGGAAAGAAACGAAAACCCCCATTTGGGACTTATTCATCACGCACACAGAGGATAATGCTTCTCGTAAGCAAGCTTGGATAAATTGGGTAGCGAATGACTGCCCTAAGATCCGTATCTGGTTTCAGGGGAAGGAAGTATCGCAGCCCAGGATACCGATCGAAGTCAAATTGGTCACACAAATTGTAACGGCCGATATCGATCATCGATCCTTGATACTGCTGATCAAAAATCTATCTGATGAATGGTTGAGTCGGCAGGCCTGGCGAACCAAGGTCAACCTCTATCGACAAAAAATTGAAGAAACGCATTTGGATTTTGCCTCATGGCTGCATGATTGGAAGAATCCGTTGGGAACCATTGAATCTTCGATTTGGCTATGTCTTAGATATAATGAAGCGCATGAAAAGGAGAAACGAATCGGGCATCTTAAAAAGATGGAAAAGGCCGTGCATGAAATGAAGATCGGGATGCAGGACTGGCAAATGTGGCACCAGCCCCCCACCCTTCGCCACTTGCAGCAAATCCCGATCCTGGCATTGATTCGGGAACGAATTGACCAATTGAAACCGCTGCTAAAACCCGGGCAGGTCATTCAAGTATGGAGCCAGGGCAAAAAAGGTATATATACCGATCCGCAGGCGATTACGCATGTGCTCGACAATTTGCTCTCCAACGCCAGTAAGTACTCGCCCGACCACTCCACCATTTGGGTTCGGATTTGGAATCAAAAAGACCTCTTACAGATAGATATCCGGGATGAAGGAATAGGCGTGCCCCCCGGAGAGATCGATCGATTATTCGAGCCCCGATTTAGAGCTACCAATGCCCGAGACCTACCGGGAAACGGATTGGGGCTATCAACCGTAGATCGGTTGGTCAAACAGCTGGGCGGAACCATTCAGGTCACCAGCCAACAAAACAGTGGAACAACCATTTCAATAATTCTAAAAAACCAACACAAGTCTTATGAAGAAAATTCTGATCATCGAGGACAATCCCGAAATCCGTTCAAACATCGTAGAGATCCTGGAGCTGGCCCAGTATCGCACGCAAACGGCAGAGAACGGCAAGGCCGGACTGGAAATGGCCATTCAATTTCAGCCCGACCTGATCATCAGTGACATCGTCATGCCGGAGCTCGACGGATACGGCGTAATTCAAGCCATCCACAAGAATCCCGGACTCGCACACACTCCCTTCATCTTCTTAACGGCCAAAGAGGAAAAAGAGGAGATCCGAAAGGCCATGGA
>CAXRAX010000083.1:0-13472 GCA_964229195.1 Chitinophagaceae bacterium | reverse complement strand
TCTACCGGTAGCGAAATCATCGAAAATCCGATTCTCTCCAACTTCAAAGGCGGACTGAACGTATTGGATTATTTCATCTCCACCCACGGTGCCCGTAAAGGTCTGGCCGATACGGCCCTGAAAACCGCCGATGCGGGTTACCTGACCCGTCGTCTGGTAGACGTGGCCCAAGATGTCGTGATCACTGAAGAAGATTGCGGAACGCTGCGGGGCATTGCCACCACAGCCTTGAAAGATAACGAAGATGTCATCGAGCCGTTGAGCGATCGTATCATCGGTCGTACGTCGCTGCACGATGTATACGATCCGATCAGCGATAACCGCCTGGTATCTGCGGGTGACGAGATCACCGTTGATATCGCCAAGCGATTGGAGGATGCCGGTATTGAATCCGTCGAGATCCGTTCCGTGCTCACTTGTGAGAGCAAGCGAGGTGTTTGCTCCAAGTGTTATGGTAAGAACCTGGCCACCGGAGCGATGACGCAGAAAGGAGATGCCGTGGGAATCATCGCGGCTCAGTCCATCGGAGAGCCCGGCACCCAGCTGACCCTGCGTACTTTCCACGTGGGTGGTGCGGCCGGATCGGCTTCGGTAGAATCTACCCTGTTGGCCAAGTTTGACGGAACCATCCAATTCGATGGCCTGCGCACGGTTACCACAGCGAATAACGATGGAGCCAAGAATCAGGTCGTCATCGGACGTACCGGTGAGGTGCGGATCGTAGATGTCAAAAACGATCGCCTCCTGATCACCAATAACATTCCTTACGGAGCCACCTTGGCCGTGAAAGATGGCCAGAAGATCAGCAAAGGCGATGTGATCTGCTCTTGGGATCCGTTCAACAACGTGATCGTAGCCGAGATCAACGGTAAGATCCGTTTTGAGAACGTCATCGATGGTATCACCTACCGGGAGGAATCCGACGAGCAAACCGGACACCGCGAGAAAGTGGTGATCGAAACGCGCGACAAGACCAAGATCCCCTCCATTTGGGTAGAAGGAAAAGAAAAGAAATCATACAACCTGCCCACCGGCAGCCACATCATCATCAATGAGGCCGAAGCCGTACAGGCCGGTCAGGTGTTGGTCAAGATCCCGCGTGTGCTTGGCAAATTACGCGACATCACCGGTGGTCTGCCCCGGGTTACCGAACTCTTCGAGGCTCGTAATCCCAGCAACCCTGCCGTGGTCGCCGAGATCGATGGAGTGGTTACCATGGGTAATATCAAGCGTGGAAACCGCGAGATCATCATCGAGTCGAAAGACGGTATTCAGAAAAAATACCTGGTGCCCCTCACGCGTCAGATCCTGGCCCAGGATGGTGACTTCGTCAAGGCCGGAACGCCGCTGAGCGACGGACAGATCGCCCCGGTTGACATCCTCGCCATCAAAGGCCCCTTCGCCGTACAGGAGTATGTGGTCAATGATATCCAAGAGGTGTATCGTTTGCAAGGGGTGAAGATCAACGACAAGCACATCGAGGTCATCGTTCGTCAGATGATGCGTAAAGTAAACATCGTGGATCCGGGCGATACCCGCTTCCTGCAAGACGACCTGGTCGATAAATTCGAGTTCGTGGATCAGAACGATCATATTTACGACAAAAAGATCGTGACCGATGCAGGCGACAGTGCCCGCCTGCTCAAGGGGCAGACCGTCACCCTGCGCGAAGTCCGGGAAGAAAATTCCGTGCTGCGCCGCAACGACCAAAAGCCCGTTGAATACCGCGACGCCATGCCCGCCACCTCTGCACCTACCTTGCTCGGTATTACCAAGGCCTCCTTGGGCGTACAGAGCTGGATCTCCGCGGCTTCCTTCCAGGAAACCACTAAGGTGCTCTCCTCTGCCGCCATCAATGGTAAAACGGATGAGATGCTGGGACTCAAAGAGAACGTCATCACCGGCCACCCGATCCCGGCCGGTACCGGTTTGCGCGAGTTCGATCGCATGATCGTCGGCAACAAGGAAGAATACGAGTTGCTGCAGGTCACCCGCGAGGCCATGGTCTTCGACGAGGAAGAATAAAAAAGCAATCCACTCAGAAAGAGCAGGCCTGTCCTGCTCTTTTTGCTGTTAAGCCTTTCCTAAACCAAGGGAGGCACTGCTGGAATTGCCTTGCCCGATATTACTTTGTAAAAAAATATCAATATGAATCGTGCGTTTGTGATCTGGAATGTTGTTCTGAGCGGACTCGTAGGCTATCTGTTGTATGTAAGCCTGTCTGCCCCCAATCCCGGTACTGCCGTCGGACGCAATCAACCCGGTACCGCTGCGAACGGAACTTTTCGAATGGCCTATTTTGAGATGGATTCCGTAGCCGCCAATTTTGAAATGGTCAAGGAATTGAAAGCGGAGATGAGCAAACGCGAAGACGCGATCAAATCGGAGCTGGACCGCCTGGGTAAAGGCATGCAGCAAAAACTCAGCTTCTATCAGCAGCAAGCCAGCAGCGGTGCCCTCACCCAAGCACAAAGCGATGCCGCCAGCCGCGAAATGCAAAGCCTCGACGATAACCTCAAAAGCCGTCAGCAAGCGCTGGAATCCGAATACAGCGATTATGTGCTTCGTCGTCAAAATGACATCAAGAGCCGGATCGAGCAGTTCCTGAAAGAGTTCAATAAGAATTCGACCTACAGCTACATCATCTCCTACGAACCCGGCCTGTTCTACTACAAGGATACCGCCCATAACATCACCCGCGAATTGATCGACGGGCTCAACCGTCAATACAAGGCCACCCCGAAATAATGAATCCCTACTCCGGCTTCTTTGAGCAACTGCCCACCCTGCGGGTAGCCGTCGTCGGAGATCTCATGCTGGATACCTATTTTTTCGGGCAGATCGATCGCATCTCCCCCGAAGCCCCCGTTCCCGTCGTGGCGCACCAGCACCAGGAAGAACGAATCGGTGGCGCCGGCAATGTGGCCCGCAACCTGCGTGCCCTCGGCACACAAGTAGAGTTGATCTCGCTGGTGGGACAAGACGAGGCCGCCACCATCCTGCATGATCTGCTGAATCAAGCCGGTATCGGTACCAAACTTCTGGAAGTGGACCCGGTCCGGCCCACCACCCGAAAAACCCGGGTGCTCGATCAACAAAAACAATTGTTGCGACTCGACAAAGAATCCACTCAAGAGCTGGATCCCGAAAAAGAAAGCCGCTGGCTTGCCCGTATTGAACAATACCTCCGTACCGAACGTCCCCAGCTGCTGATCCTCGAAGATTACAATAAAGGCGTTCTCAGTCGATCCCTGATCCAATCCCTGGTCTCGCTTTGCCGGGAATTGAACATCGTGACCGCCGTCGACCCCAAGAAAAAAAACTTCTTCGCCTACCAACAGGTCGACCTCTTCAAACCCAACTGGCGGGAAGTATCGGAAGCCCTGTCCTTTCAAGCTGTACCCGATGCCGATCGACTCAACCAAGTGCACCATGCCCTCACCGATCGACTGCACCATCAAGTTACCCTGATCACCCTGTCGGAAAAAGGCGTCTATTATCAGACAGCGGAGAACGCTGAATGGCTTTCCGGTCACCCCCGCAATATTGTAGACGTATCCGGAGCCGGGGATACCGTGATCGCCGTGGCTGCCGCTGCCTATGCCATCACCCGCGATGCATCCTGTATGGCCAATCTGGCCAACCTGGCGGGCGGATTGGTTTGCGAACAGGTGGGAACCTCACCCATCGCATCAGATGCCCTGCGAAACGAATGTGTTCGGCTGAGTTGGCTCTAGTAATCGTCACCCCAATACCTTTGCAGGAAAACTTACCGAACCTACCATGAGTCACGTGCCTAGCTGGGAAGCCTCCTCCAATCCGCCGAAAGTAGCGGTGATCGTGGCCGGAGGTATGGGACTACGGATGGGAGCCGATAAACCCAAACAGTTTTTGGAACTGAACGGCCGACCGATCCTGCTGCACACCCTCGAAACCTTCCTGAATAGTTACACCGATATGCAAATCGTGCTGGTACTCCCGGCCGATCATATGGAATACGGAAAAAACATAACGGCTGATGTGCCCGGAAAGGAACGCATCCGTTTTATCACGGGCGGTGAAACACGTTTTCACTCGGTACAAAACGGGTTGCGCGCTATCACTCAAGCCTCGATCGTATTCGTACACGATGCCGTGCGTTGCCTTCTGACCGTTTCCCTGATCCGTCGCTGCTTCGAACAAGCTTGTGCCCTCGGTTCTGCCATTCCTGTCATTCCCGCTACCGACAGCATTCGTTTTCTGGAAGCCGAACAAAGCCGCGCCCTGCCCCGTGCTCAGATCCGACTTGTGCAAACACCGCAAACCTTCCGAAGTGATATTCTTTTGCCGGCCTATCAAACGCCGTATCAAACCGATTTTACCGATGAGGCCAGCGTGGTGGAACACAGCGGCATACCGGTGCATTTGATAGAAGGGGAGGAGAGAAACCGCAAGATCACTGAGCCCATCGATCTGCTGATTGCGGCCGAATATCTTCGTACCGCTAAGATCTAGATCTGATCCACCGCATCCACCGAGGCATGCGATTTAGCTGCAACCAACCATAGGACTCAGACAAAGACCCAAATCCCTCATAGAAAAAGGCCAACGAAGGAAGGTCCGATCCCTCAAAATCAAGTATCCGACTCGTGCCGGCATTCGCCTGTATGAATGCATCGATCAACGCATGCGAAGCCCCCAGGGTCTTTCCATCCGGATGGTTCCCCGCCAGTAAATAATAGGCCCGACCCCGGTCCAACAAAAACAACGCCCCTGCCCGCAACGTACCATTTACCCGCACGCCATAGGTTTGTGCCCTTCCCACTTGTATCCAGTTTTCCATCAAAGTCAAAAACGACTCTTTGATCGGGTAAGAAATTTTCGGCGAGGGAATGACATGCGCTTGTACCAGCTCAAAGATCTCTCGCACGCCGGTGGTTCGGTCGATCGTACAACCGGCTTTAGCGGCGCGTTGTAGATTTCTTCGGTGATTCTCGCGGTAGCGGCTTCGGAGCGAAGCATAATCATCCGATAGCGGTAAAATGAAATTGGAGCGCAGGCGGATGGGATAGTCGGGATGCTCGATGCAAGAGGCTGGATTCAACGTGGCATCGATCCATCGAATATTTCGCGGGATGGCTTGCAGAAAGGATAGTGTTTGTTCGGGGCTCAGCGATTTTCCATATACGCCAAGATGCGGAACCAGCGCCGGTTGATACAGATACCGGATCCCGAATTTACTTCTTATCGGCAGGGGCATGACTTGTTCGTAGTTGCCCTGAATGAGTGCCTCCCAATGCGGAGAAAGCGCGTCGAGGTAATCGGCACGGGCGTAAGGACTGCCGTGATCGGCTGATTCGATGCAGTTATTCCAGCGAACCGTGTCGATCTCTTGGCGGGTCAGGTGCAGTATCGATGCTGGACTGGGCATGTGGTGCCGGACGAATTTACTTCCCGTTTCCTTTACTTATGATCCGTATCGTGTGCAGCAGGATCTTGGCATCGAACGCCAGCGAGAGATTTTGGAGATAGTCCAAATCGTATTGACTCCGCTCGATCATCTCTGAAATATTCTCGGCATATCCAAATTGCACCATGCCCCAGCTGGTGAGGCCGGGTTTTACGTTCAGCAGTTGGCGGTAATCGGGGTGTGTCGACAGGATCTGGTCGATGTAGTACTGTCGTTCGGGGCGCGGACCCACCAAGCTCATCTCGCCTTTGATCACATTCCAGAGTTGAGGGATCTCATCGAGTCGCCATTTACGAATGGTTTTTCCAAAAGGGGTGATGCGGGGGTCATTTTCTGTGGAGAGGGCCGGACCCGTTGGTTCGGCGGGCTCGATCATAGACCGGAATTTGAAAAGTGTAAAGGGCTTGCCGTTTCGGCCGATGCGTTGTTGTCGGAATAGCACAGGCCCGGGTCCGCTTCTTTTTACATGCCAGGCGATCCAGATGAATAGGGGAGAGAGCAAGAGGCCTACGCCCAGCGAAAACACGATGTCCAACCCTCTTTTCAGATAGGCTTGCCAGGCGGGCAGCAGATGGATCGGACTCATTCGTGCAGCCCGTTTTGTGCGATCTTTTCCAGGATGCGGTGCGCGACCTCAAGGGCGTGAAGGCCGTCGGTTTCATTGACGACGGGACGGGTATTTTGCTCGATGCAATTTTTGAAGGCGAGCAATTCCTGTCCGATCGCGTTGTGATTCGGTATGTTGGGATTTCGGATCGCGATGGTTTTATGTCCACCGGGCGTGGGAATATCAAAGGTGAATGCGTTGGGGTCCTGCCCTTCGTCCATTTGGATCACCTCTGACTTTTTTTCCAGGAAGTCAATTCCGATATAGGCATCTTTTTGGAAGAGGCGCATCTTTCTCATTTTTTTCATGGAGATGCGGCTACTCGTGAGGTTGGCCACGCAACCGTTGTGGAATTCGATGCGGGCGTTGGCGATATCGGGGGTATCGGTCAGTACCGCTACGCCACTGGCGGAGATGGAGCGAACATCGCTGTTGACCAAGCTTAGGATGATGTCGATGTCATGGATCATGAGGTCGAGGATTACGCTGACCTCGGTACCGCGCGGATTGAACTGGGCCAGTCGGTGTACCTCAATGAACATGGGTTGCAGGCCCAGATCTTTTACGGCCGTGAAGGCGGGATTGAACCGCTCTACATGTCCTACTTGAAATTTCACGCCCGATTCCTGTGCGAGCTTTACCAGGGCGCGGGCTTGATCCAGTGTTTCGGAGATGGGTTTTTCGACGAACACATGCTTGCCGGCGCGCACTACGCGTTCGCAAAGATCAAAATGATGATCGGTAGGGGCCACGATGTCGATGGCCTCCGCGGCTGCGATCAGTGAGTCGGGGTCGGGAAAACGTTTCAGGCCGAACGACTCCTGTACGGCCCGGGCTTGCTCGTCGCTGGGATCAAAAAATCCGACCAACTCCACCCCCGGGATCTCTTTCCAGTTCTGCAGATGAAACTTGCCCAGATGGCCAACGCCGAATACACCGATTTTTAACATGGGGGCAAAGGTACTGTCAAATGTCCGCAGTCCGATGTAATGTCCGCTGTCCGCCGACGGCCGACCGCCGACCGCCGTCGACCGAAAACTATCAGCTACAAACTTACAGCGGACAATGGACCGTCCGCGCAGCGGATCTTACTTCTCCTCCCAGAACCCCATTTTTCCATACTTCTCGATGCGTTGTTCGATGCGGGTGGTGGGGTCGATGGCGGAGAGTTCGCGGATGGCGTTGAGGATGGTTGATTTTACGTGATTGGCGGCTTCAGCATAGTCCCAATGGGCGCCGCCGGCGGGCTCAGGGATGATGCCGTCGATGATGCCGAATTCCAACATTCGGTCGGCTGTGAGCCGGAGCTGATCGGCGGCAATTTCTTTTTTATCCCAACTGCGCCAGAGGATGGAGGAGCAGCTTTCGGGACTGATCACGGTGTACCAGGTATTTTCCATCATGTATACGCGGTCGCCGGCTCCGATACCCAGCGCGCCACCGCTGGCGCCTTCGCCGATGATGATGCAGATGACCGGCACGGTGAGTCGCATCATTTCATAAATGTTTCGGGCGATGGCTTCGCCTTGCCCACGCTCTTCTGCTTCCAAGCCGGGGAATGCCCCGGGGGTATCGATGAGGGTAACGATCGGCTTGTTGAATTTCTCGGCCAGTTTCATGAGCCGAAGGGCTTTGCGGTAGCCTTCGGGGTTGGCCATTCCGAAATTGCGCATTTGCCGAAGGCGGGTGTTGCTGCCTTTTTGTTGGCCCACGAACATCACGGTTTGTCCGTCGAGATCGGCAAAACCGCCCACCATGGCCTTATCATCTTTCACGTTCCGGTCGCCGAACAACTCCACGAAATCCGTGGTCATTTTTTCGATGTACTTGAGGGTGTAAGGGCGGTCGGGGTGGCGGCTCAGCTGTACTTTTTGCCAGGGGGTGAGGGTTCGGGTCAGGTCTTGTCGCTTGTTCAATACCTGCTCGCGCAGGCCGGCGATGACCTCGGAATAATCCACGGCACTTTTGCGGGATTTTTCCTCCAGGTCCATGATCTCCTCGATCAGGGATTTGATGGGCTGTTCAAAGTCGATGTATTGTCGATTTTTATCGGTCGGCATACCCGTGGGGTTAGGGGACAAAAATAGGGGATTGGATACAAGTCAGCCGATCCGCTTCGCGGACGGTCCACGGTCCGCGGTCCACTGTCCGCTGTAAGTTTGTAGCTGATAGATTTTCGGTCGACGGCGGTCGGCGGACAGCGGACATTACAGCGGACTGCGAACATTTGAAGAGGCTGTAAAGGAAAAATCATTTTGGCTAAAAACTTGACCCGCCTATCTTTGCACTCCCGGAAAATTCCGGGCAACGGATCGGTAGTTCAGTTGGTTAGAATGCCGCCCTGTCACGGCGGAGGTCGCGGGTTCGAGTCCCGTCCGGTCCGCAAGAAAGCTCCAAGTTGTGGGGCTTTTTTGTTAGATCCACTGCGCGGACGGTCCACGGTCCGCAGTCTACTGTCCGCTGTAAGTTTATAGCTGATAGTTTTTCGGTCGACGGCGGTCGGCGGACAGCGGACATTACAGCGGACGGCGGACAGTCGACAGCGGACATTGGGCCGACGCCGCTCCGCGGCTAGGCCCAATAGCAAACCCCCTCCACCGCCAACTCCGTATTCGGAAAAATGGTTCGGGCTTCTTTTTCAAATTCCTCTAGGCCGGGGTACTTACTGCTGAAATGCCCTAGCAACAATCTTTTCACCCCTGCTTTTTGGGCCAGTTCGGCAGCTTGTTTAGAAGTACTGTGATACCGGTCGCGGGCCCGCTCCGCTAAGGCGTGCAGGTAAGTCGATTCGTGATAGATCAGATCAAATCCGCGGATATGCTCAATGATCGATTCGTTGTATCTCGTATCGGCACAATATGCATAGGTGGGTCCGGGTGGGGTAGGCGCCGTTACCCGATCGGCCGAGATCCGCTCGCCGCTACGAGTGGTATAATCCTCCCCCCGCACCAGCCGTTCGTAAAACGAAGTGGGAATACCCAATTCCCGGGCCTTCTCGGGCAAAAGCTTTCGGGGGATCTTTTTTTCCTCAAAACTGAATCCAAAACAAGCAATGCGGTGGTCGGTCGGAAAACAACGGATGGTCAATGAGGCCGTATCCACCAACACCCCCGCCTCCACGATCGCGTGAAAATTCAATTCAAAATTCAACGTCGTATCCGAAACCCTCAATTGCAGATCCAAGATCTCCTTCAAGGGCGCCGGGGCATACAATTCAATGGGCTGGTTGTGCCCAAGCAAACTCAACGTATTCAATAATCCGATGAGCCCGAAATAATGATCGCCGTGCAAATGCGAAATAAAAATATGCGAGATCTTGCTGCGCCGAACCTTGTAGCGCAACAACTGGATCTGCGTACCCTCCCCGCAATCGATCAAATAATTATTTCCGTTGTGTGTGATGACCTGGCTGGTCGGATGCCGGTCAAAGGCCGGAACGGCCGAATTATTGCCTAAAATGGTTAATGCCAGCATCGATCAATCTGATTCGTCCTCCCCACCACTCATCAGTTCGCGTTCGATCTCCTCCATCTGCACGATATCCCAGGCCTCACTCTCTGAAGGTGTCGTATTCATCAGATCCAACAACTCCGCCAACTCCAGCGTTTGCTCCACCCCGGGCTGCAAACAGCACACCACGAACGAAGCCCCCGCATTGTTGAAAGTAGATTGTAATTCCACCAAGGTCTCCGCCGCCGGCAATTCGATCCGCTGCACGGGTTCCAATACCACGATCAGATTCCGAACTGCTTCAGGCTTCTGTGGATCGGGGGATAAAACCTCCTGGGCCAGTTGACGGAGCTCGGCTGACAGAGTAGCAGTTAGGTCAGGTTCGGTTACCGTTATGACATGAAATTTTTCCTTGGATTCGAATTTGAAGGACATTAAGCTAGTTTGAAAAGTTTGACCCTCCTTCGCTAAAGCTTCGGCGGGTGAAAGAGTTAGAAAAGTTTAAGTGTTTTGTTGAACAAATTTAACAAATGGAGGTCAGTTGGCCGACTGTTTTCCCGCAGGGGGGTGCATAACTTTGTTGGCAGGCTGGCACATAGAATTCATTAATATTGTACGAATCAATTACCTATGGATAATAGTTTCTCCCCTCAAGTCAAGGAGACCATCTCCTTCAGCCGCGAAGAAGCCCTTCGGCTGGGCAACGACTTTATTGGCACGGAGCATCTTTTACTCGGACTCATCCGCGAGGGAGAGAATACCGCCATCCGCATCCTGAAAAGTTTCAACGTCGACATCTACGAACTCCGCAAAGAGATTGAACTGGCCGTCAAGGACAAGACCGGCAAGAACATCGCCAATATCAATAGCCTGCCCCTGACCAAACAAGCCGAAAAAGTAATTCGCGTGACCGTCCTCGAGGCCAAAGCCCTTAAGAGCGCCACCGTGGAGACCGAACACCTCATGCTCTCCATCCTCAAGAACAAAGAGAACGTCGCTACCCAAATTCTCAACCAATTCGATGTTGACTACGACCTCTTCCGCCAAGAACTCGGCATTGTAAAATCCAACGAACCCCGTGCCGAATTCTCCGACGAAGGCGAAGAAGAATTCGAAGAAGAAAAAAAATTCAGCCAACCCAAAGGCGGCTCCAAATCCGGCGCCCAAGCCAAAAGCAAAACACCGGTACTCGATAATTTCGGACGCGACATTACCAAGATGGCCGAACTCGGCGCCCTCGATCCCATCGTGGGCCGCGAAAAAGAAATTGAACGCGTCTCCCAGATCCTCAGCCGCCGCAAAAAGAATAACCCCATCCTCATCGGTGAACCCGGCGTGGGGAAGACGGCGATCGTAGAAGGGCTGGCCCTGCGCATCGTACAACGAAAAGTCTCCCGCGTGCTGTTCGACAAACGTGTCATCTCACTCGATCTCGCCGCCCTGGTCGCCGGTACCAAGTACCGCGGACAATTCGAAGAGCGCATGAAAGCCATCATGAACGAACTCGAAAAGAACCGCGACGTGATCCTTTTCATCGACGAAATGCACACCATCGTAGGCGCCGGCGGTGCCAGCGGTTCACTCGATGCCAGCAACATCTTCAAACCCGCTCTGGCCCGCGGTGAACTGCAATGCATCGGCGCTTCCACACTCGATGAATACCGCATGCACATCGAAAAAGACGGCGCCCTCGACCGACGCTTCCAAAAAGTGATCGTCGATCCGCCCAGCGTCGACGACACCATCCAGATCCTCAACAACATCAAATCCAAATACGAAGAGTTCCATAATGTGGAATACGATCAGGAAGCCATCGATGCCTGTGTGAAACTCAGCGACCGGTATGTAACTGACCGACTGCTTCCCGACAAAGCCATCGACGTCATGGATGAAGTAGGCGCCCGCGTGCACCTCAAGAACATCAACGTACCGCAGAACATCGTAGAGCTCGAACAAAAGATCGAGGATGTAAAAGGCGAAAAGAACCGCGTGGTCAAAAGCCAAAAATTCGAAGAAGCCGCCTCCCTGCGCGATACCGACAAGAAGTTGCAAGAAGAACTCGAGCGCGCGAAATCTTCCTGGGAAGAGGACAGCAAACACAAGAAATTCCCCATCGGCGAAGAAGACATCGCCGAGGTGATCAGTATGATGACCGGCATTCCGGTGAAACGCATGGTAGAAGCCGAAACGGAAAAACTCCGCAAAATGGCCGATGATATGAAAGGCATGGTGATCGGACAAGACGAAGCCATCTCCAAAGTCGTCAAAGCCATTCAGCGCAACCGCGTCGGATTGAAAGATCCCAAAAAACCCATCGGTACGTTCATTTTCTTAGGTCCTACCGGCGTCGGTAAAACGGAACTGGCCCGCTCCCTGGCCCGCCACATGTTCGACTCCGAAGAAGCCCTGATTCGCATTGACATGAGTGAGTACATGGAGAAATTCACCGTGAGCCGACTCATCGGGGCCCCTCCCGGTTATGTGGGTTATGAAGAAGGCGGACAGCTCACCGAAAAAGTACGGCGCAAACCTTATAGCGTGATCTTGCTCGATGAGATCGAAAAAGCACACCCGGATATTTATAATATTTTGCTGCAGGTGTTAGATGACGGACAGCTCACCGACGGACTGGGCCGCAAAGTGGATTTCAAGAACACCATGATCATCATGACATCCAACATCGGGGTGCGTCAGCTCAAAGATTTTGGAGCCGGTGTCGGATTCACCACCACCGCCCGGTTGGAGAGCGAGGACGAAGCCAACAAGGCCGTGATCGAAAAGGCTTTGAAAAAAACCTTCTCGCCCGAGTTCTTGAACCGCATTGACGATGTGATCATTTTCAATAGTCTCACGAAGGACCACATCTTCCGAATCATTGATATTCTGATGAAAGGCGTGACCAAGCGGCTCACCAACCTCGGATTCAGTTTGGAGCTCACCGAAGAGGCTAAGACCTTCCTGGCCGACAAAGGGTATGATCAGCAATTCGGGGCTCGTCCGCTCCACCGCGCCATCCAAAAATATTTGGAGGACCCGCTGGCCGAAGAGATCCTGAACATGAACGTCAAAGCAGGCGATGTTTTGTTGGCCGGTGTTGATGCCGAGAAGACCAAGCTCTCTTTCTCGTTCAAGAGCCGGGCCGAGCAAACCTCTGCCGCCTAAGCCCTTTTCTTTTTGGGCGGATGGTGGAGGCAACTTGTTATTTTTGGGCGTGTCCAAACCAATCACCATTGCAATCGATGGCTGGTCGAGCTGCGGTAAAAGTACCCTGGCCCGCCAACTCGCTGCCCAACTGGGTTATCTCTATGTCGATTCCGGTGCCATGTACCGGGCCATTACACTTTATTTGCAACGAAAAAGCATCGATCTGTCCGATACCGCCGCGATCGAAAAGACACTGCCCGAGATCCGGCTGGATTTCCAATACAATCCCGATCGTCAGGCTTCCGACATCCTCCTCAATGGTGAAAATGTTGAGACCGAGATCCGAAACCTCTCTGTGGCCTCCGGAGTCAGCGCCGTGGCGGCTATTGCGGCCGTTCGTAAGATAGCCGTGGCCCGGCAGCAAGAGTTGGGCGCCCGGGGTGGGGTGGTGATGGATGGCCGTGATATTGGGACCGTTGTTTTCCCGAATGCCGAATTAAAAATTTTTATGACCGCCGACCCGGAGGTGCGGGTGGGCCGTCGCTTGCTGGAACTTTCGGCTAAACATCCATCTATTTCACGCGAAGAGGTTCGCGAGAACCTCCGAGCCCGGGATCATATAGATTCTACGCGGGCGGTGAGTCCGCTGATCCAAGCCCCCGACGCCCGGGTGCTGGATAATTCCCATTTAAGTATGCCCGATCAGCTGGATTTGGCCCTTTCCTGGGTACAGGCGATTGGGGCTGGTTGAGGGTTGGGTAGACCGCCAGCGGATTTAAACCAATTACTTAAAAGTAAGTAAAAACTGCTATTTTGGGATAC
>CAXRAX010000082.1:0-58917 GCA_964229195.1 Chitinophagaceae bacterium | reverse complement strand
TGGCCGAGCATCGGTTTCCTTCCAGTTGCCCAGGACCTGGCCGGAACCGATCAGGCGCAAGGAGAATCCGGCGGGCAACAAGGGGGCTTTCACCCGAAAACTGATCCTCGGTTCCTGTATCTGTTTTTTTTCCTCAGCGATTGGTCGTTGCGGCAGCAGGATATTTCGGAAGGGGCCGGATTGAAAGGTCTGTTCAAATTCTCCGGCATGACTCCAAGTATCGATGGTTTGAAGGCTGGTCTGCTGTGGTGTAGTGTGCAGTTCCCGGTCATTTCCCCACTCTTCTATGATTCGGCCGTCCGCTTCCTGCAGTAAAAACTTATAGCGGATGATCTGGGGAGTTTTTGGGGAGGGAAAGGAAAGTTCGGCCGACCAAAACTGATCATTTAAGTATTGCATTGGAAGGGCGGCCTGCGGGTCCATATTGCCCAGGGCAGGATGGTTTCCCATCACCCATAATTTCTGGCCATATCGGGTAGCAAAACGAAGATGAAAACGTAGGGTCATGGCAAGCGGAGCAATCGGTCTAATGTGTGCAATGCACACAGTGGGCGAAAATAGGGTTTTTCGAGCACAGAAATTCCGTTGGGCCCGCGTGCTTCTTTTCAAAAAAAAATCCAGGATATCCTATTTTTGTAAAAATTCAATACATGCAACAGACCAAAAATGCACGCGGAATCTGGTGGTTGGTTTTCTTCGCCTCAACAGCCGCTTTAGCACTAGCCATTTATACGCACTGGGAATGGCTGACCTTGATCCTGCCGTTCCAGACGACTGCTTTCGTGAAGGCCATGGATATCATGTAGAACTACTTTTCGAGCGTTGAGATAAAACAAAAAGCCCCCGTATGGGGGCTTTTGTATGCTGTTACGGTTGCTTGTCAAAAATTACTTCACCGACTGCACCAAACCCTTGAAGGTTTCAGGGTGGTTCATAGCCAGGTCCGCCAGCACCTTGCGGTCCAGTTCAATTCCTTTCTGCTGAAGTTTGCTGATGAATACGGAGTAGGTCAGTCCTTCCTCGCGTACGGCGGCGTTGATACGGGCGATCCAGAGGCCGCGGTATTCACGTTTTTTGAGTTTACGACCCACGAACATGTAGGTCATACCTTTTTCAACTACGTTCTTGGCAACGGTGAGAACGTTTTTACGTTTGCCATAGTAACCTTTGGCTTGCTTGAGTATTTTTTTACGGCGTGCTTTAGAAGCAACGGCATTTTTTGAGCGTGGCATGAGATGTTAGTTTAAAGTTCAGGGTTCAGGTTCAGCGATCATTATTTCAGGCGCAGGAGGCGTTTGACGAAATCCAGGTGCGAAGCCGAAACGGTTCCGTCCTTACGCATGTTCCGCTTGCGCTTTTTGGATTTTTTCGTCAGGATGTGACGCTTGAAACTTTTCTGATGCTGGATCTTCCCGGTGCCGGTCACTTTAAAGCGCTTCTTGGCACTCGAATTGGTTTTTACCTTGGGCATGGTACCCTTATTTTGAATTCCGTCCTTGAGGCATTCCCCACCGGGGGACCTTTTTCGAACCTCTTCAGACAATAGGCTTTGCAGCCGAACCCGCTTGCGCGGGGGTGCAAAGATAGTATTGTTTCGGGTAGCCACCAACAAAAAAAGGGCCTCCGGAGAGGCCCTTTAATAAATTGATTATGAATTACTTGCGTGGGTTGAGCGCCAGATCGATCCGATCGGCCAGGTCTTTCCAATGGTAGCGGGTCATCGGATCCGAAACCACCGCGGTTGCGGCGAGTAGCTCGGTGCGTAAAGCGGAAAGATGGGCTTTGACCACACTTTTCAGGTCTGATTTGTCGGTCGACGGACCCGAGGAAACCTGAATGGCAAAACCGCCCGGGGTTCCAGAAGCGGCGACGGCTCCCCCATCGATCAGTCGGGTCAGTGCCAGTACATATGATTTCTGCAGGTTGCGGCGGTAGATTTCGGTGGACTGACGCGCGGCCACCTCCGAACAGATACCGGATTTCAAATCCCCCAGCAGGTCGGTGATCCGATACGCTTTGGTACCAATAGTGGCTTCGGCATCGATGAGTTTGCCCAGGTTACGGGCACTCAGCATACGATTCAGGATATTATCCTGCACGCCACCAATGACGGTAAGACCACTTTGTCCGGTGCGCATGAACACCTCTTCGCTGATCAACCATTTGGGTGTCGTGAACAGATGCTTGTTCAGATAAGTGACCGCTTCTTTTTGTTTGGCTTTGGACACGATCTCGTAAATGGGACCTTCCTGTTCAACGGTCTTAGGCGTTTCCATAATACCGCCGACGTATTTAGCAACGTGTCCGTTGTAGCGATTGAACTGTCCGACTACTTCCCCGTAAATGGTGCGCAGTCCGTCATAGCCCTCATTGGCTTCGCGGGTCCATTTCATCAGGTTGGGGACGATCCGCTTCAGGTTCTCCGTTCCATAAAAACTTCCTTTCATGGCGTCGTCGCCCACTTGTTCACTTTGGGAACGGGGATCGTCGGGATTGGTCTCGGTGCCGAACCAAAGACGCTTGTTCTTCAGGCGTTCGATGACCCATTGGTTGAGGAATGACTTTTCCGCATCCTCATTCGCGAATTGATAGAAGCGACGATAGCCCCAATCGATGGCCCAATTATCATAATCGCCGATGCGCGGAAAGAGTCCGATCTCGGAGATGTTATCTCCGGGCTGGGCCACGTAGTTGAAACGGGCATAATCCATGATTGAAGGCGTATGACCATTTTTCTCGACCCAGGCCTTATTGCGCAGGCTATCGACCGGAACCGTAGAACTAGAACCGTGGTTGTGACGAAGGCCGAGTGTGTGTCCTACCTCGTGCGAGGAGACAAAGCGGATGAGTTGTCCCATCAACGCATCGTCAAAAGCCATCTGATTGGCACGGGGGTCGAGCGGTCCGCACTGGATCATGTACCAGTTGCGCAACAGCTCCATCACGTTGTGATACCAGTTGATGTGGCTTTCCATGATCTCGCCGCTTCTCGGGTCGGAGATACTCGGTCCGCTTGCATTGGGAATATCGGAAGGTTTGTAAACGATGGCGGAGTTGCGGGCATCATCGAGGCTCCAGGTGCTGTCCTCTTCCTTGGTCGGTGCCCGCTTGGCCATGATGGCATTTTTGAATCCTGCTTTTTCGAAGGCACCTTTCCAATCATCCACTCCTTGCATCAGGTAAGAAACCCATTTTTCCGGTGTGGCGGGGTCGATATAGAAAATGATGGGCTTCTGGGGTTCTACCAGTTCACCACGCTTGTATTTCTCCAGGTCCTCTTCTTTGGGTTCCAGGCGCCAGCGTTTGATGAGACTAACATCTTTCACGCCTTGAGGATTGGCATCGTAGTCGGTATAACCCACCACAAAATATCCGACGCGGGGATCGTAATAGCGGGGCTGCATGGGCTTCTTGGGCAGCAGCACCAAGGAGCTGTTCAATTCCATGGTCATGTTACCACCACCAGCCGGCGGGGCAAAACCGCCAGGAGCAGAAGGGGCCGAACCACGCGTGTAGGTTTTGACCACCCGGATCTCGACGTTGATGGGGAAGGATCGTACGTGTACGATATAGGATTTATCGGATTGCGGTGAACCGAAACGAAGACTTGATTTGAGGGAACTGTTGAAATACAGCACATCGTTGTCGCCGGAGATATAATCCGTCATGTCAATGACCACGCCGGTAGAGTCTTTTCCGAGTGATTTGATGTCGAAGGCTGCCGAGATGGGTTGTATGTTGGAGTTGGATACGCTTTTGAACATCGGAGAGGTAGAATCCTTGGCATATTCCCCGAAGGAGATGGTACGCAGGAAGACCTTGTTGTTCGGGCCTTTTTCAAAACGGATCACATTCTGTCCGATCTGATCGCCGGCATAGCCGAAGAATCCACCGCTGCGCAAGTCGGCCGGCGCTTTGGAGATACGATTGACGACCAGGATCTCCCGGCCGATCAGGCTATCGGGGATCTCAAAAAAATACTTATCCTCTACCTTATGTGTCCAGAACATACCCTTCTGTGTCTGGGCCTTGGCCGTGATCACATCTTTGTAAGGCTTGGGGCCGTTAAGGGCCGAAGGGGGTTTCTTGGTGGTATCGGCTTTAGGGGCACCGGCCGCCACTGCAGGCGTGGCCGGGGGCGTCGGACGCTGTGCCAGAACCGTGGAGGTGGTACCCAGTAGCACAAGCACCGATAATAGTGGTGAGGAAAGGCGCATGGTTTTTGTTTAAGAGGTTTTATAGATACAAAAGGTGCTTCCTGTTCGGATGCACCACACTTAATCGATAATGGATCAGGCTTTCTTTTTCCCTTTTGGGGCGAACATGGCCAGCATTCGTCTTCCTTCCATTTTGGGCATGTTCTCCAATACGCCGGTCTCCGCCAAACGCTCGGCAAATTTTAGCAGCAACAATTGACCGCGGTCCTGGAACTGTATCGCCCTTCCCTTGAATTGAACATAGGCTTTCACCTTGTTTCCTTCCTTGAGAAATTCGATGGCATGCTTGGCCTTGAAGTCAAAATCGTGATCGTCGGTATTGGGGGTAAAACGAATTTCTTTTACCTCGGAGGCCTTGCTTTTGGCCTTCATCTCCTTTTCCTTTTTCTTCTTATCGTACAGAAACTTATTATAGTCGATGATCTTGCAGACAGGCGGATCTACGTTGGGGGATATCTCCACCAGATCGAGTCCTTGCTCCTGCGACAGCCGAATCGCATCCTGTATGGGGTAGATCCCAACGGTCACGTTGTCGCCGACGAGTCGAACTTGAGGGGAACGGATAAATTGATTGATGCGATGCTCCGCTTCTTTTCGCGGAAGAAATCTTCCTCTAAATCCACCACCGGGACGGGGTCCGCCACCGGAAGGTCTGTTGAACCCGCCACCGGGTCGATTGGGTACTGCCATTCGTCTTGTTTAGTTGATCATTCGCCCCTTTTTTAGGGGATGCACGAAATTAGCCAATTATTCGAGTCTTCTTTCCAGAATTTCAGCGACCAAAGCTGCCTGAAATTCCTCGATCGGCTGCGCCCCAACATCCCCTTTGCCCTGCCGACGCACCGAAACCTTACCCTCCGCCTGCTCCTTCTCCCCCACGACCAGCATGTAAGGCACTTTCAGCAGTTCCGTATCCCGGATCTTTTTCCCGATTTTTTCATTTCGGGCATCGATCTCAGCCCGTACCCCGGAACGGGTCAGGGATTTTCGGACTGATTCGGCATAATCCATGAACTTATCGCTGATGGGGAGCACTTTCACTTGTACGGGAGCCAGCCAGGTGGGGAATTTACCGGCAAAATGCTCCAGCAAGAACCCAATGAATCGTTCGTGGGTACCCAAGGGGGCCCGGTGTATGATCAATGGGGATTCGGGCTGATTTTGTGCGTTGGTGAACGTGAGCTTGAACTTCAGGGCAGAGTTAAAATCTACTTGGTTGGTGGCCAATGTGAATTCCCTTCCGATGGCACTCCAGATCTGCACATCGATCTTGGGTCCGTAGAAAGCGGCCTCATCCTGCACTTCCACAAAGGGTGTTCCGGTGTCTTGCAACACTTTGCGTACCATGGTTTCCGTCTCCTGCCACAGGGCCGGCTCATTGACGTATTTCTGTCCCAGTTTACCGGGATCGTGCAAGCTCAGGCGCATCACGTATTTGTCCACTCCAAAAATGCGGAAGTACTTCAAGTACATTTCGTTGACGGCCCTGAACTCGTCAAAAAATTGTTCGCGGTTGCAATAGATGTGGGCATCGTTCATGTGCAGGCAACGCACCCGCATCAAACCAAACAATTCACCACTTTGCTCGTAGCGATAACAAGTACCGTATTCGGCAAGGCGGTAAGGAAGGTCTTTATAGCTTTTGGGTTCGGCATGGAATACCTTGTGGTGGTGGGGGCAATTCATCGCCCGCAGGTAATACTTCTCTCCATCCATTTCCATGGGAGGAAACATGCTATCGGCGTAATAAGGCAAGTGTCCGCTGGTCAGGTACATGCTTTCCTTGGCGATATGGGGCGTGACCACCCGTTTGTAACCCGCGTCCAATTCGGTCTCTTTGGCCAGCTTCTCGAGTTCTTCAATTACAATTCCGCCATTGGGAAGCCAGAGGGGCAGTCCGGGACCCACATCATCATCCATGGTGAAAATGCCTAATTCTTTTCCAAGTTTTCGGTGGTCTCTTTTTTTGGCCTCCTCCAACATCAATAAATGCTCATCCAGTTCTTTTTGCGCCGGAAAACTCACCCCGTATACCCGAGTGAGCATCTTGTTCTTCTCATTGCCTTTCCAATAGGCACCGGCAATATTGGTCAACTTCAAGGCCTTGATCAGACCCGTATGCGGGATATGGGGTCCCCGACAGAGATCCGTGAACTGGCCTTGTGTGTAAAAAGTGATCGAACCGTCCGTCAGGTTACTGAGCAGGTCGAGTTTATAGGGATCTCCCTTTTCAGTGAAATAGGCTACGGCCTCCGACTTGGAGATCTCTTTGCGCACATAGGCAGCAGACGTCTTAGCCAATTCTTGTATCTTTTTTTCCAGGGCGAGCAGATCATCCTCCGTCATTTTTCGATCACCCAGGTCCATGTCATAGTAAAAACCATTGTCGACGGCTGGACCAACCCAAAATTGAACCCCCGGGAAAAGAGATTCCACGGCCTCTGCCATCAGGTGGGCAGAGGAATGCCAAAAAGTTGCCTTTCCCTCTGCGTCTTGCCAGGTGAGCAACTGCAATTGGGCATCACTGTCCAGTGCCCGCGTGGCATCCTGCACCGCTCCATTCACCTTGGCGGCCAGCACTTTTTTGGCCAGGCCCTCGGAAATGGACTTGGCAATTTCCAACGGTGTAATACCGGGTTCATACGATCGGACGGCTCCGTCCGGAAAGGTTATTTGAATCATGGGTGGTTGAACGTACTGTAAGAGCGCAAAGCTAACGATTTTTCGCCCTCGGGTGCTTGTCAGCGTACCCGGTGCAACCCCGTGAGATCCGGACGATTTTAACAAATGATTGCCGGGCACACCCACCGGAAAAAAAGTGATTTATATAGTTTTGGGGGCATGTTTGATTCCCGTTGTCGTTTCCTGCTGTTGCTGTTGGCCCTTTCGATCAGTGGCGTATCGATCGCGCAAAACCTCACCGGTATCTGGCGCGGATATTTCATCACGGATCAATTCGAGCAATACAAATTCGAGATCCAGATCGAACAAAACGGTCCCACCGTTCAGGGTGTCTCATACTCCTACCTCAACAAGATCTTTTACGGCAAAGCCGCCCTCAAAGGAAACTACGATGCGGCCGGCAAGAGGGTCCGTCTCCAGGAAACCAATACCATCGAGATCAAGATGAGTGATGATTCGCATTCCTGTATCATGGATTGTAACCTCAGCCTGGTTCGCTCGGGCCGGGAGGATTTTTTGGAGGGGAATTATACCAGTCAATTTGAAAAAAGTGCTCCCGTCATCCTAAAGGGAGCCGATTGTGGGGATGGAAAAGTGTACCTGCGTCGTGTCACGGAGTCGGACTTCTACACGGAGCCCTTCCTAAAAAATCAGGTCCGCAACAATAAAACCATCTACGACAATCAGGCACCCACCGACCGAAATAAGATCGCCGGTACGCCAACTAAAAAAACATTCACCGAGACGCGTTCCGGTAGTTCAGACTCACCCGGACCTGGCTCCAATCTGGTACGTTCCAATTTTTCTACCACGTCTGCCCCCAGTCAGGAGACTACCCCCAACCGCCCGGAGGAGCCGACCCCATCCGTTTTAAATGAGCGTGAAAATGAACTGAGTCGTGAACTGACGGTCAATAACCGTACGATTCGCATCCGCTTGTACGATAACGGGGAGATCGACGGCGATACCATCAGCGTTTACGTCGGTAAAAAATTAGCCCTCTCCCAAAAAAGACTCACGGCCACGCCACTGGAGATCACCTTCGAGATCCCTGCCGGGACCACGGAACAGGAAGTAACGATGGTGGCAGAAAACCTCGGCACCATCCCCCCTAACACCTCGCTGATGATCGTGGAATCCGGAAAAGAACGTTTTGAAGTGCGAATTACCTCTACTGAACAGAAAAATGCCGTCGTTCGTTTTCGGTATAAGTCCCAGTAAGTCCTGCCGCTCCGTACCTTTAGGCCATGCGGCTCTCCTGCTTTTATTTAAGTTGGTTGCTCCTACTGGCCATCCCCGGTCAAACACAGGAGATATCCGGATTTTGGCGGGGTAAACTGATCACCGGTCCGGGCGGATGCTTTCCGGTTTATCAGACGGAGCTGCAACTGAACTGTGTGGGCGACGAGATCCGCGGAAAGGCCTATCATTTTTCCGACTCGTCCAACTTTATCAGCAATGAAATCGTGGGCCTGTGGGATTCCGTCAAACGCGTTGCGTTGCTACGTGAAACAGGCATCGTGACCTTCCGGCTGAAAGAAGAATGTGTTCCCTGTTTGAAGAATTATGAGTTCACGCTATCCTCGGGTACCTCGGAGAACTTAAAAGAGCTGCAGTTGCGGGGAAATTGGTCAACCCCCTCCGGACGTGCGATCGACGGACGAACCCCCTGTGCCCCCGGCACCATTTTACTGACACGGTTCGAAAAGTCGGTCTTCCCCGCCGCCCCGGCAGCCAAACCAACGCCCCCCCAAAAGATCGATCAACTGGTGCAGGAAATTCGACTCGACAGCGGAGAAGTACAACTGTCCTTTTATGACAACGGGCAAATCGATGGCGACACGATCTCGGTATATGTCAATAAAAAACCATTGATCGTAAATCAAATGCTGCGGGCAGAGCCGATCAAACTGAAGATCTGGATAGATTCAAAACAGCCTGTCCGCGAGATCGTCATGGTCGGAGAAAACCTTGGACAAATTCCGCCCAACACGGCATTGATGATCGTTACAACCCGAAACGAGCGTCATCAGGTTTACCTGACCGCCGATGAACGAAAGAATGCCTTGGTGCGACTCATCTTTGACCGAGGGAACATTCAGAAAAATTAGAAGGAGATCTAGAACTTGAAGTTCCAAGTGACCGACGGCAGGATCGGAAACAGGGAAACCTGTCGGGCTTCTACCTGCAGGTCGCCGTTGGACAACTGACCCGTCTGATCGAAATACAGGAAATACGGATTTTGTCGGCTGTACAGGTTGTAAATACTGAACACCCAAGATTGTCCGCCTTTCCTTCCAGGCTTCACTTTCGGTGTATAGGTTGCCGATACATCCATCCGATGATATGCCTGCATGCGATATTGGTTCAACCGGCTATATTCTTGTGTCAACACGCCGTTGATGAAATAAAAACGCTCGGGTAACGTGATCGCATTGCCTGTTCCGTAAACAAAAACGGCTCCGAATTTCCACTTCCGATTCAGCTCCCAATTACTGACCACGGAAACATCGTGCCGACGATCGTAGCGTGCCGAATACACTTCTCCACCGTTCAAGTCCGGAAACCGTCGTTTGGTCCACGATAAAGTATACCCTACCCACCCGGTGAGCCGACCTTTCACCTTGTTCACTAACCACTCGCTACCATAACTCCATCCCTTTCCGAAAACGAATTCCTCTTCCGGATCGGTCAATCCGGGTGTATACCCCTCCTTGTACTCGATCTGATTTTGCATGTCCTTATAATAAACCTCCCAGGATGTTTCAATGGTATTGTCCGAGAAATTCCGGAAGTACCCCATCGCGAACAACCAACTCTCCTGTGGCCGAACGGCATAGGTGCTAGGCACCCAGAGATCGGTGGGAAGCGTACTGCCGGCATTGGTCACCAGGTGGATGTACTGATAATTTCGGGTGATCGCCGCCTTGAAGGAACTGTTGTCGTTCCAACCATACCGAATGGTAAGCCGTGGTTCCAGTCCCCCGTACGATTGAATCGCCCGGGCCCGCCCATACACCATGCTGTCGATCTTGTTGCCATTCACATCGCGCATGTAACGGGTGAAAGGCCCCATTTGGGTGAAACGGCTCAGCCGAATGCCGTAATTGATCTTCCAGCGTTCGCCGATCGACCAATCGTCCTGCAGATACAAGGCCGATTCCAACGCATATTTGGCCAAGGCATTGTTGGGCTGAAAGACGATGCTGTCTTGACGACCACTCACCACGTTGGGCACGAACGTATGATGGGTCAGGGCCATGCCCACTTTCACCTTGTGGTTGGGACTGGGATAATAATCCAGATCGGATTTCCAACCGATATCGCGAATACCTGAGGAAAGTCCCACCTCAAAATTCTCCTGCCGGGCAGTAAAATCGAATTGATAGTCGTTGAAGACGAGGGTGGTGTTGGTGAAGGCACGGGGACCAAACACATGATTCCACCGCAGCGTACCGGTGGCATTTCCCCAGGGAACACGCGTCGAGAAAGATCGCTTGGAGTTGTTGAAATTAAAAACATCCCGACCGAAATACCCGCTCAGAAATAAGCGGTCCTTGTCCGAAAAACGATAGTTGACCTTGGCGTTCAAATCATAGAAATAATAACCCGACCCATAAAATCCGCTGCTCTTTTTTACAAATGGAGTGACCAGCGCATCGATGTAGGTACGACGAGCCGAAACAATGAAGGAGGATTTATCTTTTTGGATCGGGCCTTGTACCGAAAAACGACTGGCGATCAGCCCAATGCCGCCCTCTCCTTGAAATCGATTCAAGTTTCCCTCTTTCATGGCCACGTCCAGTACCGATGACAGACGCCCGCCGTATTGTGCCGGCATGCCTCCCTTGATCAGCGAAACATTTTTGATCGCATCTCCGTTAAATACGGAGAAGAAACCAAACAAGTGGCCTGTATTGTACACCGTGGCATCATCTAAGAGGATGAGATTTTGGTCTGGTCCCCCACCCCGCACGTAAAAACCAGCATTCCCCTCCCCCGCGCTTTGTACCCCTGGTAATAATTGAATGGCTTTGAGGATGTCTACCTCACCCAGAAAGGCCGGGATCGTCCTGATCTGATTCATGGAAAGATCCACCTTACCCATCTGGGCATTTTTCACATTGCCGTCTTTTTTCTTGTTAAAGACCACCACTTCCTGCAAAGCGGCCGATCGGGGTGTAAGCGAAACCGTGAACGTTTGGGAAGCATTGAGTTTGATGCGACGCGTAAAACTCTCGTAAGAGACGTGCGAAAAAACCACTTCATAATCTCCCGGCGGGAGTGTAACAGAGAAAAATCCGTAATTGTTGGTCAGCAGATTTCGGTTGGATCCTCCCACGGTAACCGTGGCCCCAATGATGCTCTCGCCGGTGAGGCTATCGCGCACATACCCGTTGAACGTAAACTTGTCTTGGCCGAACAAGGAACCGGAAAAGATCCCCAGAAAGAATAAAATAATGCGAAACACGCTGCAAAGCTAGACGGATCGTACGACATCCACGACGCCACGCCAAGAGAATGTGTTAATTTTGCCGCCCATGTTAGCCGGCTTTCAGAACCTCACCTTTGAATTTGGTGCACGCACCATCGTTTCGGATGCCACCTGGCACATCCAGCCGGGCGAACGGATCGGGCTGATCGGTTACAACGGAACGGGAAAATCCACCTTATTGAAGGTGCTGACGGGTGAATATAGTCCCAGCGCCGGCGCCGTAGAGCGTAGCCGCGGCACCACGATCGGATACTTACATCAGGACCTGCTCAGCTTCGACACGCACGACTCTATCCTGGGCGTAGCCCTCAGCGCCTTCCAGGAGATCCATGACCTGGAAGCCGAGATCGAAGCGCTGGGAAAGGAATTGGAGCGGACCGGCGACGAAAAAACCCTGATCGCCTATACCGATAAATTACACGAGCTGGAAACCAAAGGGGGATACAACATCCAACACCGCACCGAGGAGGTGTTACAGGGACTGGGTTTCTCCCCAGCCGACCTGCACCGCCCTTACGCCGAATTCAGCGGTGGCTGGCGCATGCGCGTGCTGCTGGCCAAGATGATCCTTCAAAAACCCGACCTGCTGCTGCTCGACGAGCCGACGAACCACCTCGACCTGCCCTCGATCGAATGGCTGGAAAAATACCTCAGCAACTATGAGGGCGCGGTGGTCATCGTGAGCCATGATAAATATTTCCTGAACCGGATGGTGACCAAGATCGTAGAGCTCTACCAGCAATCCCTTCACATATATACGGGGAACTACGATTTTTACGAGAAAGAAAAAGCCGTTCGGATCGACCTTCAAAAAAAGGCCTTTGAGAACCAACAAGATTATATACGTCAGCAAGAGCGCATCGCCGAACGCTTTCGGGCCAAGGCCTCCAAAGCGGCCATGGCACAAAGCATCCTGAAAAGACTGGATAAACTCGAACGCATCGAAGATGCGAACCTGGAAAGACCCAACATCCGTATCAATTTTCGGGTAGACAAAGTGCCGGGTAAAGTACTGGTAGAGCTCAACGAGCTCCGGAAATCCTACGGCGAGCTGAATATCCTAAAAAATGCCAAGGCTGAGATCGTGCGAGGCGACAAGATCGCCCTGATCGGTGCCAACGGCAAAGGCAAGACCACCCTGTTGCGCATCATTGCCGGCATTGAATCCTATGATGGTGAAAGACGATGGGGGCATAACGTAGAAGATAGCTTCTATGCCCAACATCAATTGGAAGCCCTGAACCTGCAACACACCATCCTTGAAGAAATGCAAGGCTGCGGTAGTCAAATGACCGACCTGGAACTGCGCGCCCTATTGGGATGTTTTCTGTTCAGCGGCGACGATACCGACAAACGCATACGGGTACTCAGTGGTGGAGAAAAAGCTCGCGTAGCGCTGGCCAAAGTCATCGTCAGCAAGGCAAATTTTTTACTGCTCGACGAGCCCACCAACCACCTCGACATGCACAGTTGCGACCTGCTGATCGAAGCCCTCAACCAATACGAGGGAACCATGATACTCGTGAGCCACGACCGCTATTTTGTTTCCAAAACCGCCAATAAGATCTGGGAGATCGTAGACGGGGAGATCAAAGAATTCAAAGGCGGATACGAAGAGTGGGCGGAGTGGAAACAACGAATGGCAAAACCAGCGTCGGCCTCTTCCAACAAATCCAAACAAAAATCCGCCCCTGCACCGGCCCCTGCAAAAAATACAACCACCCCACAAGCACCACCCGCCAATGCGCCAATCGATAAAGAGAAAAAAAAGGAGTGGCAACGGGTCCAAAAAGAATTTCAACAAGCTGAATCACGCCTGGCGGAATTGACTACCCAGAAAACAAAGTTGGAGGCCGAACTAGCTAACCCGGAATGCTACTCCGACAAATTAAAATTTCAAACGGCGGAGAAAGCCTATCAGGAAGTCTCCCGCGCCTGGGAATTGGCAAATGGAGAGTATGAAAAGGTGTTTGAGCGGATGATGAGCGTAGAGGGTGGAGGGTAGAGCAGTTCGGAGTTCGGAATTTAGAGTGTAGAGATTTGGTGGTCGACCAGCGTGCGGATATGCTCTTCTTTCATCATGGCTTCTTTTTCCATTTGAGCACCTTCGGCTAAAATAGTTTTTACATAATCAGCGTCGGTACAGCCGGCAGCATTGATGCGCACATTCATGAACGCTCCCAATACGGCAGCTCGAGCACACAGCACGCCAACCCCTGCATCGGAAACGGAATTCGGGTTACCGTGCATGGCCATCGCCTCGATCACTTGCATCGATTGCAATGAAAGGCGCATCACCTGTAAGGGCACTTCCATGGCTTGCTTGGTAGCCGACTGAATGGCCTCCTGTCTAGATCTTTTTTCAGCTTCGGTCGACTTCGGCAACCCAAAGGCCGCCATGATCGCGTCAAAGGCACGGGTATCCGCATCCACCAATAACAATAACTGCCGACGAAGCGCCTCTCCTTTCTCGGCCCAATCACTGAACTCGGCCCAGCGCTCGTCCCATCCCTTCTTGTGCGAAGAAAGATTGGCCACCATCGTTGCGAGTGAAACCCCCAGCGTGCCCACGTAAGCCGCAATGGATCCGCCACCGGGTGCCGGACTCTCACTGGCGGTCTCTTCCGAAAACCGCGAGAGGGACTGACGGATTAGTTTCTGTTCAGCCGGATCTTGCAACAAATATTCGATCACCCGTTCCTCGGGCTTGAAGGGCGTCAGTTCATCGAGTCCCATCGACCGAACCGCCATATCGATCAAGGCTTTCTCCGAAACTCCCACCGAGCGGTTTTGCTTGCGCAGGAAATATTTTCCGGCCTCGATCAAAGCTTGCAACGGAACCAAACCCACCAATTCACTGCCCGTTACCCGCATTCCCCGATCCCTGGCCCGCTCACAGACCTCGTCAAACGCCACGTGCAAAGGTGTTACGCGAATGTTGGTCAGATTCATACTGATCTGAGCAATGCCATATTCCTCAATGAACCAGCCAATGGCTTTCACCGACTTCAACGTACCCGGAACGTTCACGGGGTTTCCCGCTGAATCTTTTACCACTTGACCGTTTTCCCGTTTCACCCGACCCGCCTCGCGCACATCAAACGCTACCGCATTGGCCCGGCGGGTGGAGGTCGTGTTTAGATTGACGTTGTAAGCGATCAAAAAATCCCGCGCCCCGATCACCGTGGCCCCGCGTTTGGCGTCCATCGTAGCGGGACCAAAATCCGGTTTCCACTCCGGCTGCTGAATCTTTTTAAAGAATCCCTCATATTCTCCGGCCCGAATGATGGATAAGTTTTTACGGCTGGCATTGGGCTGCGCTTCTTCATACAAATAAACCGGAAGGTTCAACGCTTCCCCTACTCTCTTAGCCAATTGCTGTGCGTACTGAGCCGTCTCTTCCAGACTGATACCGCTAATGGGGATCAGGGGACAAACATCAGTGGCTCCCATCCGGGGGTGTGCTCCTTCGTGTTGTGACATATCAATGAGTTCACCGGCTTTTCGAATGGCCTGAAATGCGGCCTCGATCACCGCTTCTGGCTCGCCCACAAACGTGACGACGGTGCGATGCGTGGCCTTTCCCGGATCAACATTTAACAAGCGAACCCCATCGATCTTTTCGATCTCATCGGTGATCTGACGGATCTTCTCGGCGTCACGCCCCTCGCTGAAATTCGGAACACATTCAATGATACGCTTCATACAGAATAGATTCAGTTTACGAAAAGAATTTTCCATTGAGCATCACCCGATCCACCACGTTCTCTCCGAACGAGTACGGTAGATAGGCCAGTGAAGACATCGGCTTGGTTATGATCAGATTCGCTTTTTTTCCCACCGCCACGCTACCCACCTGATCGGCCAGCTCCATCGCAAAAGCGCCGTTGATCGTAGCCGCATTCACAGACTCTTCCGGCAACAATCTCATTTGTGAACAGGCCAACGATACCACGAGATTCATGTTGTAGGAAGGTGAACTGCCCGGATTGTAATCGGTGGCCAGGGCAATTGCCGCCCCTTTCTCGATCAATGTACGAGCGGGTGCATAAGGAGCTCGAAGAAACAACGAGCATCCGGGCAGCAAGGTGCCGATGGTATCGGAAGCGGATAAACATTCGATCGCCTCGTCATCCATACACTCCAAATGATCGACGCTGAGAGCCCCGTGGCGAACGCCCACTTCTACCCCACCAGATACGGATAATTGATTGGCATGGATCTTGGGACGCAAACCATAGCGGGCGGCCGCAGCGAGTATTCGGGACGTTTCCTCCGTTGAAAAAAATCCCTGTTCACAAAAAACATCCACGTAATCTGCCAGCTTTTCAGCCGCGATCTGCGGGAGCATATCCTCGATCAATAGTTGGAGATAGCTTTCGCGATCGTCTTTGTACAAGGTCGGAATGGCATGTGCCCCCAGAAAACTAGAGCGAACGGGTATGGGTGCCTGCTCTTTGATCTGCTTGATCACACGCAACATTTTCAATTCTGCGTCGGTGCTGAGTCCGTACCCGCTTTTAATTTCGATGGCACCGGTTCCCAGTTTGATGGCCGACTGCAACCGGGTCATCGCCATTTCGAACAAATCCTCTTCGGAGGAGGCTTGTAATTTTCGGGCTGAGTTCAAGATACCTCCGCCTTTGGCGGCGATCTCGGCATAAGTGGCGCCTTTGATCTTGTCCACAAACTCTTCTTCACGGGTAGCAGCAAAAATCAAATGGGTATGACTATCGCACCAGGTCGGAAGAATAAACCGGTCGGTTGCCTCGATGACCTGATCCACATCCGATGCTGACAGTTCCAGTTGCTTCATTTCCCCGAAGCCAAGGATGGTATCATCCTCCAAGAGTAAGTATGCATCCGCGATCGAAGGAAGTTGTGCCATTGCTTTTCCGCGCAACGGTTGCTTGGGATCCTGTACGCCCACTAAAGAATGGATATGTCGGATCAGTGTTTTCATGCCATGGCACGCTCGATCACTAAGGCACTGGCGCCGCCGCCGCCGTTGCATATACCGGCCGCCCCATATCGAGCATTGTGGTGGTTGAGTACATTTATCAGGGTAACCAAAATACGGGCGCCACTGCAACCCAACGGGTGACCCAGTGAAACAGCTCCTCCGAAGGCATTGACCTTCGACGCATCCAATCCGAGCCGTTTGATATTTTCCAGAGCCACGACTGAAAATGCCTCATTGATCTCCCAATAATCGATTTGCGACATTTCCAGCTTGGCTTTTTTAAGCGCGGCTGGTAAGGCGATAGCAGGCGCGGTCGTAAACCATTCCGGTGCTTGTTCGGCATCGGCATAGCCACGGATATAGGCCAGAGGTTTGAGTCCGAGCGATTGTGCTTTCTCGGCTGACATTAAGACCAGGGCCGCTGCTCCGTCGTTCATGGTGGATGCATTGGCGGCAGTTACGGTACCGTCCTTGGTAAAAGCCGGCGCGAGCTGCGGGATCTTGTCGAATTTGACTTGAAAAGGCTCTTCATCCTTGGCAACCACGATCGGATCACCTTTTCGTTGTGGGATCGAGACAGGTACGATCTCAGGCGAGAAAAGGCCTTCGTTCCAAGCCCGCTGAGAACGCTGATAGCTCTCGATGGCAAAGGCATCCTGATCGGCACGGGTGATCTGGCAAGTGGAGGCACAAAGTTCAGCGGCCACACCCATGGCTTTTCCATCGTATACATCGGTGAGTCCGTCTTTGGCTAGTCCGTCGACCAAACTCACATTCCCGTATTTATTACCCCAACGAACATGCTCGGAATAAAAAGGAACGTTGCTCATGCTTTCCATGCCGCCAGCGATCACCACGTCCGCATCGCCCAATAAGATATGTTGTGCGGCCATTGATATGGCTTTCATGCCGCTGGCACAGACCTTGTTTACGGTAGTGCAATTGACTGAATCGGGCAATCCCGCAAATTTCGCAGCTTGACGGGCCGGGGCTTGTCCCAAATTAGCCTGGATCACCGATCCCATAAATACATCGGTGACCACTCGGGGATCTAGTTGAATACGCTCCAAGGCACCGCGAATGGCAGCGGCACCTAATTGAGTAGCGGATAAGGATTTAAGCGAACCGCCAAAACTACCCATCGGGGTACGGACGGCAGATACGACAACGACTTCACGCATGGCAAGAAATGTTTTGGCTAAGGTACTACAATGACCGTTCCCAAGGATGCAGGATGATTCCGCTCAAGTTTTGCTTGCCGGATAAATTTTGGCCTACCTTTGATTTTTCTGCACAGTCGGAACACCCAAATCAATATCCATGAAACTTTTTGTAGCCGGACTCCCATACGACATGGATGATGCTGAATTGATGGAATTCTTTGACAAATTTGGAACGGTTAGTTCGGCAAAAATCACCATGGACAAAGAGACGGGCAAGAGCCGGGGCTTTGCGTTTGTTGAAATGCCCAATGACCAGGAAGCCCGGGAAGCCATTGAGGGATTGAATAACCTCGGCATCGGCAAAAAAGTAATGATCGTAAAACCGGCAGAGGATCGCCGGGCACCGTCTTTTGGGCCAACCGATCGCAGGCCCCGCTTCGATCCCTCTTCCCGTCCGCCCCGGGATCGTTACTGATACAACACGGTCAGTGTAAGCGGCTTCACCGGAATTACCTTCCAATCCGATCTATCCTTGATCACTCGGTTATTCAAAATAGCCGTCTTCCAACCTTCCCCCACCACCCAAGGTTCGGCAGCATACATTCCGCTGTAACGAACACGGATCTTTCTCCAATTGTCTTTTCCAGTTGTTGATTCGATCTGAAAACTGACCGATCCGGCGGATTCTGTCTCTTCAAATCGAATGGATCGGATGAGTGTATTGGCGTCGGTCATACGGAAAGATGCATGTTGTTTTCGCAATTGAATGAGGGCGCGTACGTAGTGATAAAAGTCGAGTTGCTGCGATTTGTTATTCCAATCGATGGCGTTGATGCTATCGGGACTCTCATAGGAATTCTCCACGCCTTTTTTGGTTCGGCGAAATTCCGTACCAGCGTGTAAAAAGACGATCCCTTGACTGGTGAGCAGGATCCCCAAGGCCAAGCGGTGCATTTCAGCGCGGAGGGAATCGGATTGATCTGCTACCGAGATGGATAATTTATCGTGCAGCACGTGATTGTCGTGACATTCCGCATAGGTGATCGTATGGTGCGGTTGTGCGGCATAGGCCTGCTTCGCGTAGATCACCTTAGAGGCATCGACCTGATCGTGGGGCAGAGCGGCCACGACCCCGAAACGAATAGAAGTCTCTAAGTCGGATTTCCCCGATACAAAGCCTTTGTCGTGATGATCGAAAACACTACCCTTGATGGCATCCCGCATATCGTCGCTGAACACGGCAATGCGGTCGAGACGGTGTGCATTGGCCTTGAGGGCTCGTTGATCGTCAGGTAGCGGACTCCTTCCG
Organism: Chitinophagaceae bacterium; assembly: GCA_964229195.1. Lineage (GTDB taxonomy): Bacteria > Bacteroidota > Bacteroidia > Chitinophagales > Chitinophagaceae > JJ008. Next base: position 40,088 of record CAXRAX010000082.1, on the reverse strand, counting down.
GCGGTCCACCCCTCCCCGTACAACAATATGTCCGGCTTGATCCGGTGGAGTTCGGCGGAGATCAGGTTCATGGTCTCGATGTCATGAATACCCATCAGGTCGACCCGAAAGCCATCGATGTGATACTCCTCTACCCAATAGCGCATCGATTCCAGCATGAATTTTCGGAACATCGGCCGCTCGCTGGCCGTTTCGTTCCCACAAGCAGAAGCGTTGGAGAATCCGCCTTTTTCGTCCTGGCGGTAATAATAACCCGGTACCAATTGGTTGAAATTCGATCGTTCGGTGAGCGCCGTATGATTATAGACCACATCCATGATCACCCGTATGCCTTTTTGATGCAGGGCTTGCACCAGCTGTTTGAATTCGCGGATACGAACGGCACCGTCGTGGGCATTGGTGGCGTACGAACCTTCGGGCACATTGTAGTTTTGCGGATCGTATCCCCAGTTATATTTTTTATCGGGTTGGGTTTCATCGACCGAGTAAAAATCAAAAACCGGCAGCAAGTGTACGTGCGTGATCCCAAGCTCTGAAAGGTGATCAAGTCCGGTGGACTGTCCACCCGGATTTTTCGTTCCGCGCTCAGTAAGTCCCAGATACTTTCCCCTTTGCCGAATACCGGAGCTGGGGTGGATACTGGCATCCCGAACATGTAACTCGTAGATGATGGCATCGGTTTTCTGAGCAAATGCGGGAGAGCGATCAGTCTTCCATCCCGACGGGTCGGTTTCTTTCAGGTCCAGGATCTGACCTCTTTTCCCATTGGCTCCGGTGGCGCGGACGTAGGGGTCGACGATCTCGTCTGACCATTTTCCGTCGATCTGCACCCGCAGGGCATAATATTTCCCTTTATGGTTCCCTGGAAGCTCTCCTTTCCAAATGCCCTGTGTCTGCTTTTGCAGGGGGTAGGTACCCAGGGGGGCTCCCCCGGCATCTTTTTCATAGAGGATCCACTCGGCGGCGGTGGCGGTGGGCGACCAAACCTTTAGCACACTGCGGGTGGGTGAATAGGTAAGTCCCAGGTCATTCCCCGCATAGACTGGATACAGGTTCGTGTCCTGATATTGGCAGTATACGGAGGTGGATAACAGGGGCATGATCAGGAGGATTGGAAGGAGGCGCATAGGAAGATTTGCCTAAAGATAAACGGTGTTGGAAAAAAGACTGCGTTATTGACTTTTCGAAAGTAGGAAAGAACTATTTTGGAAAGCCAACAAATGCTTCTCATGGGAGATCTTCAAGTCAAAAAACAGTCCAAGAAATACGATGCCGTGATCGTGGGTTCCGGTGCCGGCGGGGGAATGGCGGCATATGTGTTGGCGCAGGCAGGACTGAAAGTTTGTTTGCTGGAAGCGGGCTATCAGTACGATCCGCAGAAAAATATAACCCAGCTTAAAAATCCGTGGGATTCCCCTCGGCGCGGAGCCAGTACATCCATCCGCCCCTTCGGTGATTTTGATGCCTGTTACGGCGGATGGTCGCTCGAAGGCGAACCCTATAAAAAAGAAGCCGGAACCGACTGGATGTGGTGGCGGGCCCGCATGCTGGGAGGACGCACCAATCACTGGGGAAGGATCTCGCTTCGCTTTGGCCCCAAAGATTTCAAACGAAAAAGTATCGACGGATTGGGAGATGACTGGCCGATCGGATACGAGGATATCAAACCTTATTACGATGCCGTAGATAAGTTGATCGGGGTGTTTGGCACGAACGAGGGACTGGAAAACGATCCGGATGGGATCTTTCTCAAACCACCGAAGCCCCGGTTACATGAATTATTCATTAAAAATGCGGCAACGCAGGCGGGCGTAAAAGTGATCCCCTCTCGCCTCTCGATTCTCACGCAAAAGCTGAATGAGGAGCGCGGGGTTTGTTTTTATTGCGGTCAGTGCAACCGCAACTGTTCGATGGCAAAGGCGGATTTTTCGTCGACCAATGTTTTGATCTATCCGGCCCTGAAGACCGGAAATGTCGACATGATTTGTCAGGCCATGGCCCGCGAGATCCTGACAGACAAAGAAGGAAAAGCCACGGGGGTGTCGTATGTCAGCAAGGATGACCTACAGGAATATCAGGTGGAGGGGCGCGTCGTAATTGTGGCTGCCAGTGCCTGCGAAAGTGCCAGGTTGTTACTGAACTCCAAATCGGCCCGGCATCCGAACGGACTGGCCAATAGCAGCAACGTGGTTGGTAAATACCTGCATGATTCTACCGGAGCGGCAATGGGCGGCATCTTGCCGCAGCTCTTCGATCGCAAACGATACAATGAAGATGGCGTAGGCGGCATGCATATTTATTCACCTTGGTGGATGGATAACAAGAAACTGGATTTTCCACGCGGGTATCACATAGAATATTGGGGCGGGATGAGTCAGCCCAGCTACGGATTCAATTGGGGCATCGAGGGTTTGAACGGGAAATACGTGGTACACGGGAAGAAAAAAGAAGCCGGCGGGTATGGAGCGTCCTTGAAAGAGGACCATCGCTATTTCTATGGCTGCGGCGTGGGGATGGCCGGACGGGGCGAGGCGATCCCACTGGAATCAAACTACTGTGCCATCGATCCTACGACAGTGGACAAATACGGGATCCCCGTGCTCAAATTTCATGTGAAATGGAGTGAGCATGAGATCCGTCAAGCGAAACACATGAAGGAAACCTTCAAGGAGATCATGCACAACATGGGAGCGGTGATCACTTGGGGCGGAGAAGACGATGAATCGAATCAATGGGGCCTGTCCAAACCCGGTGAGATCATTCACGAGGCCGGTACGGTGCGCATGGGCAATGACCCCAAGCGCTCGGCACTCAACGCCTGGAATCAGGCACACGATTGCAAAAATCTCTTCTGTGTGGATGGAGGAGCTTTTGTGAGCCAGGCTGACAAGAACATCACGTGGACGATCCTGGCCCTGAGCATGCGCGCCTCTGAATACATCATCGATCAACTAAAAAAACAAACACTTTAATTTTATCCTATGGATCGTCGGTCCTCGCTGAAACTGATCGCTACCGGTGCTCTCGCCGCCCCGGCGGTACTGACCGGCTGTGAAACCGATAAAAAAACGGATGCGTCCGATACCTTCAACCTTGACCGAAATCCGGATGAGCTGGCCAGGGAGAAAAAATTATTGGCAGAGGGTCCCTTTTTTACGAAAGATGAGATGGCGACGATCACGGTGCTGGCGGATATCATCATCCCCCGTGATGAAGTGAGTGGCTCAGCCAGCGAAGCCGGCGTACCGGCTTTCATCGATTTCATTGTTAGAGACATGCCCGATCACCAGATTCCGATGCGAGGCGGACTGCGCTGGCTGGAAATGCAATGCCTGAACCGATATGAAAAGGCCTTTCCCAAATGTTCCCCCGAGCAACAACTGGAACTGGTGAACGAGATCGCGTATCCCGAAAAAGCCAAACCCGAGATGCGGCCTGGTGTTGAATTTTTCAGCCTGATGCGGAATTTAACAGCCTCCGGATTTTACACCTCCCCTGAAGGAGTTAAAGACCTGAACTACATGGGCAATCAGCCAAATATGTGGAAAGGAGTACCGGAGGACGTATTGAATTCATTCGGCATCCGCTACACAGAAAAAGAAAACAAAGAATGCATTTAGCCATCGATATGAAAAAAATCCTCTTCTACGTAACGCTATTATTTATGCTTCCGCTTGCGGCCAGCAGCCAAACGGCCTGGCTCTATGAAGGATGCAATTTCACGGGTGTTGGTCACTCGCTAGGCGTTGGTCAGTACCGCCTGTTTCAAATGAAGATCGGTAATGACCGGCTGCAGGGTCTGATGATCCCCAATGGCTTGAAGGTGACCATATATGAGAATGATAATTTTCAGGGACGTTCCCGAACCTATTTCAGCAATCAGCCCTGTCTGGAGCCGGAGTTTCGCAACATGGCCTCCTCGGTGATCATTGAGTTGTCGAACAACAATCCGGCCAACCAAAACGATTACGCAACCTTCTTCAACGACTGCTCTTACCGGGGTTACTCCCAATCCTTCACTCCCGGCACGTATAGTGGTTCGCAGATCGGGGAATTGAAGTTCAATATTTCCTCGCTGCGAATTCAGGGCAACGTTGTGGTGAAGGCCTACCTGAACAATGAGTACAATTCGGGATTGGCTATTACACTGGACAACTCCTCTCCCTGTCTCCCCAGCCAGTACAACGACAAGATCGGTTCCTTCACGGTAGAATACAGAGCCAACAACAACAATAATAATAATAATAACAGCGGAGGAAGACCGCGCAGTTATGCTACGCTGTACAGCGAGTGCCAGTATTCAGGGAACGCGATCCGGCTGCAACCCGGAAATTACGAGGGATACAAACTAGGTATCCTGAAGTTTAACATACAATCCATTGAATTACCTCAGAACCTACGCCTGCGGGTTTATCTGAACAGCGAAAACATCAGTGGGTTTTCGCAAACCATCAATCAGTCTAGCACTTGTTTACCGACTCAATTCATAAACCGAATCGGTGCGTTGATCGTGGAGGAAGTAAACACAGGCGGCTGGGGAAATGGCGGAAACAATGGCGGAGGTTGGGGAAATAACGGAGGGGGTACCGGAAACAACGGGGGCGGGATTGGCGGATTGCAATCGGCATATTTGTTTACGGATAATGACTTCCGCGGCCAATCCATTGCCCTAAACCCGGGAAACTACCCGAGTCTGTCGGCCATGGGATTCCCGGAGCAATCGCTCAGCTCCATCCAGATCGCCTCCGGATACCGGGTAGTCCTTTACGACCAACCCAACTTCAGGGGGGCCAGTTATACGCTGACCTCGTCGCGTATGAGCCTGAACATCTTAGGCTGGAACGACCGGGCGGCCTCGATCGTGATCGTACGAGACTGATCCGGATCCGTTAAATTGCAGGTTGCATGATCTCTCCCAACACCATTCAGCAGATACAACACCGTGCGGAGATCCTGGACGTGGTGGGCAATTTCGTAAAGCTGAAAAGACGGGGCACTAATTACCTCGGACTTTGTCCCTTTCACAACGAGAAGACCCCTTCTTTTACGGTCTCTCCCACCAAAGAGATCTTCAAGTGCTTTGGTTGCGGCAAGAGCGGCAACCTGATCAGCTTCTTGATGGAGCATGAAAAGTACAGCTATGTGGAAGCCATTCGCTGGCTGGCCAATCGGTATGGGATAGAGATCGAGGAAACTTTTGCGAGCGACGAACAGCGTCAACAACAACAGCAGGCCGACAGCCTTTTCATCATCAACCAATTTGCCCAGCAATGGTTTTCGGAGCAACTGCTGGAAACCGAGGAGGGAAAAGACATAGGCTGGACGTATTTCCAAGAGCGGGGGTTTTCCGATGAGACCATCCGAAAATTTCAGCTGGGATATTCTCCCGAGGTGCGAGATGCTTTCACGCAAGCCGCCACTCAAAAACAATTCAACAGCGAGTTGTTGCAAAAAGCGGGACTCATCGCCCATCGCAACGACCAATGGGTAGATAATTACCGGGGCCGCGTCATTTTCCCGATACACAACCACAGCGGCAAGATCCTAGGGTTCGGAGCCCGGATCCTCAAGACCAGCGACAAGGCGCCCAAATACATCAACACCCCGGAGAACGAGATCTATGTCAAAAGCCGGATCCTCTATGGTTCGTATTTCGCCCGACAGGCGATGGACAAGTCGGATGAATGCTTGCTGGTGGAAGGATACACCGATGTGATCTCGTTGCACCAGGCAGGATTGGAAAATGTGGTGGCCAGCGGAGGAACAGCCCTGACCCCCGACCAACTCCGATTGGTCCGTAAATACACCGACAATCTCACGATCCTCTACGATGGCGATGCGGCCGGGATCAAGGCCGCTCTGCGGGGAATGGACTTGGCCCTGGAAGAGGGGCTGAACGTTCGGTTGGTATTGTTACCGGACGGACACGACCCGGACAGTTATGTACGGGCCATGGGTGCCACAGCCTTTCAGGATTATATCCGCCAAAATAAAAAGGACATCATCCTGTTCCAACTGGAGGTAGCCCTGCAGGATGCCGGATCAGACTCGATCCGAAAATCGGCCGTGGTGAACCGCATTGCGGAGACCATCGCCCGGATCAACAAGGCCGAGGATTTTACCCGGCAACAGGATTATATCCGTCAATGCGCGGGACTTCTGAAAATTGATGAGGCCGGACTACATAGCCTGGTCAATAAATACATTCGAGATCGCATTTCGCTGATCGAAAAGAAAATGCCTTTCGAGGAGGCAAAGACCTTCGAACAGAATGCTCAGGAAGGGGAACGAAATGAATACGACGAAACCACTTTCCAATTACTCTTTAAAGACGACCTCCAGGAGAAAGAGATCGCGCGCATCTTGCTGGAGCACGGCATGCGGCCTTGGGAGGGAGAAAAACTGGTGGCCGACTACATCTTCGAGGAATTACTGGACGAATCCCTGATCGATAACACCTCCGTGCTGCAACTGATCCAATATTATCGCAAACTGCGGCTGGAAAAAACTTCCCCGATCAGCCGATCGGAGTTCGTGTACCACCCCGATCCGGAGCTTAGTCGCTTTGCCGTGTCACTGCTGCAATCACCGTATGAGGAAAGTCCCCGCTGGCGAAACAGCAACACAACCTACAGCGGGTATCAGGCCCGGTTGTTTGAACACGACTATGCCGACGTGGTGAAATTGATCCAATCCGAAAATCCGGAAGATCTTCAAAAATACCTGCTGATCGAAGAGGATAAGAGTTTGGAAGAGGTGCAATCCGCCATCACCTATCTCAAACTCCGAAAGATCAAACGAATGATCCTGGAAAATCAACAGGACATGGAAAAAGAGCACAGCACCGATGAATTTCGCATCCTGCACCAGACCCACCTCCACCTCAAACAAATGGAAATGAGCCTGACCCAGTCGCTGGGCTCCGCTGTCTGGAAATAAAAAAAGCCCCTCGCGGGGCTTGATACTTACTATCCCAAAATAATTTATTCTTCGATGACTTCGGTGACGATGGATACGGTAGTGGCCACTAATTCGGATCTGCAAAAACGCAGGGCCGACCAGACATGGTCCAGCTCCACCCGATCAATGCTCTCATAACCTTCGCCGGTCAGACAATTCCAACTACTCTCCCGATTCAGATCGGTCACGATCTTGGAGGTCGTCTTCGGATATGCCACCCAAAACTTGGTCGATTCTTTCAAGGCCGGCAATACATCACGAATAATTCCGCTCAACTGCGTCTCGCTGACCGCAAAGACCAGCGCGAAATCGATCTTGCGAGACCGAAGCAGCGGCGTAATGTTTTTTGCGAAAGAGAGCTTGCTGAACTGTTTTTCAATGGACGAAGGCAACCCCTGGATCAGGAGGTTCTTCTCATCGGCCAACAACAATTTTTCGGGTAAGGTCTGTAACATGTACGTCGTTTTGTGAAACAGCCCGACCCGTGACAAGGATCATTTGGTCGGGCGACAAAAGTACGACGATTTAGGGGAAGGACAAAGGGCAAGACAGAAGAATCAAGAACCCGCAATAGAACATGCAATAGATAAAATCAAGATATTGATTTTCAGCGTTTTGACTTTTCATAACATTCCATCGCCTCTGGCATGAATCGCTCCAGTCGCTCGATGCGCTTTCCCTCAGAGGGATGGGTATTCAAAAACTCCGGAGGCTTGCCACCGCCGGCCTTTTGCATACGCTCCCAAAGTCCGATCGCCTGGCGGGGATCGTAACCGGCTTTGGCCGCCATGATCAGTCCCCACCGATCGGCCTCCAATTCATGACCTCTTGAAAATGGAAGCATGACGCCAACCTGTGTACCAACACCATAAGCCATGAGGAATAGGTTGCGGGTCTCCTGGGGACGGTTGGACAAGGCCACCGAGAGCGCCACGCCACCCAGTTGTTGCACCAGCCCCTGACTCATACGCTGGTTACCATGTTGTAATAAGGCATGGCACACTTCATGTCCCATCACAGCAGCCAAGGCATCTTCATTTTGCGTTACGGGAAGCAATCCGGTGTAGACGACGATCTTTCCGCCGGGCATACACCAAGCATTGATCTGATTGTCTTGAACCAGGTTCACCTCCCAGTCGTATCCTTTTAATTTGTCGGAAAGACCTTTTTCCGCATAGAGTTCATTAACGGCTCGAACGATCCGCTCCCCTACCCGGTTTACCATAGAGGCATCTGCGTTAGAGCTGACGCCCAACACGCGTTTGCTGGTGAGGAACTGACGGTATTGATTGTTGGCCATTCCCTGCAACTCCGATTCAGGCAGCAGGGTGAACTGACGCTTGCCACTCAGGGCATTCTGTGTGCAAGAGATCAATAAACCCATCAATAAAAAGGAAACGATCAGGATTCTCATGAACAAGATTTTTCGGGTATAAATCTAACGAATCCGGGCGTTCAGCGAAGCTGAAATGCCTCCGATCACTCGCCTGAAGGAAGTAGCTTCTCTGCTTTTCGCCGATCCCGGTTCTTGAAAATGGGAAGCTTGGTTTCATCCCCTCGCAGGAGACGACCGATATTCTTTTGATGGGTCAGTAAAACCAGCAGCGCTACCGATATTGCAAAGACCCGATAGACGGGATTTTCAACGTTGAAAACCACCAGGATAAAAATCGGAAAGGCAATACTGGCCAGGATAGAGCTCAGGGAAACGAATCGGGTCAGGTAAAGCACCAGCAGGAAGATCCCAACACAGGAGACGGCCGTCCACGGCGAGATCCCTAAGATCATTCCAAATAAAGTGGCTACCCCTTTTCCGCCCTTGAATTCAGCCCAGATGGGGAAGATATGTCCCAGCACGGAAGCCAAGCCCAAACAGGTTTGGAGGTTATCCATCCGCCACTCCGAGTCGATATACTCGGGCAATAACCAGGCCAGTTGAACTGCTGCCATACCCTTCAGCATATCGATGAGCAGTACGGTGGTGCCCCATTTGGGACCCAGTACGCGGTAGGTATTGGTGGCACCGGCATTTCCGCTGCCGTATTCCCGAATATCAAAACCAAAATAACGATTGCTCACCCAGACTGCCGTGGGGATACTGCCAATGAGATAGGCCAAAATGAGAAGTAGAAACTCGTTCATTGGATTTTCAAGGAGTTGTAAAACTACTTAAAAACCAATTGGGTAACAAAAAATTAATACTACTTATTCGGCTGACTATGAACGGCTTGTATACAAATCCATTCTTTTTCCTGGGTAAGTCCCGTGCGCATCAACCCTGAAGATTCCAAGGCCTGATCCATGAACGCAAGATCCGCTTCCAGTATGCCACTGAGCAACAATACACCGTCAGGGGCGAGCCTCGAATGAAGGGATGGCATGTGCTCGATCAATATATTTCGGTTGATGTTGGCCAAGATCCGATCAAATGGTCCTTCAACCCGGATCCGGTCATCCACCAGAAAGGTGATCGCGGGCACAAGGTTAACCTCGGCATTTTCCCTTGCATTTTCAATACTCCAGTCCTCGATGTCGATCCCCACCACCTCCCCCGCTCCCATTTTTTGGGCGAGGATGGCCAACACGCCGGTACCCGTTCCAAAGTCCAGCACCCGATCGCCGGGTTGGATCAATCCCCGTAACTGCTGTACCATTAAGCGGGTGGTGGCATGGTGGCCGGTCCCAAAACTCATCTTGGGTGTGATCATCAATTCATGCTGCACCCCTGTAAGGCTTGGGTGAAAATGGGCCCGAATGCCAACGAAATCATCCACCAGAACCGGATCGAAATACGACTCCCAGACATGATTCCAGTTGGTCTTCTCGAGCGTATCCAGCGAAAAGGGAAAAGACCTTTCCTGTAGATAATCGCAAACGATTTTTTCCGGCCATTCGCCGCCGGGACGATAGGCTTTCAATTGATCGGGCAATTGCTCGAATCCCTCAAAACCCATTTCATCCAAATAAGCGACCAACTCGTCGGATTGCTCCGCAGATGATACCTGAATGGTCAGACAGCGATACGTTTCCATTCGATAAAAATAAAAGACCCTGACGAGCAGGGTCTGAAAAAATTAAGCATTGGGTTGTTCGTCTTCCGGACGGGGCGGACGCGGGGCTGATTCCGGTTTTGGCATCAATACCTTCCGGGAAAGTTTGAACTTACCGGATTTGGGATCGGTACCGATCAACTTCACTTTCATGTGATCGCCTTCCTTCACGATGCCTTCCAGGGTCTCGAGTCGTTTCCAACTGATCTCCGAGATGTGCACCAGTCCCTGTTTTCCGGGGAGGAACTCGACAAATGCGCCGAAGGGCATGATCGACTTCACGGTTGAATCGTAGACATCGCCCACTTGCGGCACGGCCACAATACCCTTGATCCACGAAACGGCTTTTTCCACGCCGTCTTTATTGACGCTGAAAATACTAACCTCTCCGCGGTTGTTGATCTCTTCAAGTGTAATGGTGGTTCCTGTTTCGCGCTGGATCTCCTGGATCACTTTACCACCCGGCCCGATCACGGCACCGATGAACTCTTTATCGATGAACAGCTTCACCATACGTGGTGCATGCGGCTTCACTTCGGAACGAGATTCAGGAATGGCTTGATACATGTGATCGAGGATGTGAAGACGGGCGCGGCGGGCCTGATCGAGTGCCTGCTGCATCACTTCCATCTTCAAACCGTCCACTTTGATATCCATTTGTACTCCACAGATACCGTCGCGGGTACCGGTGACCTTGAAATCCATATCGCCAAGGTGATCTTCATCACCCAAGATATCGGTCAGGATCGCATATTTATCGCCTTTGCTGATCAATCCCATCGCCACCCCCGATACGTGCTTCGGAATACCCACACCCGCATCCATCAGCGCCAGCGAACCGGCACAGACAGTGGCCATGGAAGAGGAGCCATTCGACTCGAGGATATCACTGACCACGCGAACGGTGTAAGGAAAATCACCTGTTGGCATCATTTGCTTCAGCGAGCGCTGGGCCAGGTTGCCGTGACCAACTTCGCGACGGCTTTGACCGCGCATCATCTTCACCTCACCGGTGGAGAAGGGCGGGAAATTATAGTGCAGGTAGAATTTTGAGTCGACCGACTTGGCCGCACTCTCCACCAATAGTTCATCCATCGGCGTACCGAGCGTAACGGTAGTCAGTGATTGGGTCTCGCCCCGCGTGAACAATGCAGATCCGTGCGGTGAGGGAAGTACGTCCACTTCCATATCGAGCGAACGAACCGTTTCCAGGTCACGTCCATCCAACCGAACCCGCTCGTTCAGGATCATGTCCCGTACGACATCGTACTGCAGGTCGCCGTAATACGTAGAGGTAAGCTTCTTGGTGAGATCGGGCAAGGATTCTCCTTCAGCCAGTCCCAGATCCTTTTTCAGATAAGCGATGACTTCGTCCTTGATCGCCGAGAAACGCGCACTGCGTTCGTGCTTGCTGAGTTTTCCTTTGGCAACTTCATAGACCTTGGGTTGTGCAAAGGCATAGATCTTGTCGCGCAACGCCTCATCGGTCGCGGGCTTCACATAATCGCGCTTGCCCTTGACGCCGGCCAGGTCGCGCAACTCTTCCTGCGCTTTCACTTGAATGCGAATGGCATTGTGGGCGATTTCGAGGGCCTGGCAGAGGTCGGCTTCGGAACATTCTTTTGCTTCCCCTTCCACCATCATCAGGTTCTTATCGGTTGCGGCAATGATGAAATCCAGATCGGATTTTTCCATCTGACTACGGGTGGGATTGACCACAAATTGTCCGTCGACGCGAGACACCCGTACTTCGGAGATGATCTCTTTAATGGGAATGTCGGATACGGCAAGTGCGGAAGATGCAGCCAAGCAAGCCAGGGCATCGGGCATTACCTCCGGGTCGCTGGAGATCAGGGTAACGAGCACCTGCACATCACAGAGATAATCTTCGGGGAAAAGGGGACGGAGGGCGCGGTCGATCAAACGGCTGGTCAGTACCTCGTAGTCGTTTAGTTTGGCTTCTCGCTTGAAGAAGGAGCCGGGAATGCGTCCGGCCGAAGCGAACTTCTCTTGGTAGTCGACCGACAGCGGGAAGAAACTTTGTCCCTCCTTGGGATCTTTGTTGGCCACGACGGTAGCCAGGATCATACACTTGCCACAGGAAACGGTGACGGCTCCATCGGCCTGACGGGCCAAGCGGCCGGTCTCGATGGTAACCATACGGCCATCTCCGATATCGAATGTTTTACGAATAGGTTGTTGTAACATGTTCATTGATTTGTGATCGTAGCTGACAATAGCAGGTTGGATCGGTGGAATGGATTCCCGATACTACGGCAGGTTGCATCGATCTGGGTGGGAAACGCCTCCCAAAAAAGCAGGCGGATAAAACGAAGCAAGCCCCGGCCGTGTAGCGGGGGCTTGTGATTATTTGCGGATACCCAGTTTTCCGATCAGGGCACGATAACCGGTCAGGTTGTGCTTCTGCAGGTAATTAAGCAGGCGCTTACGCTTACCGACCAATTGCATGAGTCCCCGATTGGTGGAGAAGTCCTTCTTGTTGACTTGCAGGTGTTCGCTGATGTGGCTGATGCGCTCGGTGAGCAGCGCGATCTGTCCCTCGATCGAGCCGGTGTTCTTAGCAGAACCGGCGTGGGTCTTAAAAATGTTCGCTTTTTTTTCAGTTGTTAGTGACATCTTTTTTTTCTTTTTGGTTCATCCGATTTTTTTCATCCAATTTATGAGGGGGCAAAGGTACGAAGTCCGGGGCGAATGAACAAGTGAAATTTTATCAGAAAAGACCATGACTGTCAGCGACTTAGCCCGAATCCAGTAGCTTTGCGCCATGGAGCTTTCCGCCGATACCCGAGCCATTTTGGGCCTTCAATTGCCAACCGATCCGCGCTGGGTGAACCTCGCTGCCCACTCGCTTGAGGATGTTCTGACCGATCATGCCTACTGCGAGCAAAAAGCCGCCACTTCCTGCATCTCCCTGATCCAACGGTACAGCCAATACCCCGAATTGGTCAGTGCCTTGGCGCCGATCGTCACGGAAGAATGGGGGCATTTTCGGTTGGTGTTGGCCGAACTCCACAAAAGAGGACTATCGCTAGGCAAACAACGGAAAGATGAATATGTGAATGCGTTGTTGGACTTCCAGCAAAAAGGCGGCGATCCGCAGTCACGCATGCTGGACCAACTCCTCACCATGGCCCTGATCGAAGCCCGTAGTTGCGAACGTTTCAAACGTCTCAGCGAGGGACTCTCCGACCCCTATCTCCAACAATTTTATCGACGTTTCATGGAAAGCGAGGCCGGACATTACACCCTGTTCCTGGAACTTGCTGAAAAGTTCATCGATCCCCAAAAAGTAAGAACCCGCTGGAAACAGTGGCTGGAATACGAAAAAGAATTGATGGGTAAACTGGAGGTCCGCGGCGACCGAATGCACTGACCATGCAACATCCCCTTCCCTCCTCGCTGAATGTTCTATTGTCCGTCGACAATATGGCTCCGTCGATCGAGCCAATCGTGGGGGGACTGATCCATCATACCTATCGAGTAGCGGCCGGAAACCAATCAACCCTGCTGCAATCCATCAATACGCAGATCTTTTCCGATCCGATCGGACTGATCAAAAATCACCAGGCGCTCTACCAACATTTCCGCTCGCCCGAATCGCCGTTTTCGCACCCCTTGGCTAAACCCCTTGCGTTTCCGAATGGAGAGTGGCTCTATGTCGACGAATTCCAGCAAACCTGGAGACAAACCGAATTCATCAACGGATCCTACACACTATCCGCCGTAGAGGATCCCAACCAAGCCTTTGCCTTAGCGGCGTTTTTCGCGCGCTTTACCAAATACGCCTCGACCCTAGATCATTCCCATTGGTACATCCCCCTACCCCATTTTCATGACCTGTCCTTTCGCTATGAACAATTGGAGCAGGCCATCCAAGAAGACCGAGCCGGTCAAAAAAATAAGTATGCCCAACTCATCGACGATCTGAGAGTCCGACAGCACTACGTAAAGGCTTATGGTCGGATCCGTCAAAACCCGGCTTTTACCTGGCGGATGATGCATCACGATGCCAAGCTCAGCAATGTACTCATCGATGAAAAAGAACACACCTGGCTTTGTCCGATCGACCTCGATACCGTGATGCCCGGATATTTTTTTTCGGATCTGGGCGATATGATCCGTTCGATCTGCAACGGCTCGGGAAAAGAAGACAGTGCTGCGCAACAGGTACAATTCCGATCCGACCTATTTGAATCGCTCTTGGATGGCTACCGGTCGGGCATGCAAAGCACACTATCGTCGCTAGAGAATCAACTGCTGCCCATCGCCGGGGTGTGGATGACCTACATGCAGTGTCTTCGGTTCACGACGGATCTGTTACAGGGGGATCTCTATTATCGAATTGAACGAAGGGGACAAAATGCCGAGCGGGCGGAAAACCAATTGGAACTACTTCGGCAAATGGAAAACTACCTGAAGCAATCCGGTCGCGGATCCTTACTGGCGGGAGAAATAGTTTAACTCGGCTGAGAGATCCAGGTCCGGAAACCGTGCTTGTAATTGAGTCGTGTTATGATGATGCAGTTTCAGAAACTGACGATGCGCCTGGCTCTCGGGAAATTGAACCCGATGCTTTCGAGCGGTCACCAGTGATCTGATCTCCTCGATCAGCGACCGGGTTTGTGCATCAAATGCATAATCCGAGAACTTCTCCAACACAAATTGCGTGGCGGCGTAATTGGGATGCACCAGGTCGATGTCATAGAACCGATAATCGCGCAGCACATCGATCACATATTCATAGGCTGGGAAATAGTGGCAGTCCGATACTTGCTCGGTCAGTTGCTGCACAGCTTGGATCAACCTGGACTTGCTGCGGTTATTTTCCACCACACCGTCGCGAATGTGTCGGACCGGACTGATCGTCAGCATCACTTGCAGCGCGGGATTCTCCTTACGCAGCTGTTGGATCGTTTGTGATAGGCCTTCTACGATCTGCTGCACCGACAACATCTCCTTGCGAAACCAATCGGCCGGCGCACGGTGACAGTTGGCGACGGAATTGCCCGGCTTTAACCCGCCCGCACTGGCCCGGTCGGTGAGTTGATATGTAAACGCGGAGCCCAGGGTCAGGATCAACCAATTGGCGGTGCGAAGAAAACGGTGTGCTTCCTGTATTGAATCATTGATGCCGTTCAATGTAGTGGAAACATCCATGGCGGAATATCGCGAGTGGTGATGCCAGCTGTGCCAACATTCATTGAGTTGGAATAGGTCTTCGTTCGTATAAACGCGGGCGGTCCGATAATCTTCCAATGCGTGCACGATGGCATCGGTACCAAATAAAATCCCATGCGGATTTTGCAGCAGGGGAAATTTCCATTCGCGCAGGGCTTCTCCGATGTGTTCAGTGAAGCAGGATCCCAGCAGGAGAATGCGTTGCCGGTGATCGATCGGAACAGGGAGTGGGTCGGGCCGGAGGGAAAGTTGGAAGGTCATCCGGGGAAGATCGTTTGGGCGAGTTGAATACAGGCGTTGAATCGGGCTTGATCGAAGGAAAGATCGGGGTGGATTTTGGACAGGTAATCGATCAGCGACTGGGTATTGATGTTTCCAACCAGCTCGTCCTCGGCGAAGGGGCAGCCGCCGTAGCCGCCGATAGCTCCATCGAAGCGACGACAGCCGGCTGCATAGGCGGCGGCGATCTTTTCTTGTTGTCCGCCGGGTCTGGCATGCAAATGCACGCCCCATTGAATGGATGGGAATTCGGTGCGGCACTGGGTGACCAGGGAGCGGATCTGGTCGGGTGTGGCGAGTCCGACCGTATCCGCCAACGACACGATGGATACGCCCATGGACTGGAGTTCCCGGGCCAGATCCAACACCTGATCCGGGTGATAGGGTTCTCCGTAGGGGTTCCCGAATCCCATGGATACATAAACAACGAGTTCGGCACCGGAGCGTTCGGACTGCTGACGCAATCGTTTGGCCAACTCGATCCCTTCCGGAACGGACTGACGGGTATTGCGCTGCTGAAAGGTTTCGGAGACGGAGAGTGGATATCCCCAATAGGAAAGATAGGGATGATGAGCTGCCTGTTCGGCACCGCGTTCGTTGGCCAGAATCACCAGTAAGCGGGTTTGGGTATCGCGCAGGTCGAGGGCACGCAGCACGTCGGCCGTGTCGGCGAGTTGGGGAACGGCCTTGGGTGAAACAAAACTTCCGGCATCCAGGGTATGAAAGCCGACCGAGAGCAATTCTTGCAGGTATTTCGTTTTAAGCGCCGTCGGAATAAAGTCCGTTCGGCCTTGCCAGGCATCGCGCGGGCATTCGATGAGTTGGATGGACTCAGGCATGACGTCGTTGTTTCATGGCTTCATACAACATCATACCGGCCGCCACGGATACGTTGAGGCTATCGAAATCACCAGACATGGGAATGTGAACTTGTTGATCGGCAGCTTTGAGCAAGGCGGGATAGATCCCTTTTTCTTCTCCGCCCAATAAGAGGGCCAGCGGGATGGTGAGATCGGCTTGATCGATCGACATACCGGCGCGCATGACTGAGGCCAGTACTTGTATGCCATTCAAATGCAAATCGTCAATGGCCTTGAGTAAGCTCGTGACGCGACAGACGGTTATTTTTTCCAAGGCTCCGGCGGAGGTCAGGATCGCATCTTCCTGCAAGGCCCCTACTCCTTTATCGGGGATGATGATGGCATGCACGCCGGTGCAGTAGGCCGTGCGGGCGATGCCACCGATGTTGCGGATATCGGTAATACCATCGAGTATCAGAAACAAGGGTGTTTCGCCACGTTCCACCACCCAGGAGATGACATCTTGCAGAGATTGATATCGTACGCGGGCTTTTTGGGCTACGCATCCTTCGTGTCCGACAACGTGAAAGCTATCCAGTTTCGCGGCGGGTACCATTTGTATGGGTACGCCGAGTTCGGTGGCCAGCTTTCGGATAAGGGGGATGGCGGTGCCGAATGCTTTTTGATCGAGGTAGATCCGGTCCAGCGCCTGACCGGATTCAAGGGCTTGCCGGACGGCTTGGGGACCGATCAGCAGCGTACTTTTTTTGGGTCGGGCTGGATGGCGAAAGGATTTCACGAAGCAAAGAAAGGAAAAAAAAGGCCCATCCGAGGATGGGCCTGATCAATTATCCGAAAGGCATTAGAGCCCAAAGGCTTTTTTCACTTTGGAGACGTAGTCGAGTTTTTCCCAGGTGAAGAGTTCGACGCGTTTGCGGAGGGTCTTTCCGCCGGGCGCGAGGAAGGTCTTGGTAATGGTTTTGGGGCTTCGGCCCATGTGTCCGTAGGCGGCAGTTTCACGATACATCGGATTACGGAGTTTGAGTCGCTTCTCGATGAAGTAGGGACGCATGTCGAAGATGCTCTCGACGATCTTTCCGATCTGTCCGTCCGTCAACTTAACCTTGGCCGTGCCGAAAGTATTGACGTTGATGCTGGTGGGTTGTGCCACGCCGATGGCATAAGATACTTGTACCAGTGCCTCGCTGCACACACCGGCGGCCACGAGGTTTTTGGCAATGTGGCGGGTGGCGTACGCGGCTGAGCGGTCGACCTTCGAAGGATCTTTGCCACTGAAGGCTCCGCCTCCGTGGGCCCCTTTTCCGCCGTAGGTATCCACGATGATCTTACGGCCGGTGAGTCCGGTATCGCCGTGCGGACCGCCGATCACGAATTTACCGGTCGGGTTTACGTGGTATTTGATATTCCCCTTGAAGAGGTGGGCATAGCGCTTGTAGCGCTTTTTCACCCGAGGGATCAGGATTTTGATCACATCGTTCTTGATGCGGGCAAGCATTTTGGGCTCGGCTGCAAAATCATCGTGTTGTGTGGAGATCACGATTGCATCGATGCGGATGGGTTGATTGTTATCGTCGTATTCTAACGTTACCTGGCTTTTCGCATCGGGGCGCAGATAAGGCATGGGGGAATTTTTCTCGCGACGGATGGCGGCCAGCTCGATGAGCAGGTTGTGTGCGAGGTCGAGTGCCAGCGGCATGTAATGCGGGGTCTCGTTGGTTGCGTATCCGAACATCATGCCCTGATCGCCGGCGCCTTGGTCTTCTTTCTTCTTGCGCTCGACGCCTTGATTGATATCGGCGGATTGTTCGTGGATAGCTGATAGAATGCCACAACTGTTGGCCTCGAACATGTATTCGCTCTTGGTGTATCCGATGTCACGGATAACCTGACGGGCGATCTCTTGCACATCGAGGTATGCACGGGATTTTACTTCTCCGGCGAGAACGACCTGTCCGGTCGTTACCAAGGTTTCACAAGCGACTTTGGATTGAGCATCAAAAGCCAAAAAATGATCGATGAGGGCATCGGATATCTGGTCCGCTACTTTGTCGGGATGTCCTTCGCTGACGGACTCAGAGGTAAACAGATAAGGCATGCTGAATTTTTGTTTCGGCAAAGATAAGTGGGCTTTGGTTTCAATTAACCAATAGGTGCCGCAGAGTTATAAACGGGAATAGACCAACCGCATCCGAAGTCGTTTGGTGGCATCGGGGTGGTTGCCGCCAGCCAATACGATTCGACCATAAGCCGGTCGGTCGGTCACGAACAACTGGTTTCGGGCTTGATAGGCTGGTGAATAGAGGAATGCCCGGATGGGGATATAAATTCGAAGGGAGTCGTTACGAAGGCGTTGGGTGACGAGGCTCTGGACGTAACGGGTAATGTTGAATCGGTAGGTACTGTCGGTTCGCAACTTGCCGCCGAAAGTGGAAATATCATACGCAAAGGCGGTGAAATTATTAGACAGCAGCATATCATTATCAAACGTGTAAGCCGTATCGCCTCGGGGACTGATGCGGTCCATGAAAAGTCCCAACGGATACCGGAACGTCCCTCCCTGCGTGCTGGGCAGCGGACTTGCGATCAACTCGGCCCGGTGTACGATCACGTTGCGGAAAGTATCGAGGGCCGGGATTCGGACCTGTGCCATGGAGCCGGGGGTTGCGGGCAAATAGATCTTATCATCGTTCGGGATACCATTATTTAGATAGCTGAGCCAGTTCCCGCCGGGTGTTCGACGGATCAAGTTGGCTTGCCCGCCGGTGGAATGGAAATAGTCGGCTTGGGTGGTATCGGTGAATCCATTCTTGGTATACCGAAAATAGACAGTGAGTTTATTCTTGAGAACATCGGTGGGACTGATGTATACCAATGCATTGCCGGACAGATCGGCTTTCACGGCAAAGCCGCGAAACAGGCGTTTGAAGATGGAATCGTTTCGATAGGCCCCATTGACCGTATTGCTCGTATCATAGTTTACCAGCCGCCGGCCGAAGTTGGTGTCGAGTCGGATACGGATGACGTTTGCCAACTTAGAGGTATCTCGCTTTTGGATGAAGCGGATCGAATCGGAGAGGCGCTTGACTTGAAAAGACTTATTTCCCAATTCCGGTCCGGTTGTAGCAAAATCCGGATGGTCGTATTTATATAAAGTCGTGTCGTTGAACCCGGCCGTTTGACTGATATCAAATACGCGAAGGGTGAGATTGCTGTTGGTATCTCCGTAAGAGGCCTGATAGGAAAGGGAGAGCACCACGGAATCGACTTTCACGGAATCCCGGTTGTAATACGGATAGAAGAAATAATTAGGATGGCTGACGTTGAAGTAGGCATCGGCATGGATGGAGCCGAACTCCGGATCATTGATCTGGCCCAGTGCCAGATCGTCGTTGTAGTAGACCTTCGTGGTGTCGAGCAGGAACCGGTTATCCGCTTCTGTGGGCAGATAGGCCTCGAAAGTATTGATGTTATCGACCGGGGGAATGAGGTCGCCGCCGAGGTTGGTGGACTCATTGATCCGGGTGCAAGCTGTCAGAAACAATACCACGCCCCATGTCGCGAGCATCAACTGATTTTTCCGGATGGAGAGCAGGCTTGTCATGAGGGTTGGCAGACGGAATGAATTATTAGCCGGCAAGGTCGCTATAGAGTTGTAAATAGTCTGTTAAATCACCTTCCGCCTGATAGGGCAAGGTCTTCTTTCCTCTCACCTTGGTAAATTCTTCAGCGAGTTTTTTATCGATCTTCTCTGCGCCGAATGTGATGGCGTCGGCGAATTGGGCACCCCCGCGGAACAGTGACAGGTTGGAACCATCCTTGTACACTTCAAGATCCTTCTCCTTTAAAGAGGCATGGATTAGGGCCTTCTTCAGCAAAGAAGGACCCATCTTTTCCTTGAAGGTTGTTTCCCCGATGGTAAATACCACTTTGCTGTGGGCGAATACGGGTTCTTTTTTATAC
Organism: Chitinophagaceae bacterium; assembly: GCA_964229195.1. Taxonomy (GTDB): domain Bacteria; phylum Bacteroidota; class Bacteroidia; order Chitinophagales; family Chitinophagaceae; genus JJ008. Next base: position 19,819 of record CAXRAX010000082.1, on the reverse strand, counting down.
ACGGTTTTGAGGTAGGCCGGGATCAGTCCGGTCATCCATCCACTGCAGTGAATGATGTCGGGGGGCCAACCAAATTTCTTGACGGTCTCCAAGGCACCTTTGCAAAAGAATACCGTGCGCAGGTCATTGTCCTCAAACCAGTTCTCCTGCTCATCGTGAAAAACCGATTTGCGCTTGAATAGCTCCTCATTGTCCAAAAAATAAACCTGTAAGCGGGCACTGGGAAGGGAAGCCACTTTGATCTGCAAGGGCAGGTCGTCGTTGTCTACCGTTACGTTTATACCGGAAAGGCGTACGACCTCGTGCAAGCGATGGCGACGTTCGTTGATGACACCGAATCGGGGCATGATGCACCGAACCTCGAAATTGTTGTCGTTCGCTTTAATGGCCAGTCGGTTGACGATCTCCGAGAACTCCGTCAGCTCCAGATATGGAGACATCTCATTGGCGATAAAGAGAATGCGCTTTTTTGCTGACATCGGCGTACGCTTTGGGTAAGGATTGGCCAAACCGGCTTTATAAGAAGGTCTGGATGATCCAATAAGGGGGCAAAGGTACAGAAAATAGGGAAAATCAGCTATTGGAAAAGGAGTTTGCGGTAACATTTGCTAGCTTTATACATTGATAATCATGTCGAACCGCCTTTCTAAACTCGGATCCAACCTATTCTATGCCGCGCTGGCGGTATTTTTTATCTGGCTTTCACTTCGGCATCTGAATGCGGAACAGTGGACCAAAATCCAGGCGGCTTTACGAGGCACCAAGTATGTCCTGATCCTGCCGGTGGTGGGAATATTACTCTTGAGCCATTGGGTCCGCGCCTTGCGCTGGCGTCTGCTGATCGACTCACTGGGGCACCCGGTTCGTCGCCGCGATGCCTTTTACGCCGTCATGATCGGGTATCTGGTCAACCAAGGCGTACCCCGACTTGGCGAGATCATGAAATGCACCTTACTGGGACGAAAATCCGGCATCGCTGTAGAAAAACTGATTGGCACCATCTTGCTGGAAAGATTGTTCGATGCCTGCTGCTTGATCGTGTTTTTCGGATTGACCTTGGCCATTCAGCCCGATCTGTATGATAAATTAATGACCACTTTTTTTGAATCGGACCCCACTACCCCAGCGCCCCAAGACCGGGGCTTGGTGCTGTGGATCGTGGGACTGATACTGATCGGGATTGGTTTGTTCATCTGGTGGAAGCTTCGGCATTGGAAGATCGGGCAGATCAAAGAAAGGCTCGGCCGATTTCAACGTCAGTTCATCGAGGGATTTCGTTCGATCCAGCGCTTGAAAGCCAGGGGCTATTTTTTATTGTTGACCATGATCATGTGGAGTTGCTATTTGATCGGCGGATACATCGGACTGCTGGCGTTCTCCGATACGCAGCACCTGGGTATGCCCGTGGCCTTCAGTATCCTCTCGGCCGGCAGTGTGGGAATGATCGCCTCGCCTGGTGGCATTGGGGCCTATGCCTACTTGATCCAAAAGACCATGGAGCTGTATGGCATTGAGGAGGCCGCCTCGATCGCCTTTGGGTGGTTGCTGTGGCTGGTGCAAACCGCGGTGATCACCGTGGGAGGACTCGCCAGTTTTCCCGGCATCGCCCCACAAAAAAAACAACCATGAATCATCCCGAAAACTATCTCGACAAGATCCTGACCCCCGAGCAAGCCAAACTCAAGATCGCGGGATGGCATCACTTGGGTCATGCCGTAGTATTCACTAATGGCGTGTTTGATCTGCTCCACGAGGGGCATCTGCATTCGCTGGGACAGGCTGCCCGCGAGGGTAATCACCTGGTGGTAGGCATCAACTCGGATGCTTCCGTTCAGCGACTTAAAGGTCCCGACCGGCCCATCCAATCTCAAACCACTCGTGCTAAGATCCTGGCAGCTTTGCTGCTGGTAGATGTAGTCATTGTTTTTGACGAAGACACACCCGCTGACCTGATCGCGCTCCTCCAACCCGATGTGTTGGTGAAAGGGGGCGACTATACGGTGGAACAAATTGCCGGAGCCGAGGGGGTATTAAAACGCGGGGGACGGGTGGTCATCAACCCCCTGATCGAAGGCTTTTCCACCACGGCCAGTATCCGCCGCATAAAAAAGGACTGAGAAGTTATTAGGAACTACTTTTGCGGCGCCATGCATTGCTTTCACAGATCTGTTGGGATCGGACTACTATTTTTTCTGTTGCCCGTGCTTGTCTTTTCACAAGTGGAACCAACGACCTTGTCGGAGGTCAGTCTGACCGCGCATGGCAATCGCCAACCCACCCGAAACACCGGTAGAAATATTTGGATCGTACCCGGTCATCTCCTCTCCCGCTCGCCCATTCATTCAATCGACGACCTGCTTCGGTTCATCCCGGGGGTTGAGGTACAGCAACGGGGACCACAGGGAGCACAAGGCGATCTGTTGATAAGGGGCGGCACCTTTCAACAAGTACTGGTTTTGATCGACGGCATTCGTTTGAACGATCCGCTGACAGGACATTTCAATGCCTACATTCCCATCGACCCGTTGGAGATCGATCGAATCGAGATCCTGAAAGGTCCGGCCGCTGCCACCTGGGGCTCGGAAGCCGTGGGCGGCGTCATCCAGATCATCACCAAAACCTTTTCCAATAAACCGGCTGTCCGAAAAAAAGAACTCCAAGCCGGATCGACCCTAGGTGAATATCAATCCTGGCAGCTTCAGGCCCGCGGTTATGCCGAGCATAAAAATGACCGGTTTTCGATCTCTGGCTCCTCGCGCAATAGTGACGGAGCACCGCAACGTGGCACCCGTGGATATTTTCAATTACATACCGTGCAGGGTGCTTGGCAACATCAATTCCAAAAGGGCTGGACGTTTCGAATGCGAACCGCTTGGGATGAAAGGGATTTTGGCGCTCAAAATTTTTATACCGGATTTGTCAGCGATACGGCGACAGAGCAGGTGAATAGTTGGTGGAATCACGCACAGCTATTGAAACAATTAAAAAAGGGTTCCTGGCAAGCCGACCTCAGCTACAAACAAACGCTGGATGTTTACCGGTTTCGTCCGACTGCCACACCCAACCGAAACGAAATAGGATTTACACAATTCCAACTTCGATATCTGCGGCAAACCGCCGCTCCTTTTCAATACCAAATAGGCCTGCAAGCCTTTCAACGAAGCATTCGCTCCAATGACCGGGGCGATCATCAGATCGAGCAGGTATCGGCGGTAAGCACTGGGCAATACGCGATAGCGAAACATTGGGTCGCTCACGGCGGACTTCGGATCACGCGAGATGAACTCTATGGCAACATCGTGATTCCACAAGTAAGCCTTTCCCAATCCGGAGAAAAACATCAATGGCGTTTTTCGGCAGGTCGCTCCTACCGGGATGCAGATTTCACCGAGCGGTATAATAATTACAACAAGTCGCTGGTAACCAGCGGGCGAATCGGCAATCCATCCCTTTCGCCGGAGGATGCCTGGCAAATGGAACTGGGATACGATGTCGACATCGAAAAAAAATTGTTTGTCCATACCAGCCTTTTCTACCGCGACCAAAAAGGATTGATCGATTGGGTGACGACGCCTTATGCCAGCATGCCTCGCACCATAAACCTTTTACCCACCGGCACCTATGCCCTGGCGAAAAATGTAGAGCGGGTGAAAACGACAGGGTGGGAAATGGACCTTCAATACCGAGATAGTTTGGGTAGTGGTTTTTTACTGGCACAGGCGGGTTTGCTTTGGCTGAACAACCAAGCGCCTTCCGGGGGTGCAGGCTTCTACCTGAACAGCCATGCTCGTTTCCTGCTAAATGGATTGATCCAATACCAATGGGGCCCATGGATCGCTTCCACGGGGCTACTATACAAAAAGCGCCCGGCTCAAACGGCCACGCCCCTCGGCGCCGCGCTGACCCCCTCGTATTTTTTATGGAATGCGAAACTATCCTATGCCCCTTTGGGCTGGATGGGTTCGTTATTCATACAGGCTGACAATGTACTGGACACCCGGTACAGTGATTTGCTGGGCGCCCCCATGCCGGGCCGGTGGGTCTCCGGCGGATTTCGGGTAACTTTATAAAACAAACGAAACGAAATGGAATTTTTACATCAGTTAGGAATTACATCCAGCCATCTGGGAGTGAGTACGGGCAGTCAGTGGCTTGAATCGAAAGGCGAGTGGCTCGATTCGGTCTCCCCGGTGGATGGTCTCTCTATTGGACAGGTTCGAGCCGCCGATCAGGCCTCGTACGAAACCGCCATACAACAAGCACAAGAAGCCTTTCTGACCTGGCGGACGTTGCCCGCCCCACGTCGGGGAGAGATCGTTCGGCAAATCGGGGATGCCCTGCGTGAGAAAAAAGATGCGTTAGGCCGACTGGTCTCCTACGAGATGGGAAAAAGTTTGCAGGAAGGTTGGGGCGAGGTGCAAGAAATGATCGACATCTGTGATTTTGCGGTGGGACTATCGCGGCAATTACATGGATTGACCATGCACAGCGAACGTCCTTCACACCGGATGTACGAACAATATCATCCGCTGGGAATTGTAGGCATCATTTCGGCTTTCAACTTTCCGGTCGCAGTTTGGAGTTGGAACACCATGCTGGCCTGGGTCTGTGGGGATGTGTGCGTGTGGAAGCCCTCCGAAAAAACGCCCTTGTGTTCGATCGCCTGCCAACTCATTGTAGCGGACGTATTTCAGAAAAATAATTTGCCGGAAGGGATCAGTGTGTTGGTGAATGGAGGCAGAAATGTCGGAGAATGGCTAAGTGCCGATACCCGCGTGCCGCTAATCTCTGCAACCGGTTCCACACGGATGGGGAAAGAGGTAGCCTCTGTCGTAGGAAAGCGACTGGGAAGATCGTTATTGGAACTGGGCGGTAACAATGCAATAATCATCTCGGCCGATGCCGATCTGGATATTGCCATACCGGCGGCTGTCTTTGGTGCGGTGGGTACCGCAGGGCAGCGTTGTACCACGACGCGTCGGTTGATCATCCACCAATCGATCTATGAGGCGGTTAAAGCGCGTTTGAAAAAAGCATACGGACAGATTCGTATCGGCGATCCACTGGATCCAACAAATCATATGGGACCACTGATCGACACCGATGCCGTATCACAATACCAGCGATCGATCGAGTCTTGCCGCCAGCAAGGGGGAACCTTTTTATTAGAGGGAGGCGTATTGACCGGAAAGGGATTCGAGAGTGGCTGCTATGTGAAACCCTGCCTGGCAGAGGTTTCGCCGAACCTGGAGATCGTTCAACATGAAACCTTTGCTCCGATCCTGTACCTGATGTCGTATGAATCCCTGGAGGAGGCCATTGCCATTCAAAACGGCGTGCCGCAGGGATTATCCTCCGCAATCATGACCCTGAACTTGCGGGAGGCGGAGCAATTCCTATCGGCGGCGGGCAGTGATTGTGGAATCGCTAATGTGAACATCGGCACGTCGGGAGCAGAGATCGGTGGAGCCTTTGGCGGGGAGAAGGAAACAGGAGGCGGACGGGAAAGCGGCAGCGATGCCTGGAAAGTGTATATGCGGCGACAGACCAATACGATCAATTACAGTCATCACTTACCACTGGCTCAAGGCATCCGATTTGATCTTTAAACCAAATAAAATCTTAAATCCACCTCAGTCGGTTCGATTGGCAGAATAGCTTGCGGCGGAATACGTACTTTTCCATCCTCAAAACAACTTATGTACTACAAACTCCTTTTTCGCCCCCTACTGCTGACCCTGCTGGGGCTGGTTTCTTTGTTCCCCACCTCCGCTCAAACGGCTAGTTCCTCCGATTCTCTCAAGGGATGGCATTTGGCCGCAGGAAGCAGCGGCTTTCAGGGGATCGCACTGGATCAAGCTTATCAATGGCTTCGTAGCAACAACAAAAAAAGTACACCGGTAATTGTGGCTGTGATCGACTCGGGCATTGATACGTTGCATGAGGACCTGAAGTCGGTTCTTTGGAAGAACACCCGCGAGATCCCGGGCAATGGTAAAGACGATGATAAGAACGGCTATGTTGACGATGTGCATGGCTGGAATTTTCTGGGAAATGCCAAGGGCGAGAATGTAGAGAAAGACTCCTACGAAGCGGCTCGGGTCTATCATGGATTACGTGCCAAATGGGACGGAAAATCTGTTGACCCGGAAAAACTCACGCCGGAGGAAAAATTCGAGTATGCCATGTGGAATCGAGCCAAAGGTGAAATGTCACAAGCAGATAATGGCATGCAGGTTTTGATGATGAAAAGAGCCTACTTGAATTTCGTGACGAGCGACAGCCTGCTGCGCGGCGCAATGGGAAAAGATAAATATACCGGCAATGAATTGAACGCATTCAATCCCGAAACAGCTGAGTTAAAAAAAGCGAAGAGTATGATCTATGGCTTGTTGTCCGCCAACGACATGCTCGAGATGCTCAACGTGGATTTCCTGAAAGAATTTAAAAATTACGTAGACTCGGAGGAGACCAAGCTCAATGCGGCTACCAACCCGCCTACACCCTACCGGAATCAAGTGGTGAACGACCGATATGAAGACCTGGCGGATCACTCTTATGGCAACTCCAATATCATGGTCGGTTTGGATGCAGCCGTTCATGGTACCCATGTATCGGGCATCATTGGTGCCGTCCGTAATAACGGCGTGGGCATGGATGGGGTGGCTGACAATGTACAGCTGATGACGCTGCGGGCCGTTCCCGACGGCGATGAGCACGATAAGGATATTGCCCTGGCCATCCGGTATGCGGTAGACCATGGAGCAAGGGTCATTAATATGAGCTTCGGGAAAAGTTTTTCACCGCAAAAAAAATGGGTCGATGAAGCCGTTCGATACGCTGCATCCAAAGATGTATTGTTGGTGCATGCTGCCGGCAATGATGCCAAGAACCTGGACACCACCTATAATTATCCTAGCCCCCTGTTTCTCGATGGAAGCCGCCCCAAGAACTGGATCACGGTAGGCGCCAGCGGCGATCCGAAGATCGGCGGACTGACCGCCAACTTCTCCAATTATGGAAAAAACGAGGTGGATGTATTTGCGCCAGGTGTAAAGATCTGGTCAACCGTTCCCGGCACCAACACCTATCAATTTTTACAAGGCACCAGTATGGCTTCTCCGGTGGTAGCCGGACTGGCAGCACTGATCATGGAATATTTCCCCTCGCTCTCGGCGACACAGGTCAAAGAGGTGATCGAAAAATCTGCACAACAACCCAGCGGGAATGTCCGGAATCCCGGCAACGGCGAAGAAGTTCCGCTCGCGGAGTTGTCGCGTACCGGCGGTATCATCAACGCACATGAGGCCATTAAGCTGGCCGCCACCTTGAAAGGGGAACGGGCAACGACGCCTATCAAAACCAAAAAATCGTTCTGATCAAAAGCCGGTTCGCCGGCTTTTGATATTTTGAGGAGATTATGATCTACTACAACCCGAAGGATTGGTTCTTTACGTTGTTCCGTTTCCACAAATCGGATACGTTTCGAAAACTATTTCCGATGATGATCGCGATCGGACTGTATTCGGGGGGGATCGCATGGCTGGAACTTGAGTATTGGCAGTTGTCCGAGAAAAACAGTGTGCGCAACCTAACTATCCTGCACACCTTATTGGGATTTGCGATTTCCATGCTTTTGGTCTTTCGAACCAATACAGCCTACGATCGGTGGTGGGAAGGACGTAAACTTTGGGGCAGTTTGGTGAACAATACGCGTAACCTCGCCATGAAGCTAAATCAGCTGTTGCCAGCCAATCAGACCGACGACCGCGCGGCATATCGGAAATTGATTCCCGCGTTTGCGAGAGCCCTTCACTTACATCTTCGAAAAGAAACTACCCAAAAGGAACTCTTTGATTCGTCTGACCTGCACGCCTACTTACAAGACCTGGATCCGCACCAACATGTTCCCAATCAGATCGCTTCTTTGATTTATCAACGGATCGGCACGCTGCAACAACAGGGCACATTATCGGCCGAGCAACTTCTTTACCTGAACAACGAGCTGCAAAGCCTTTCGGATGTTTGTGGTGCCTGCGAACGTATCAAAAACACCCCGATCCCGTATTCATACAATGTGTTTATCAAAAAATTCATATTCATTTACATCATGACCTTGCCGATTGGCTTTGTATTTCAATTGGGATATTGGGTCATTCCCATCGTGATATTTGTGTTTTATGTGCTGGCTAGTTTGGAGCTGATCGCCGAAGAAATTGAAGACCCCTTTGGAGGCGATGCCAATGACATACCAACCGAATTGATCGCATCCAACATCCTGAAACACACTCAAGAGATCCTCAAACCCTGACAACACCCCCGCCATGAGATGCTTGACCACCCTACTTTTTCTTTTGTGGAATATGTTGTCAATGGGACAGTCCCCTGCGCTAACGGTCGAAAGCATCATGCGTGATCCCAAATGGATCGGCTCCTCGCCTTCCAACCCGTTTTGGAGTCCGGACGGACAGACCCTGTACTTCTCCTGGAATCCGGAGAAAGCCCCCAGCGATTCGTTGTATGCGCTTTCCCTCCATGAGATCCAACCCCGCAAACTGCGACCGGATGAAAAAGAGCGGCTCAATCAAACCGGCAGATACCAATACAATGCCGACCGTTCGGCTGCTGTATACACGTATCGGGGAGATATTTATTTGTGGGAGGGAAAACGAAATAAGACTACTCAGATCACTTCTACCGCTGAACCGGAGAGCAACCCGCAATTCGGTTTCCTGGGGGAACGCATAGTATTCACCAGCCGGCAACAATTGTTCGCGTGGGATCGACAAACGGGCACCCTTGAGCAATTGATTCAGGTAAAAGTATCGGAAGCGGGTGGATCGAATCGAGGTCCAAACCGAAATACCAGCACCAGTAAGCAGGAGACATGGCTGCAACAAGATCAGCTGGCAGTGATGGAGGTATTGCGCACTCGAAAAGAAAAGCGGGAAGCAGCAGATCGATACAAGAATAACCTGCCAAAGCAAAAAGAGATCCGTACCCTAGCACTGGATGATCGCTCCTTGCAGCAGCTTCAGGTTTGTCCCACCGGCCGTTACATCAGCTACGTACTGTTCAAGCCTGGAACCGGGAGAATTGCACAGGTTCCCAATTACGTGACCGAAAGTGGATTCACGCAAGAGATCGAGACCCGCACCAAAGTGGGATCGCCACAAGGAGAATATGAACTGTTCTTTTACGACCGGGAGTCCGATACCTTGATCAACATCTCCCCGGCCCTGATCCCGGGTATTTACGACCTGCCCGATTACAAAATCGAGAAGACGGGGAAACGAACCGATTCCACCAAGCTGCGAAGCGTCAGTTTTGCCGGAGTGAATTGGTCGCCTGGCGGAAAATACGCCATGCTGGAGGTACGCTCACAGGACAACAAAGACCGATGGTTGCTATGTTGGGAAGCGGCCACGCGTAAGATTTGGCTGGCCGATCGGCAACGAGATGAGGCCTGGATCGGTGGCCCGGGTATACCGGGCTGGGGCGGCAACGCCGTCGGCTGGGTCGATGAAAACAATTTTTGGTTCCGTTCAGAGCGCTCCGGATATGCGCATTTGTATCGATATCAGGTATCCACGCAAGAATCTTTCGCGATCACCCGTGGCAACTTCGAAGTTCAACAAGCCCAGCTATCGAACGATAAGAAATTCTTTTACATCACCAGCAACGAGGCTCATCCGGGCGAGCAGCATTTCTATCGGGTGCGGATTGCGGATGGACAACGCACCCGTCTTACCCAAGCGGAAGGTGCACATCAAGTTACGCTCTCGCCCGACGAACAACGGTTGGCGATCTTATACTCCTCTTACAATCAACCCTGGGAACTTTACCTGCAAAAGAATGATCCGGGAGCTATAACGCAAGCGATCACGGATCAAGGTCGTTCCGAAGAATTCAACCGGTATCCCTGGCGGGTGCCTGAGCTGATCACCATCCCGGCACGCGACGGAGCCCGGGTCTATGCCCGCTTGTATAGACCCAAAAATCCGCATCCCGATAAACCGGCAGTGATCTTTGTACACGGGGCCGGGTATTTACAAAACGCACACAAATGGTGGAGTAGCTATTTCCGCGAATACATGTTCCATAACCTGTTGACCGACCTAGGCTATCATGTGTTGGATATTGATTACCGGGGCAGTGCGGGATATGGCCGGGACTGGCGCACGGGGATCTACCGGCACATGGGCGGAAAGGACTTGACCGATCATGTGGATGCAGCAAAATACCTGGTCGATCAATTGGGAGTTGACTCGAGCCGGATCGGTATCTATGGCGGTTCGTACGGCGGATTCATCACCCTGATGGCGCTGTTCACCACGCCGGAAGTGTTCCGAGCGGGGGCTGCCCTTCGCCCCGTAACCGATTGGGCCAATTACAATCATGGCTATACTTCCAACATTTTAAATGAACCCACGCAGGACAGTCTCGCGTACCGCAGAAGCTCCCCGATCTATTTTGCTCAAGGATTAAAAAACCATTTGCTGATCTGCCACGGGATGTTGGATGTCAATGTACACTACCAAGACGCGGTAAAACTGACCCAGCGCTTGATCGAATTGGGTAAGGAAAACTGGGAACTGGCCTCCTACCCGCTGGAGGATCATGGCTTTGTGGAGCCAAGCAGTTGGACCGACGAGTACAAACGAATCCTGGCCCTTTTTGAGCGCACCCTGAAAGCGCCCCGGCCTTGAGCGGAGAAACAAACTCAACTATATTTGCGAAACATCCAATCTAGCCCATGGCGCTGAAATTTGAAGACTTTGATGCCCGATTGACCGGCGACGACCAAGCCGATTCGGCTGCTAAGAGCAGCTGGTTTCGTCGCATAAAAAAAGGGATCGTTACCTCCACGGCAGAAAAGAAAGAAACACCGGAAGGCCTCTGGAGTAAATGCCCCGAGTGTAGCCACATCATGACGGTTTCCGACTTGCAGGAGCAGCTCTGGGTTTGTCCGAAATGCAGCCATCACCACCGCATCAGCAGTCAGGATTATTTTGAAATCTTGTTCGACGACGGAAAGTTCACTGAACTGGCCGATAATATCCGTAGCAAAGATTACCTGGGCTTTACCGACTTGAAACCTTATGGAAAGCGGTTAGAGGACATCTGGAGTAAGACGGATCTGGTAGATTCCATGCGGGTGGCTACCGGAATGTTGGATGGACATGGGATCGTAGTGGCCTGTATGGACTTTGCCTTCATCGGCGGATCGCTGGGCAGTGTGATGGGCGAGAAATTTTCCCGAGCGGTGGACTACTGCCTGGAACACCGTCTCCCCTATCTCGTGATCAGTAAGAGCGGCGGTGCCCGGATGATGGAAAGTGCTTTTTCCCTTATGCAGCTGGCCAAAACCAGCGGCAAATTATCTCAGCTTAGCGACGCCAAGCTACCATACATATCCTTGCTGACCGACCCCACTTTTGGCGGTATCTCCGCTTCATTCGGAATGCTGGGGGATCTGAATATTGCAGAGCCTGGAGCCTTGATCGGATTTGCCGGCCCGCGTGTGATCAAGGAAACCATCAAACGAGACCTGCCCCCCGGATTCCAACGCAGTGAATTCATCCTGGAGCATGGATTTCTGGATTTCATCGTAGCCCGAAAAGAATTGAAATCCAAACTAGCCGTCACACTCCGGCATTTTCGTTCCTGATCGGCTTAGTAGATTCGGGTTACCTTTGTGGCATGTCCTTGCCCGAGTTTCATAATCGTCAAGCCCTTTACCAGTATTTTATCGACGATCGATATGTAGCCGGCATGGTATTGGAAGGTACCGAGGTCAAATCCGTTCGCGAAGGACGGATCAGTTTCAACGACAGCTATTGTTTAGAGCAAGATGGTGCCATTTGGGTCAAATCACTGCACATCCCCCCTTACTCGCATGGCACGGTCAATAACCACGACCCGCTGCGGGACCGAAAACTACTGTTGCAGAAACGGGAGATCCAGCGGCTTCGGGACCGGATGAAGGAGAAAGGCTACACCCTCGTTCCCTTGCGTCTATTCTTCAATGAAAGAAATATGCTTAAATTAGAAATTGGATTGGCCCGCGGAAAAAAACTATATGATAAACGTGAAACCATCAAGCGTCGGGAGGAAGACCGAGAACTGCGTAGAGATGGGCATCGATAATTGGATCTACTGACCACATTCAAACCTCCACCCTACCCCGACTGCGTGATCACCCGAACCCTGCTTATTTTAGGAATGCTTTTGTCGCTAGGCGGACGAGCACAATCCGTTTCCGGATACTGGTACGGAACCGCATTTATCTCCGATCTGCAGGAAAGTCAGCACAATTACCTGATCGAATTGATCCTCACCGAAAAAGGATCGAAAGTGGAAGGGATCATGAATTATTACTTTCGGAATGTATACCGCTCCATACCAATCACCGGAAGCATCAAGCAGCGACAGCTCATATTGACCAAAATACCATTTCTCTACTATGGCTCCGTTACAAAAAAAGAAGTGGATTGTTTTATGGATGGCGCATTTACGTTGGTGATGGCCAGGGCTGGATCAACCATAAGTGGAAAATTCGTTCCGGACTTCGCGTACAAATACACCTGCCCACCCCTACAGATCAGGCTTAATTTGGATAAGGAGCAAAAGATCAATGACTCCCTCAGGCGTGTCATAAAAAATGCTTCGGATCAAATGTTGTCTTGGTCCGCGCCAACCCAAAAAAATCTTCAAACCGGTATCGCCAGTCGCTCGACCGGTACACCCAAAAATTCACCGTCGGAAAAAATTGATACCGAAAAGGTTGCCATACAGAAAGCACCAGACGAAAACCGGAACTCAATAGTTATAACTGAAAATCCAACATCCCGACCCACAGCGGACGCGAATCCAGTAGCCCCTGCAACCAGCAAAAAAGAAACTTCTTCAACGGTCATTTCCAAAACAGAAACGGTCAAAACCGTACCGAGTGCACCGGCTCCAAACCTGTTGCGCGTGGTGCAAGAAACCCCACCCCCGGTCGGCAGCACGCCTCCAGATAAACAATCAAAGGAAGTAACACCCGTTTCACCTGATAGCGAAAAAGCAAAGACGGCAGTCACCGAACGCAACGATCCAACACTGCTCGCGACTACCGAACAAAAGAAAAAAACCAGCGGAAAAATTTCGAGGAGAAAAACAGAGCGGAGAAAATTAATTGGCAAAGAGGCGCCAACGTCTGACCAGGCAAAAAGATCGACCCGTTCTTACGAGCGAAAAAATAAGAACCTACCCTCTCGCGTTTCCCAAAACAAGGAAACTACAGACATGAAAACGCCTCCCACACCAGAACTCCCCCGACCTGGCATCCTCGAGATCGTCCAGGAAATAGAACTGGATATTGATGAGGTCATGATCCGGCTGTATGATAATGGGGAAGTCGATGGCGATTCCGTTTCCATTTTCATGAACAACAAACCCATCAAGATCCATCAGCGCCTGACCAATCAGCCCATCGAGTTCAGTATACCGCTGGACTCACTCCTCGAGTATGTAGAGATCAGCATGGTGGCGGAGAACCTGGGCACCATCCCACCAAACTCCGCACTCATGGTTGTGGAAGCAGGCACCCGTCGCTATGAGATCCGCCTCACCAGTACGCTAGAGAAGAGTGCTACTGTCCGGTTCAAGCGCAAGCGGAAAGGATTGAAATTTCGTCAATCAGACATCAAATAAGGTAGACTGAGATTGACCGGCGGTCACCCACTCCATCTCGGTAGTTTTTGTATAATCGGCCATTTTCACGCCAACCGTTTTCCAGCCCGTTACCTCCGCCATCTTGGCGATCTTCAATTTGGCTTTTCTTAGCTGAGCGCCCCGTCCCTGTTGAATCGAAAGCACCGGCTCGGCATCCGTAGAAACCGTCTGTAAAAAATTACCCTCCCCTTCCTTGATGCAACAGAACTTGGTTCGAAGCGTCGTTGTCTCGATCTGGAAGCGTTTGAGCATGAACTGCTTTTTGTCCTGGTCGACATATACCAACGATACGATCGCTTCCGGATCGAACTTGCCGATCCACAGCACCTGTTCCGGATCGAATTTCTGGGTCATTTCCTGATCCGTCACTTCGTAATTGCCATCGCGGGTAAAGACCAACAAGCGATCTTCCGCCTCGAAACTACCCAGTGGCCGACCTTTTCCTTCGGCATTGAGTCGACCAAATTTATCATCGAACCACAATGCCCGGCTGCTGAGGGTCGCTTTACCTGCTTCTTTGAATTTGACAGACCGGATCGGATACTTGGTGACTTGATTACCCATACTGCTTCGGCCCTTGATGCCCATCTCCTCAAAATAAAAATCAAACTCCTTGATGCGTGCGGAACAACCCGGCGTGAGTACTATCTTGACTACTTCGGCCTCTCCGTTTGGATTGACACTGAGGTAATGTACCCGGCTCTTCTCATCGCCCCGGGTCAGATCATACTCCTTGTCGCGCGTGACACCCGTGATATTGAAACGCTTGGCATAGCTCACCCCGCCCTTACCATCGGCATAGATCATATTATAGGTGGTACGCTCATCGTTCTTCTGGAACACGGCCACGTGCAGGATATCCTTGCCGATAAATGACTTCTCGGCTACCTTGACCACTTTGACGATCCCGCGTCGCGTAAAGACGATGATATCGTCCAGATCAGAGCATTCAAACAAGAACTCATCCTTCTTGAGTCCGGTCCCGATAAACCCTTCCTCACGATTCACATAGATTTTGGTGTTGGCGATGGCCACCAACTTGGCTTCAATGACCTCGAAGGCCTTGATCTCTGTTTTCCGTTCCCGCCCCTTGCCATATTTTTTGAGAAGCCCCTCGTAATAGGCCACCGCATAATCGACCAGGTTGGCCAGATCGTGCTTGACTTGTTTGATCTGCGACTCCAGGTCCTTGATCTGAGCGATCAGGTCTTCGATATCCAGCTTGTAGATTCTACGCACGGGCTTTTCGGTCAGTTTCAGGATATCTTCCCGGGTGATGCCGCGATTCAATTTCTTGAGGAAGGGCTGGAATGCCTTTTCAATAGCCAACAGTACTTTTTCCCAGGTCTCATGCTTCTTCTCCAGCTCTTGGTAGATCTTTTCTTCAAAGAATATCTTTTCAAGGGAGGTGTAATGCCATTTCTCCTGCAGCTCAGATAATTTAATGCTCAATTCCTGCTCGAGAAGATCTTTTGTCTTATCGACCGACAGGCGAAGCAACTCCTGTACACCCAAAAATTGAGGGCGCTGTTCCACGATCACACAGGCGTTGGGGGAAATGGAGATCTCACAATCCGTGAACTTGTAGAGCGCATCGATGGTGATGTCGGGAGAGATCCCGGCCGCCAAATCGATCCGAATCTCCACCTCGGCTGCGGTGTTATCGGTTACTTTTTTGATATTGATTTTTCCCTGATCATTGGCTTTCACGATCGACTCCATCAACTGGGTGGTGGTCACCCCGTAGGGAACACTGGTGATGAGCAAGGTCTTCTTATCGAGTTCTTTGATGTGGGCTCTTACTTTGACCCGGCCACCGCGTTTTCCTTGGTTGTAGTCGGCCACATCGATCATCCCGCCGGTCTGAAAATCGGGATGGAGTTCAAAACGTTTGCCTCGCAGGTGCTTGATAGCGGCTTCGATCAATTCATGGAAATTATGCGGGAGGATCTTGGTAGACAATCCCACGGCGATCCCATCGGCCCCTTGTGCCAGAAGCAGGGGAAATTTCATGGGCAAGGTCACGGGCTCCGACTTGCGGCCGTCGTAACTCAATTGCCATTGTGTGGTCTTGGGATTGAAAGCAACTTCCAGGGCGAATTTGCTGAGACGAGCCTCGATGTAACGGGCTGCAGCGGCATCGTCGCCCGTACGTACATCCCCCCAGTTTCCTTGCGTTTCGATGAGCAGGTCTTTTTGTCCGAGGTTCACCAAGGCATCCCCGATACTGGCATCGCCGTGGGGGTGATACTGCATGGCTTGACCGATCACGTTCGCAACCTTGTTGAAACGGCCATCGTCCATTTCCTTCATGGCGTGCAGGATCCGGCGCTGCACGGGCTTCAGTCCGTCTTCTACCGCGGGCACCGCCCGTTCCAGAATCACATAAGACGCATAATCCAGAAACCAAGAGCGATACTGCCCGTGTAAGCCGTGCTCCTGCTCCTGTACGCCTGTTGATTTATTTTTTGATGCAGCCATAATCTTTATTCATTGGGCAACGCCGTCGTTTGTTCATTTTCGATACCGGCATCCGCACCAGATCCACCGGGAAGTTTAAGGTCTAGGTCTTTCCAGGCACGCTCCGGATCACCGCTGCTCTGCAAACGTCCGGCACGCAGCAATTCCCTGAGTCGAAACATCAGGAACGCATCTCCGGTCCTTATTTTCATTTTCTGTAGTACCTGCTGCAGGATCTTGGACGCCTTCTGAAATTCCCGGGTAACGTGACGAAGGATCTCCGCATCGAAGAATTCAAGTGACTGGCCGATTATTTTTTTACCCCCCTCCAGGGTTCGGACCATTGCATTCTCCGCTTTGAGGCGGTTGCACTCATCCGGATCGATCTCAAACTCGCTTAAGGTAACGGGACGAGCGAGTTTTTTGGCTTTTCTAAATTCTTTGGCCGGGATCTCCGATAACCAGGCCGGATAAAAGAGTTGTCCTTTCTCATTAATGAAGGGCAGGTTGTTCATGTAGAGTACCTGGATCCTGCCGGCATAGGGTTTCAGTTGGGGGATCAGCCAATAATAGCCCATTACATCGTGCTGGTTTTGTCCCATCCAGATCCAGACTTGTTCGTCTGGATTTTCGTCGAGCGCGTGACAGAGTGCACGGACCGTAGCCAGGTCATCGACCGCATTCAGGAATTCTTCTCCGTAGGGCGTGTTGGACAATACCATCCGCCACCAGTCGCGCCGAGCCGCCTGTCCTCCTTCCGTTTCCAACTGGGCGATGGGTCCCACGGCATAATCATCCCGGATCAACACCACCTCGCCCTGTATGTCCGGATCGAGGGCGACGATCTCCTCAAATAGCCCTTGGTCGGCCTCATTGAATACAACATGTTTCATGCAACGTTTGGATTTGGCTTGATCAAATAATAAACACAAGTGGTGAGGTAATTGCGTAGATACGGAATCCCTTTCAACCAGGAAAATTGTTTACGGGCTTTCCAGCCGAATTTCCAGGCATAGATGGGATTCAGCAAATAATGTTCGTCGGATGTGATCTGATAGCCCTGTGCCCGGCAGATCCGCTCAAATCGTTCGATAGACAAACGGGTATCGCGTATTTCCATCAGGTCCGCAACAGGCTCCTTCTTCCAGGTCAGTAAAGCGCGGTATAGGAATCGGGGGAAGAGATGGATGTAAGGTAAGCGGGAGAGACGCGAACGACAGATCTGTTGATGTCCGCCAAAAGGCATTTGCCAGGGAGGAAATCCAAAAAAGATCATGCCGCCGGGTTTCAGAAATTTTTTCATCCATCCGATCAACCTGGGCTGATCGTGAATATGTTCGATCACGTCTTTTAGCAAGATCAGGTCAAATGGTCCGTCCAGGTCCTTTTCGATATCTATCTCGTAAATATCCTTCGCTACGATCCGGATGGATCCGTCCCCGATCAGGTCGGCCAGCAAGCGATTGGCATCTTTCACTCGAGTGGAATCCAATTCCACCCCCACTCCCTTGCAGCCCTTTTCCCAGAAAGCCTTCAATACACCGCCTTCGCCACATCCGATCTCCAGCACGCGCAGCCCGGGACGAAGGGGCAGGGAGTGCTCCACAAAGGGCACCACATGCTGACGGGCGTTCAGCCATTGGATCTCAAAGTATCGGTCTCTATCGTGGTGAAATTCGAACAAGGGGTCTGTTTAAAATTATTCTGCGTCCACGGTATCCAATTCGATGCGCAAGTTGGATATGATGAATTCCTGGCGCTCCGGCGTATTCTTTCCCATGTAATACTCCAACAGGTGTTGGATGTGATCGCCGTGTTCGAGACGCATCAATTGCTTGCGCATGTCGGCGCCGATGAATTGGGCGAATTCATCGGGACTGATCTCTCCCAGTCACTTGAAGCGGGTCACCTCCGGTTTGCCGCCCAGTTTTTTCATGGCCTCCAATTTTTCGGACTCGCTGTAGCAATAGATCGTCTCTTGCTTGTTCCGGACCCGGAACAAGGGCGTCTCCAGCACATATACCTTTTCATGCTTCACCAGATCGGGAAAGAACTGGAGGAAAAAGGTCATCAACAAAAGACGTATGTGCATGCCATCGACATCGGCATCGGTGGCGATCACCACATTGTTGAAACGCAGGCCCTCGAGTCCTTCTTCGATGTTGAGGGCGTGCTGCAACAAATTGAATTCTTCGTTCTCATAAACCACCTTTTTGGTGAGCCCAAAGCAATTGAGCGGCTTTCCGCGCAAACTGAAAACGGCCTGCGTTTCGACGTTACGGGCTTTGGTGATGGAACCGCTGGCACTGTCACCCTCGGTGATGAAGATGGTGGTTTCCTGTTGCTTGGAGAGATATTCTTCTTTTCCGCGGCTGGGGGGTTCTTCGTTGAGGTGAAAACGACAATCGCGAAGCTTTCGGTTGTGCAGGTTGGCCTTTTTGGCCCGTTCGTTGGCGAGCTTTTTGATCCCCGCCAGCTCTTTTCTTTCCCGTTCGCTTTGTTCGATGCGTTTTTTCAGCGCCTCCGCAACAGTGGGATTTTTGTGCAGGTAGTTATCCAGTTCTTTAGACAGGAAATCACCTACGAATTGGCGCATGGTGGGACCTTCCACGTCGACGTTGACGGAACCTAATTTGGTTTTGGTCTGGGATTCAAATACCGGCTCTACGACGCGTACGGAGATGGCAGCCACAATACCGGTGCGGATATCGGACGCATCGTAGTCTTTTTTGTAGAAATCCCGGATGGTCTTGACAAAAGCTTCCCGAAAGGCCTGCTGGTGTGTACCGCCCTGTGTGGTGTGCTGACCATTGACAAAGCTGTAAATATCCTCGCCATAATCGTTGTTGTGGGTAAGGGCCACTTCGATGTCCTCCCCTTTGAGGTGGATGATCGGATAGCGGATCTCGTCGGCATTGGACTTTCTTTCCAGCAGGTCCAGCAACCCATTTTTGGATTGAAAGGATTTACCATTGAATTGGATCTTGAGTCCGGCATTCAGAAAGCAATAATTCCAGATCTGATTTTCGAGGTATTCAGGGATGTATTTGTAGTTCCGAAAGATCGTCTCGTCCGGAATAAAGCTGACCTCGGTACCATTGGCATCGGTCGTTTTGCTTTCCTTGTGCTCCTGCGTCAGCTCTCCGCGTTTGAATTCCGCTTTTTTCTGCTTGCCTTCCCGTATGGCGGTAACGACGAAATAGGAACTGAGGGCATTGACGGCTTTGGTACCCACGCCATTCAGTCCAACGGATTTTTGAAACGCTTTGCTATCGTATTTCGCACCGGTGTTGATCTTGCTGACCACATCCACCACTTTACCGAGGGGAATGCCTCGGCCATAGTCCCGTACCGTAACGGTTTTCCCTTCGATGGTGATCTCGACCGTTTTACCGTACCCCATGGTGTATTCATCGATGCAATTGTCCACCACCTCCTTGACCAATACATAGATCCCGTCATCGGGGGAAGACCCATCTCCCAACTTACCAATGTACATCCCGGGGCGCAGTCGGATGTGTTCTTTCCAGTCCAGCGACTTGATGCTGTCCTCGGTGTATTCAAACAGGTTTTTGGGATTGGTCGGGTTAGCCATAGGTTTATGATATTCAGCAGTTTAGCCGGCAGGTGCCGGCCGGGG
>CAXRAX010000081.1:0-34189 GCA_964229195.1 Chitinophagaceae bacterium | reverse complement strand
GTGGCACTCGCCCTCGCCAAATACCTGAGCCTGCCGGAATTGGATTTTCGTCAGACCCGTTCCCAACTGCGGGCTGCGGTGCTGGTACTCTTTCCGGCCCTGCTTTGTATCCTGCAAAGTGAAACGGGACTGGCCCTCGTGTATACGTCATTCTTTTTAGTGATGTATCGGGAGGGACTGCCGGCGAGCATTCCGGTCATCGTCATCGCCGCTGTGATTTTGGTGGTGACCTCGATCTTGGTTCCCCCCAACCTCCTGGCCATTTTGCTCACCGCTGCGGCATTGATCACTTTGTATGCGCTTCGAAGATCCTTCAAACGTCATCGCGGATTGTTCACTACCATTGTGTTGATCTGGTTGATCGCCGGGGGGGTTCAACGATTCGTGGTTCCCTTCCTGTTTCAGTCCGTTTTGCAAAAACACCAGGTCGAACGCATCTACGACTTGTTCGGTAAAGACAATCCGTATCGACAAGCATCCGATTCCGCACGGGCGGCGGTGGACCAAAAAAAGAAAGAGACCGGCACCAGCTACAATGTTCGTCAATCGAAGATCGCCATCGGAAGCGGTCGTTTTCTGGGAAAGGGTTTGCTGAGCGCCACGCAAACCCGTTATGATTTCGTGCCGGAACAACGAACCGATTTTATTTTTTGTACCGTAGGAGAGGGATTTGGATTTGTGGGCAGCTTGCTTTTGTTGGGACTCTATCTTTTATTGTTGATGCGGACGGTGACCATTGCAGAGCGACAGCGAAGCACTTTCAGTCGGGCCTATGCCTACGGGGTCATGGCCGTGATCTTCTTTCATGTGGCCGTGAACATTGGCATGACCATCGGACTCATGCCCGTCATCGGCATTCCCCTGCCCTTCATCAGTTACGGTGGCACGTCGCTGGTCACCTTTTCTTTATTGATATTCATCCTGATGCGCCTGGACGCCGATCGGCAAATGGTACTTAGATAAAAGCAAATGACCTTCTATCCATTATCCGAGGGAAGTTTTACCATCGATCAAACCAAGGTCTTTGTTCCCTTCGATCCCGTAACCGATCAGCTCGATCAACGGCCTACGGGCAGCTTGCTGGTCGAGATCCAGCCCTTCGCTGTACAAACAAAAACCGATCTGCTGCTGCTGGATACGGGACTAGGCTATTCGGTGGAGGGGAGCCTGCAAATCCACCGAAACCTGCGATCGATCGGTTTTGAACCCCAACAGGTCACCAAAGTATTGCTCTCGCATTTGCACAAAGACCATGCTGGCGGCATCGCTCATGGCGAGGGATCCGACCGAAAACTTTCCTTTCCCCAGGCCACCTATTATATCGCCCAAAAAGAATTGGATTTTGCCTTTGAGAAAGGAATGCCTTCTTATCCCACCGAAGAGTTAAAGATCCTGATCGAGCATCCGCAAATTCAATGGATAGCGGAACCCACGACAATCGATGGGTATATCGATGTGTTGCCGTCGGGCGGACATTGTCCCCATCACCAGGTTTTTAAAATCCGTGAGAACGAGCAGGTGATCTTTTTTGGTGGCGACGAGGCACCCCAGCTACAACAAATGAAACATCGATTCGTAGCTAAATACGATTTCGATGGTAAAAAAGCGCAACAGTTGCGTCAGCAGTGGTGGGAGCAGGGAGAGAAAGAAGGGTGGACGTTCCTATTCTACCACGATATCCAGCGACCGGACTGGACCTTTTCACATTAATGTAGTTACTGAAAACGACGTCTTCCGCTGGGCGGTGGGGGTGGACCGCCTCGCTCTTTGCGACGTTCCCGGATCAGGCGCATCACTTGTTGACGAAAACGTTCTTCCTCCATGAATACCCGATCGCCTCTGCCTTCACCCAGCCATTGGCGAAAATCTTTTCGGTAGCGGAGGCGTAATTCGATCATTTGTTGTTGCATGATGAGACGATCGCCGCGGTGCTCCCGATGAAGCTTGGCCAGATCCTTCATGTATTGTCTATAGGCGGGATCGAATTTCTCTTTTTCGTTGGCCGTCATCTCCAGCCGGGTTTGAATGAATTGACTCATCCGCTCGGGAAGCTTGGGATCGGGCGGACCTTCGCCATCGGGCGGACCGGGAGGTTGAGCCCAGCCGTTCAAGACAGCGGCCAGAAAGAAAAGAAGCAATAGGGTTCTTCGCATATCAATCCGTTGTTGACGAGGAGGTAATGAGTTCGGTTTGTTCCATGAACTCGGTTAGTTCTTGCTCGCTTACTTCTGCCAGCAATCCGTTGGCATAGATGCCGGAAAGATCGAGTTGGGCAGTTTCTTGTCCCGTCAAACCCGCGGCCACAAAATCTTCCAGCCGTTCTTTCTCTTGTTCGTTCAGTCCGGCAATTTCTTTTTCTACTTCGGAGATGACTTTATTCGCCGTAAGCGGAGTTTGATTGTTCTTTTCTAAACCAATAAATATCCCGGCGCCGAGCAGGGCTGCAGCCACGGCGTACCGCATCCAAGTCCGGCGAAAAATAGACACGACCGGTGTTGGTTCAGCAGGGCCTGGGGTTTGTACCGATCGGTTGAAATAACCAACGGGGGTGGCATATGGGATCTCGCGGCTCAATCCGGAGAGGGTGGGTGCGAGGCCTTGCAATTCTTCCAGGGTTTCGCGGCGGCGGATCTCCGCAAGTGCCTGTCCGGCCAGTCCCTCAAAATACCCCGCCGGAACGGAGTAGGGATTTTGGGAAAGCCCGGCGGGAAGCAGGCTGTTGAGTTCGTGGAGCTCGTTTTCTATGGTTGGGCGGACTGACATCAGTATTTCGGGTAGTAAGATAGTATCTGTGGTGATTGGTTTAACGGTTCAGGAGGTAGTCTTCTACTTTTTTAACAGCATGATGGTAGCTGGCCTTCAGGGCTCCTTCGCTGGTTTCCAGGACTTGGCTCATTTGTTCGTAGGGCATTTCATCGTAGTATCGCAGCGTGAATACCAACCGTTGCTTTTCAGGAAGTTCCTGAATGGCCAGTTGCAGTTTCCATTCGGCCTTTTCGGCATCGAAATGGGCATCGGCCCGTATCCGGTCGGCCAGGTTCACCCCGCCCTCGGGGTCGAGCGGAACCGATCCTTTTCGTTTCTGTTGTTCCAAATAACTCAGGCACTCGTTGGTGGCGATGCGGTAGAGCCAGGTGTAGAGCTGGCTGTCGGCCCGAAATCCCTCTAACCCTTTCCAGACCCGTATCCAAACATTTTGGAGAACATCATTCGCATCCTCGTGGCCCACGACCATTCGTCGGATATGCCAATATAATTTTTCTTGGTACTGGCGAACCAGCCGGGTAAAAGCAGATTCCCGTTGGCCGGGCTCCCGAAAAGCCAATAAGATCTCGGCATCTGAGTACGGTGGCATGCTGGAGTTAGACGGAATTGGTTCCGGCTCGTTTAACGCTCGTCAGCCCTTTTTTCTGGCGAGGGCTCGTTTGGCTGCCTGCACGATATCGGGCACATCCAGTCCGTATTTTTTCAAGAGTTGGGCCGGGGTGCCGCTCTCTCCAAACGTATCGTTCGTGCCTACGTACTCGATCGGGGTGGGTTGGTGGCGGGCCGCTACCTGAGCTACAGCATCGCCCATGCCGCCGATGATGTTGTGTTCTTCAGCCGTAACGGCACAGCCGGTTTTTTTCAGGGTACGGATGATGGATGCTTCATCGAGGGGTTTGATGGTATGCAGATTCACTACCTCCACGGATATTCCTTCGGACTCTAGTTGCACACCGGCTTGGATGGCATTCCAGACGAGGTGACCACAAGCGAAGATCGCTACGTCGGTGCCCTCCGAAAAATATTGTGCTTTGCCTAATACGAAATCGGATTCTTGGGTGAAGATGGGCCAGGCGGGTCGACCGAACCGGAGGTAGACGGGCCCCTGTATTTCGGCGATCGCCTCCGTGGCGGCTTTTGTTTGATTGTAATCGCAAGGAACTACGACCGTCATACCCGGGAGCATTTTCATCAGTCCGATGTCTTCCAGTATTTGATGGGTGGCACCGTCCTCCCCAAGCGTAAGTCCGGCATGCGAGGCGCAGATCTTTACGTTCTTTCCGCTGTAGGCGACTGATTGACGAATCTGATCGTATACACGTCCGGTCGAAAAATTCGCGAACGTAGTGGTGAAGGGGATCTTGCCACCGATGGTCATGCCCGCTGCCACCCCGATCATATTGGCTTCGGCGATGCCGCACTGAAAGAACCGTTCGGGGAATTCTTTCATGAATTGATTGAGTTTGAGCGAACCGGCCAGGTCGGCCGTGAGGGCAACGATGTTCGGGTTCTTACGGGCAGCGGCTACGATGCCATCACCAAATCCGCTGCGGGTGTCTTTGTTTCCGGTCGATACAATGTTTTGGAGCATGCGTGTGAGATTGCAACAAATGTAGTTTCAATCCCGCCCTAAAAAAACGCATGAGGAAAAGTCCCTTTTTCCGTGGAAAACGATCAGGAGCCGAGTACGGTTTGTCCGCTGCGGTAACGCTGTTCCCAGGCCCAGGCGGTGGCCATGATGTCGTCGATTCCATAACGCGCTTCCCATCCCAGCCGGGTTTGGGCTTTTTCGTTGTTGGCGTAGATGGCCATGACATCGCCGGGGCGACGGGGGCCAACGGACCAATTCAATTTTTGTCCCGATACTTTTTCAAACGCGTGAATGCACTCCAAAACGGTCATGCCCGTACCGCTGCCCAGGTTAATGGGCTCACAGTGGTTGGGTCGTCCTTCTTTTTCGAGCAGTTGGATGCCTTGGGTATGGGCACGAGCCAGGTCGCATACGTGAATGAAATCACGGATGCAGGAGCCGTCGCGGGTCGGATAATCCGTGCCGTGCACCTGCAGGTGATCGATCACGCCGATGGCCGTTTGGGTGATGGCGGGCACCAGGTTCTGGGGTCGTCCGATGGGCAGCTCGCCGATGTGGGCGGACGGATGGGCGCCGGCGGGATTGAAGTAGCGCAGCAAGAGAACGGAGCAGGGGTTGTTTTTCACGAATGCCTGCAACATTTGCTCACCGATCTGTTTGGTAAGTCCGTATGGTGAGGTGGCAGGCTGAAGCGGTGTCTCTTCGGTTACGGGGATCAACTCCGGTTCGCCGTATACGGTACAGGAGGAGGAGAATACGAAATACGGGATGCGGTATTCCTGTACGCATTTCAGGAGGTTGATCAGCGATTGCAGGTTATTCTCAAAATATAGCAACGGTTGTTCGACCGATTCGCCCACGGCCTTGTAGGCCGCGAAATGGATGATGCCGCTGAGATCGGGGTGTTCCTCAAAGATGGTTCGGGTATCGGCCAGTGAACAGAGATCGATCGCGTAATTGGTAATTTTTTTTCCGGTGATGGCTTCGATGCCTTGGAGCATTCGGGCATCGGAGCGGCTGTAGTTATCGACGGAGATCACCTCATAGCCTTGTTCGATCAGGTCAACGACGGTGTGGGTGCCAATGTATCCGGTGCCACCGGTAACGAGGATCTTCTTCATCATACTCCCGGCAAAAATCGGGATATAAATTCAATGAATGAAGCTAGAATAAGCGGACCAAGGCATAAATGCCACCAGCCAGCAGGGCACTGATGGGGATGGTGAGTATCCAGGCCCAGATGAGGTTCAGGGTAACGCCCCAACGTACAGCCGACAAGCGCTTGGTGGCTCCCACGCCCATGATGGATCCGGTGATGGTATGCGTGGTGGAGACGGGGATTTTTAATGCCTCTGTGAGGAACAGCGTAATAGCTCCGGCCGTTTCTGCGGCCACACCTTCGAAGGGTGTAACCTTTGTGATCCGAGTGCCCATGGTCTTGACGATCTTCCAGCCCCCGCTCATGGTGCCTAAGCCGATCGCAAGATAACAAGCAATGGGCACCCAGTTGGGCATTTGGTCAAACTCCTGAATGCTGCCACCTGCAATCAAGGCCGCGGTGATAATACCCATCACTTTTTGAGCATCATTGCCGCCGTGGCCGATACTGAAAGCGGCCGAGGAAACCAGCTGAAGTTTTTTGAACCAGCTATTTGCCTTGTGGGTGTTGAGTGTGTTGAGATAGAGTGAAAAGATTGCCATGATCGTCAAGATTGTGGCCAGCAAGATCCATTTGAAATTCTTGGCATAGAAAATCACTTGCAACCAATAGCTATCATAATCGATTCGCTTACTGATAACAGTGGGGTCCATTTCGATGCTGTTTCGAAGAAAAAGAGCCACTGCTACCAAAATCGCAATCGGTAAAACTTTTGCTGTCCAATCTTTTTTGAATGAATTCAGGAACCAGAGGGACATTAAGAAAGCCATGATCATCCCAACCAATGGGGCAAGTACTATGAAGCTAGCCGTCTTCAAGATAACAGGTGAGTTGACCGCATTCCACCCGCCTGCAGCTATGGCAGCCCCGGCAAATCCTCCAATGAGTGTGTGGGAGGAGGATGAGGGGATTCCGTACCACCAGGTGAGGAGGTTCCAAGTAATCGCAGCCAGTAGCCCTGATAAGATTACCCACAGCATGTCATTTTTAGATATGTCATTGGGATGAACCGTCTTTGCCACCGTATCGGCTACGCCATGATCTTTGAAAATGAAAAAAGCGATCGAATTGAAAATTGCTGCCCACAGTACGGCCTGAAAAGGGGTCAACACCTTGGTCGATACGACCGTGGCAATAGAGTTAGCTGCGTCATGAAACCCATTGATATAGTCGAAAATCAGTGCCAGTGCAATGATTGAAAGTAGCATCGTGGTCATAGTCCTCAGGCGTATTTAATAATGATGGACTCGATCACGTTGGCTACGTCCTCGCATTTGTCGGTGGCAATTTCCAAGACCTGATAGATCTCTCTCTTTTTTATGACTTCTTTGGCATCCTCCTCAAGAGCAAACAAACGCTCGATGCTCATATCAAATACATCATCGGCCTGGTTTTCGATACTGTTGATCCGAACCAGGGATTCTGTAATCGATCGCATATTTTTCATGTCTCGTAATTCAATAACGACTTTGTGTACGTGCTGACAGCCCTGTTCGATGAGTTCAGCAAACTTCTGTATACCGGTATCGTTGGGGTTGACCCGATAGAAGTTGATTTTCTTGGCAGACGAGTATATATAGTCGGCGACATCGTCCATAGCGGTCGCTAAGTAGTGGATGTCTTCCCGATCGAACGGAGTGATAAAATTTCGCCCCAGTTCGGTAAAGAGTTGATGGGTCAGTTCGTCGTTGGCATGCTCCATATTTTCAATCTGGGCGATGATGGAGGCTCGTTTATCAAAATCGGGTTCCGCAACTACCTGTTTCAATTGCCCGCCCATGGTCAGCAGATTGGCTGCCACTTTTTCAAAAAGTTCATAAAACACCAAGTTCTTGGGAAGGAAAATTTTAAGGATGGACTGTAAGGCTGACATAACAGATCATTTTAGTGAGACAAATGTACCGGGTGTAGGATACGCGCTTGGCAGCCCCCCAATAATTAATGATTTCTTAATGTCGGAAGTCATTGTTTAATATGCTGATTATCAATTAAAAGTAGCTGCAACTGCGGTCAATTTTCGTGCTGGGGCCGATCGAGGTGCGTATCGAGGCGCGTAACATTCCCGTAACAATCGGGTAATGATTGCTTAACCGCCGGTTAATCTCGTGATAACAGCGTGCCCTCACTTTTGCGGAAACGAATAGGATATGTGTAAGATGGTACGTTTTAGTTTCACTTTTCTTCTCCTTCTCGCTTTTTCCCTGGGGGCTGCCGCGCAGACCTTCCGCTTATCTGGAAAGATCACCAACAGCAAGAATGAACCCTTGAGTGGGGTGACGATAAGGATTCAGGGTGGAAATACCGGAACCATCAGCGATTTGGAAGGGCGTTTTACACTCAATCTTTCAGTAGGACAGAAGTTTACCCTCAACTTTTCGGCAGTGGGCTACGAACCCAAAGTTGTTGAGGAAGTAGAGGTTAAATCTGGACAGTATAATGAGCTGAACATCGTTTTAGAAGTTAAGGAAAAAGTTGGCGAAGGAGTGACAATCACTTCCAAAGGATCCACCGCGCGCAAAGAATCCGTCAATGCCCTGATCACCTTCCAGCGCAACACCAATACCGTTGCCTCGGTGATCGCTGCCGAGACCGTTCGTCGCTCGCCCGACCGAAATACCGGTGAGGTGTTGAAGCGTACCCCTGGGGCCAGCGTTCAAGAAGGAAAGTTTATCATCATTCGCGGGCTGGCCGATCGGTACAACCAAGCCATGCTCAATGGTATACTGCTCACCAGTACCGAGCCCGACCGAAAGACTTTCTCTTTCGACCTGATACCGGCCAACATGATCGATAACCTCGTCATCAACAAAGCCTTTGTTCCCGAGTATCCGGGGGAGTGGGCAGGCGGACTGATCCAGGTCAACACCAAAGACATTCCTTCCACCAACTCTTTCAATATTCAGGTGGGTACCGGATTCAATTCCCAAACCATCGGCAATACGTTCTACCGCGATCTTGGTGGCAATCTCGATTGGTTAGGCATCGACGATGGTACCCGTAGCCTGCCATCCGGTTACATCCGCAAAGCGGTTTTCGATACTTCCTCGCAGGCTACCAAAACCGCCATCGGCAAGAGCATGCGCAATGCCTGGGCACCGATCGCCGGATCGGCACCGATGAACGTTTCTTTTCAGTCCAGCGGAAGCTTCTCGACCAACCTTTTCGGCAAACGCCTAGGCGGCATCGTTGGGGTGAACTATAATAAATCCAATCGCCGCGTGTTTTTATTGAACCGTTCCAATGCGATCTCCAATAATATTGCCACGCTCAACTCCAATTTCAACGACACGCGGTACCAGCAGGAGATCGCAGTGGGTGCTATTGGCAGCCTGGCCCTGCAGTTGAATAGCCGGCACCGGATCTCATTGAAGTCACTCATCAACGTCAATAACAGTAATTCCGTTACGCAGCGGGAGGGCGACGAGTTTAACCGCGACGAGCAACTCTACGGAACCGATATGACCTTCAAGCAGAATACTTTTTTCACTACGCAATTAACGGGCGATCATACCCTGCTCAATCCGCTCAAACTTCGCTGGTACAGTTCTTTCACTATTCTGGACGGATACATTCCGGACCAGCGCCGTATCGCTTATTCCCGCATAGCCGGCACACAAGACCCCTATCGTTTATTGATCTCTAATGTTCTCTCGCAGCAAAGCGGCAGTCGCATTTTCCAAACCCTCAGCGATTATATCTACACGGCCGGCGGCGATCTCAGTTACAACTTTGATTGGCTGGGACAGAAGCAAACCCTGAAGGGCGGGTACATGTTGCAGGTTAAAGATCGGCTCTACGATGCCAACCTCTTTGCCAATTACTTGGCCATCGACAATCCCGGGCTACGCTCCTTACCGGCCAGCCGGGTCTTCGATCCGATTCACTTTGGAAACGGCACCGATAACTTGTTTGGATTCGATGCCATCAAGGGCCGTACGTTCCGCTACATGGCAAACACCATCCTCAATGGCGGTTTTCTGCAACTCGACAATCAATTTACCAAAAAGCTGCGAGTGGTATGGGGACTGCGGGTGGAGCACTACGATCAGTTGGTGGGTAGTGTCAAGACCTGGGATCCCCGGCATACGTATTCTAAAGTGTTGGACTTTCTGCCCGGCGTGAACGCTACCTACAAGGCGACGGCTAAAACCAATATTCGTCTGTCGGCCTCGCAAACCGTCATCCGTCCAGAGCTGCGCGAACTGGCCTTTTTGAACCTCTATGATTTTGAATTGAACGCCTCCGTACAAGGAAATCCCAATCTGCTTCGTACGAAGATCGCCAACCTCGACCTGCGCTATGAGATCTATCCCCGTGCCGGTGAGGTATTCACGCTCGGAGCTTTCTTCAAACGATTTGAGAATCCGATCGAACAGCTCTTTAACGAAGGCGTGGGTGGATCCAGCACCTTCAGTTATCAAAATGCCAAGCGGGCAACGGTATACGGAGTGGAAGCAGAGTTTCGGAAGAAACTGGATATGGTTGAGGGGTTGAAAAACTTCACGTTCCAGGCCAATGGATCGCTCATCAAGAGTCAGGTGAAAGATCTGTCGCTGGGCATTGACCGGACCCTGCAGGGACAGTCGCCTTACATGATCAACATGGGATTGTTATATGACCTGGAAAAAGCCGGGTTCACCGCAACCCTGTTGTACAACCGCATCGGTGAGCGCATCTATCTCGTGGGCGATATCAGTGCCGGTTCCGGTTCACCGGACATCTTGGAGGCACCTCGTCACCTGGTCGATTTTCAACTGAGCAAAAAAGTCCTGAAGAAAAAAGGCGAGTTGCGCTTCAATGTTTCGGATGTCTTCAACACGGTACAATACTTCTATCAAAATGTAGGAGAGAAATTCAGTTTCCAGAAAAATACGGATGCGTATCGCTTTACCCGGCAGACCGGTACCACGTTCAGTTTAACCTTCAACTATACTTTATAATTCACCTTTTTATTGTAAAACCCCCGTTATGAAAAAATCCCTTTTCTTATTATCCGCACTGGCCACGTTGGCTTGGACCGGTTGCCGCAAGATCGAATCCGACGGAGAGATCCAAGTCGTTGTCGTCAACGGTGGCGGTGGCGGAGCCGCACAAGGACAAACCATCACCCTGCAAGGACGTATCAGCAAAGACACCTTACTGAAAAAACAGAACACGTATATCCTGAAGGGATTGGTTTACATGGTGAATAATGCCACTATGACCATCGAGCCCGGAACTGTGATCAAAGGTTCCTACAGCGGTACTGATGTGGCAGCGCTGGTCATTACCCGCGGCGCCAAGATCCGGGCAGAGGGAACGGCCACTGACCCCATTGTATTTACCTCGGCTTCTCCTAACCCGCAATCGGGTGACTGGGGTGGCATCGTGATCTGCGGCAAGGCGCCGGTGAATACCAGCTTCAATGGTGCTGCCAATACCTTCCAGGTGGAGGGAGGAATTGATAATGCGAACGGCGATGGATTGGCCGGGGGAACCGATCCGGCCGACAATTCCGGTTCATTGAAATATGTGCGTATCGAGTATGCCGGATACGCCTTTCAGCCAGACAAAGAAATCAACAGTTTGACATTGGCCTCCGTAGGCAATGGCACCACCATTGAGCACATTCAGGTTTCTTATGCTAAAGACGACGCGTATGAGTGGTTCGGAGGTACGGTGAATTGTAAATACCTCATCGCTTACAAAACATTGGATGACGACTTTGATACCGATAATGGCTTTACCGGCAAGATCCAATTCGGGCTGGTGATCCGGGATTCCCTGTTGGCCGATATCTCTCGCTCCGAGGCATTCGAGAGCGATAACAACCCAAGCGGAACCACGGCTACGCCAAAGACCGCCCCCATCTTTAGCAACATCACGGTGATCGGTCCTCGTGCCACGCTTACCAATCTTGGCAACACCTTGTATCGGGGGGCGGCGCATATTCGTCGCAACTCCGCGATGTCTCTCTTTAATTCCATCATCCTTGGCTGGCCACGCGGAATAGAACTCGATGCCACCACCGGATCTTCCGTGGCCCTGAATGTGGAGGATAGCTCTTTGCGCTTGCGTAACATCACGCTGGCGGGCAATACCGTAAACACTTTGTTTGCCGGAACACCTGGTGCTACGATCACTAATGATGCGGCTTTCACTACTTGGTTTACCAATTCATTCTATGGAAATGATCTATTGACAAATGTTTCGGATGCCCGCTTGGTGCAGCCCTTCAATTATGCTGCTCCAGACCCTACGCCATTTGCCGGATCAAATGGTAACATTCGAATTAATACGGGCGGCGGATTCACCGACCCCAAGTTCAATGGCGATACATTCTTTGACAAGACCGTTACGTTCAGGGGAGGCATTGCCCCGGCCGGTCCGCTGACCAGCTGGTGGAAAGGGTGGACCAAATTCTGAGCTCCACATCAATTAATTAACACATCGCCTCCATTCGGAGGCGATGTTGTTTCTACCTTTACTACATACGACCATGAAGTCCAAACACATTGCCCGCGACATCAGTTGGCTAAGCTTCAACGGACGGGTGCTGCAGGAGGCCAACGATCCAATGGTCTCCTTGCAGGACCGCATCCGGTTCATGGGCATTTTCTCCAATAACCTCGATGAGTTCTTTCGGGTGCGTGTAGCTACGCTGAAGCGTATGGTGGAGTGGACGCAACTACGCAAGAAAGCCTCCTTCGACCGCATCGAATCGCCTCAATCCGTACTGGACGAGATTCAACGAATTGTACTTCGGCAGCAGAATGAGTTCAATCGGATCTGGGAAAATATTTATAAGGAATTGCGGAAGGCCGGTGTCTATCTGGTGGATGATAAAAAACTCAGCGCTGAACAGCGGCGTTTCGTACGGAATCATTTTGATGAAGTGGTTCGTCCGTACATCATCCCGCTGATGATAGAGAATATTCCCCAGTTTCCCTATCTGCGCGACAAAAGTCTGTATCTGGGGGTGGTGATGCGCGATAAGAAAGATGCCTACCAGGAAAAATTTTCCCTGATCGAGATCCCGGCCCGCTCCGTGGGACGTTTCGTTTTGTTACCCGCCAAACCCGGTACGCACGTGATCATGTTGCTGGAAGACCTGATCCGATTCAATTTGCCGGAGTTGTTCTCGCATACGAAGTATAATCAGTTCGAGGCCGGTGTATTCAAGATCACCAAGGATGCCGAGATCGATATGGACCAGGAAGTCGGATTGAACTTGGTCGAAAAACTGCAAAAAGGACTTAAGAGCAGGCGAAAAGGCAAACCCGTTCGGTTCATCTATGAGCGCACCATGAATCCCCGTCTGTTGCAGTACCTGATCGATAAGCTGCAGCTCAGCCGTAAAAGCAACATCATTCCGGGCGGTCATATTCACCATTTCCGACATTTCATGGATTTTCCGAGAGTGCTGCCCAACCAGATGCCGCGCCCTGCCCCTTTTCGTCACCCAGCCCTAAAGAAAAGTCGACTTGTTTCCGAGGTAATTCAGGAACGCGATGTGATGCTGCATTTCCCGTACCATAGCTTTGATCCGGTGATCGATCTGCTTCGGGAGGCGGCCATGGACGATGCGGTGTTGTCGATACAGATCACGGCCTACCGATTGGCCTCGAACTCCAAAGTGATCAATGCGTTGGTGAATGCCTCACGAAATGGAAAGAAGGTCGTGGTCTGTCTCGAACTCAAGGCCCGTTTTGATGAAGAGGCTAACCTGGAATGGAAGTCCGTTCTGGAAGAGGAAGGTGTGCAGGTATTGGTGGGTCTGCCCAATAAGAAAGTACATGCTAAGCTCTGTTGTATCCGAAAGAAAAAAGGAAAGGAAGTGGTGGCGTATGGATTCATCAGTACGGGCAACCTGAACGAGAAGACGGCGCAGGTCTACGCGGATCATTGTCTGCTGACCGCCTCCGAGCCCCTGATGCGCGAGGTGGAAAAGGTTTTTGACTATTTGACCGATTGGAAAAAAGGATTGGGACCGATCCGCACGATGCGTCACTTGCTGGTGGCTCCCACCAACATGCGTCGCAAGGTCCTGGATCATATTCAATCGGAGATCCGGGCTGCTCGAAAGGGAAAACCTGCAGAGATCATTGTGAAGCTCAATTCCCTCAGCGACCTCACCCTGGTGGAGGCCTTGTACAAAGCAGCCAAAGCCGGTGTGAATGTTCACCTGATCGTACGTGGCATTTTCTGTCAGCGACTCAAATTCGAGGAAGTAGAAGCCCGGGTGCAGTCGATCAGCATCGTCGACCAATACCTCGAACACGCCCGCGTCATGGTCTTTGCCCGGGGCGGTGACCCACTCGTGTACATCAGCAGCGCCGACTGGATGGTCCGTAACCTTGATCATCGGATCGAGGTCGCAACACCGGTCTACGATCCACGGATCAAACAAGAGTTGATCGGACTCATCCGCATCCAGTTGGCAGATAATCAAAAGGCACGTATTTTGGACCCCGGTTTATCCAATCGCTATGTATCTCCCACCGGAAAAAAGAAAAATCGCTCGCAGGAACAGACCTATGTTTTTTTACGCTCCAAAACAAGGTAAATGATACTGGCTGCCATCGACATCGGCAGCAACGCCGCACGGCTGCTGATCTGTGAGGTAACCACCCTGGGAAAAGAATGCCGCTTCGACCGATTGAATTTTCTTCGCATCCCCCTGCGCCTGGGCTTCGATGTTTTTGAAAAAGGCGTTATCGGTACTCGTCGGAAGAAAATGCTGATCGAAACCATCGATGTGTTTGCCCGTCTGATCCGAATCCACGAGGTCGATCACTACATTGCCTGTGCCACCAGTGCCATGCGGGATGCGGAAAATGCCAAGGAGATCATCAAAGAGATCCGGCAACAAACCGGCATCGGAATTGATGTCATTTCCGGTGACCTGGAGGCGGAGATCATCTACGAGAATCACATTGCGGAGGGACTGGATGCTGGCCACAGTTATCTGTACATCGATGTGGGCGGGGGTAGTACGGAGTTGACATTCTATCACCGTTCCGATGTAGTATTTCAGCGCTCCTTCAATGTGGGCACCATCCGAATGCTCACCGAGCACCTCGACGATTCCGTTTGGCAGGAAATGAAACAATTCCTTCGAGAATTTGCCAGGAAATACGATCAGGTGACGGCCATCGGCTCCGGCGGCAATATCAATAAATTGGCATCTTTGGTGAACGGCAAATCGCTGAAGCCCATCTCCATAGAGACGGTCCGCGATATGCATAAGGAACTCAGTGAACTTTCCGTCGACGAACGCATGCTTCGATATAAACTCAAGCGCGACCGGGCCGATGTGATCGTGCCCGCCCTGCTGATCTACAGCCACTTGATGAAATGGGGCGGCATCCAGGAAATCTATGTGCCCAAGATAGGTTTGGCCGATGGTTTGATCCATCACCTTCATGAACAGCTTTTAACGGAGGCTAAGTAATTAGTTTACCCTGGTCGGAGGGCACCTGCATGTATTTTTTCCCGCTGTTCATTACCTTTCGAATGACCGGAGTGATGCAATCCGAATAATCTTTTTTTATGTATTCGCCTTGCTGGAGCCAGTTGAGCAGGACGGGTCTCTCTTTTTCCGTAAGTCGGGGCAAACAACGCACCCCCATTTTCTTTAATGCCTCCGCGTTGCACACTTGTTCGTACTGGCCCTGAATGGGAATCGCCAGGATCTTTTTTCCCAGATGTATGGCTTCTGCCGGCGTCTCAAATCCTGCCCCACAGATGATGCCATCGCAATGGATCAGGCTTTCATCGAAGCGATCCCGTTGGATGGGAAGAAAAAGTACATTTCGCTGGTGTCGAGCGTGGGTAGTTGTTTTGGAAAACACCTCGAATCGGGTGCCAGGCAGACTCCGAAAAAGCAATTCCAAAAACTGGTCATCATACGCTGGTAAATATACCGTGATGTGCCCGGACCGAGTGGGCATTGCTTGAATGATCTCCGGTTTTATCACCGGAATGAAGATGTTCGGATGATAAGATTCAAAATGCAAACCAATGTGTATGCTTGCTTTGACAAAATGCCGCAACAACATTTCGCCGTGCCATGATCGATGTCGGGGGCGAGGAGTTTGTGCATATTGAAAACTAGCCTGGTGGCCGAAATGGACCGACGGAACACCCTCCAGGCGACAGGCCAATGATGTAACAAAGTCAAAATCATTGATCACCAAATCGTATTTCTTCACCGGTAACTGTTCCGCATCTCGCCAAACCTCTGAGGGCTTAACTTTTCGTATCAGTTGCCAATAGTTTAACCCACCGCGGCTGTTGTAAAAAAGACTTACCCCCCGGCTTCGGTAGCGTACTGGTCCGTCAAATGGCAAATGGCAATTGGATCCACTCAAAAAGATATCTACCTGTCCGTATAATTTCAAATAAGGCAATAAGGTTTGTGCTCTGCTCACATGCCCATTTCCGGTGGCCTGTACGGCATATAGAATTTTCATAGGGGGAGGTGTAAAGAGTGTATGTGCATGGAAATTTCCTCGGTCATCACATTTGCCTCGGGCGTCCGTTTCACCAGCGAGATCACGGGTGCAGCGGCATAATCGGATTCCTGGTAGTGGTACAGTTGCCAACTTCCTTTGGAATACTCCAACGCGGTCAGGTTTTCTATCCAATCGCCACTGTTCAAATAGGTGACTGCTCCCTTTGCCGTTTCAATGACCCGCTGTTGGGGTTGGTGGATATGCCCACAGATCACGTATTTATAGCCCTTCTCAATGGCCAGCTCGGCGGCGGTCTGCTCGAAATTATCAATGAATGAAACGGCTTTTTTTACACCATTTTTGACTTTCTTACTCAAGCTCATCTTGGGTCGGTTGCAGTTGACCAGGATCCAGTTGATGAGTCGATTGAGCAGGATCAACCAATCGTACCCGATTCCGCCCAATTTGGCTATGATTTTGGCGATTCCTTTGGTAGTGGCATCAAATACGTCTCCATGGAAGATCCAAGTCATCTGCCCATCGATTTCCAATACCAATTTATCCGTGATTTGGAAATGGCTCAACTGCCATCCGCTGTATCGCCGCAGCATTTCATCGTGATTGCCGGTAATATAGACGACCCGGGTTCCCAGTTCCGTCAGCGTGAGGATCTCTTTGATCACTTGCAAATGGGCCGGCGGGAAATATCGTTTGCTGAATTGCCACCCGTCGATGATGTCTCCATTTAGGATCAGCCATTTGGGGCGAATGTGTCGGAGATACTGGGTAATTTCTCGGGCATGGCACCCATAGGTGCCTAAATGCAGGTCTGAAATGACCACAAGGTCCGCCTCGCGATAATTCATTCCATTGGATTTGATGTAAAATCCAATACGTGCGTGAATTCAACGCTACGGTAATCTTAATTGATTGTTACCGCCTGAAATTAATCTGGCTTGGATTCCAACGTAAAACCAAACGTGGTACCCACCTGCTCGGTGCTGCGTACGTGAATGGTTTGGGCATGTGCCTCGAGAATATGTTTACAGATGGCCAATCCCAATCCGCTGCCGGTGAGGTCCATGCTGCGGCCGGCTTCCGTTCGGAAAAAGCGTTCAAATACCCGGGGCAGGTCTGTCTCCGGGATGCCTACGCCATCGTCGGTGATCTCGATCAAGATGCGTTTCCCG
Organism: Chitinophagaceae bacterium; assembly: GCA_964229195.1. Lineage (GTDB taxonomy): Bacteria > Bacteroidota > Bacteroidia > Chitinophagales > Chitinophagaceae > JJ008. The sequence continues at coordinate 17,047 of CAXRAX010000081.1, read as the reverse complement.
TCGGTCCGATAAATGCTCGACACCACTTCGCCTCCTTGCTTTCCGTATTTGATGGCATTGCTCACCAGGTTATTCAGTACCTGACGGATCTTCTCCCGGTCGGCGAATACGGTTACGGGCGACTCCGAGTCCTTTTTGATCAGGCATCGGATCTCCTTGGCTTCCGCTTTGGATTGTTTGCTGTCATATACTTCTCGGATCAACTCTTGGATCACGAATGGTTCCTTGGCCAATACGATCTCCCCCCGTTCCAATTTGGCGATCTGATCCAGATCGGTCAATAAATGCGACAGTCGCTCCACATTTTTCGAGGCTCGTTCCAAAAAACGTTTAGCCGTTTCCGGATTGGCGAGGGCGCCGTCCAACAACGTATCGATATAGCCTTGTATGGCGAATACCGGTGTTTTGAATTCGTGTGAGAGGTTCTGAAGGAATTCGCGGCGAAACTGTTCGTTGTGTCGGAGCAATTCCAGTTCCTTTTCGTTTTCGGCGGCCCAGTTCTCTACATCCACGCCTACTTCTTCGATCGTTTTTTTCGGGATCAGGTATTTATAATAGGTCTCTTCTTTTCGAGTGGCCTTTGTCTTGTAAATGAATTTGTAGATCAGTTTGATCTGCCGGTACACGAACCGTTCAAGCATGAAGGAGATCAGCAGGTAACTGATCCCGAAGACGGCCACAAAGCAGAGGATCGCCCATCCCACTTGTTTTTCTACCCACCAGAGGATAAGGGATTCCGGAATGGCCAGCAGGAAAGCCGTCAGCAAGGAGATCTGTCGGGGTGTGCTATTCCGGAATGAGAACATGCTGCAAAGCTAGGGGAGGGGCACTCAATCCCACTCGAACTTATATCCCACGCCTTTGACGGTGGTGATGCAGTCCACACCCATTTTCTGACGGATCTTTCGGATGTGCACATCGATGGTGCGATCGCCTACGATCACATCACCGCCCCAGACCTGACTCATGATCTCCTGGCGTAGAAAAACGCGTCCGGGTTTTTGAGCCAGTAGATACAGCAGTTCGAATTCTTTTTTGGCGAGGGTGATATCGTTGCCGTCGATCTCGACCATAAATTTTTCGGCATCGATGGTCAGGTTGCCGAAACGCAGTTGGCGGTGAGCGGTGGGCTGGGGTAGTCTTCGGAAAAGGGCCTGGATGCGCGACAAAAAAACTTTTGGACTCAGCGGTTTGGCGAGGTAATCGTCGGCTCCTGTTTCCAGTCCCTTGATCTGGGCCAGGTCATCGCTGACCGCTGTCAGAAAAACGATCAGGGTTTTCTGGAAGCTTGTTTGTGTGCGTAGCCACTGGCAGACCTCTACCCCTGTTTTGCGGGGCATCATCACGTCCAGCACGATCAGGTCGGGTTGGTGTTTGCGGGCTTTGTCTAATGCCTCATCCCCATCCTTGGCCGTGATCACCTCATACCCTGCTTGCACCAGGTTGTACCGGAGGATCTCGAGGATATCCGGGTCGTCGTCGGCGATCAATATTTTCCGGTCGGTGGCAGACATGTCAATCTTTTCACAAACCTACTTCGAATTGCTCGCACCCGAGGGGAGTTAATGATTAATTAATATAAATGCCATCTACCTTTGCCCCCATGAACGGTCGGCTCCTGGTTTATCTTTTCTTATTTCCCTGGATGACCCTTCAGGGGCAGCAACACGCCTCGGTCGATAGTTTTGACATCCCCAAAAGCTATAAGCCCGCTTTTAAACGGGAGCGCAATCATGAGTTGGTCGATCAGGAACAAACCCGTCTGCTCGCCTCCGATGGCCGGGCCGATGCGGTCTTCGATCCAGCCGGCGATTCGATATCGCGCGATCGATTGACCCGGGCGTTTTTGCGACAGGTCGACTGGTTACAGTACCGCATCGAGACCGATTCCACCCTGGAGCACCGGGAGAAAATGAGTCAGCTCTACGGACTCGAATACCTGATCCGAGCGTACCGCAACGGCTGGAAGCTGCGGGAGGGTATCCCGGTTGCCGAAGGCGATGACCTGGTGACGGCCTATGCCAAGCTGTTGAGTTTGGAGCGCCAGCGCCTTTCCATCCGACCTGTTTTTTTGCCTCTCAGTTATGAAGGGGGGATGGCCCTCTTGGGTTCCGATCGGTTCTCGCTGCTGCCCGGCTATCCGGAGGCGCTGAGTGACCTGGTCGTTAAATATTGCCGCCTACATCCCGATCGGATCCTTCCCAAATTGCAGCTCCACCCCGAGGTGGCGGCGGCGGACAGCCTGATCGTGGCGGTCGCAAAAAAACAACCGCGTCTGTTGTATGATTATGCGGCGGCACTCGACCCCCTCGGGGTGCGCATCCGCTACAACAATCATCCCATGGTCAAAACCATTGCGGTGATGGCCGGCAGCAAGAACGGACAACAATATTTCCCGTTCCTGGATCAGCTCTTGAACGGAAAGGTCAGTTTTCGGGAGATCGATCAACTCCGCGACGATACACTGGGCTATTATAAATTATTGGTCAAAACGCAGCGCGACTACTGGTCTCGCACCCTGCAAGGCGACACTGCTCTCGAGTTTGAGGCATTGACGCAGCGGTTGGAAAAAAAGGCCAAAGAGGATTTTGTACACGTGATCAACGGCTTGCACGATGCTGCCCCTGCGGTCCGTTTCGCTTCTCTTCAATCATTGACGGCGGAGGAATTGTATTACCTGGCCGTTGCCTCGGATGGGGTGATCTATACCAGCAGTTTCGTGAAAGGGATCTATCCGCTGATGATGCAGCGCATCGGTTACCGAGGCGATTCGCTGCTGAGAATCTTGCAATTCGATCGGTATCGGAAATTCATCAAGATGGCAGCGGGGTATAATACCCTCGGCGATTTTCTGGGAACCTTTCCGCCCGCCGTCAACCCGGGTGATCGGAGCGAAGCGGAGCAGCTGATGCGGGATTTCGTGAGCCGGTTGGAGCAGACCAGCGGGTTGGAATCGGGAGTCGATGTTGCTGACTCCTATGCCAGCGTCCGCGAATTCCAAAAGCCCATCGCCGATCAAATGCTCCAGCAAGTCAACAGTGAGCGGGAACGCAATCGGGCTGACGGCAACAAAAGGGGCGAGACGTTCTATCGGATCCTCGATATCCTGTTTCGGTCGGCCGACAGCAGTCAACAACTCGACCTGACTCAGGAGCTGGGGATCCCGCCGGTGTATCAAGTGCCTTACCGGCTGCTGGTGAACGACAGCGGTCGCGTCGTCATTCATGTCTTCTTTTATGGGGATGCCGATGGCAAAACCATCTTTCAGGGATTTCTCAAAATGTTCCCTGCTGCCAACTGGAGCGTAGACGAATCCAATCCCCAATGGGTGTCGGTCAAGTCCCGCAAGGGCCGTCCCGTCATTCTCTTCGCGAACCGGCCTTTGCCCGAGGAAACGGGTGGCGACGATCAGGCCCAGGCCGCCCTCACCGCCTATTTGCGCGATAACGACCTTTCACCGACCATCACCATTCATCGGGGGCATAGTTATTTTGCGCCCTCCACTATTATGCGTTTGTCCCCCAGTTCCCGGATCGTATTTCTGGGATCCTGTGGTGGTTACCACTTGATCCACGATGTATTGAAAAAAGCCAACGATGCCCACATCATCGCCTCTAAACAGATCGGTGCCACGTCCGTGAACCGACCCTTTCTGAATTTGCTGACGGAAAAAATTCGCCTGGGGCAAGACATTGACTGGATCCCATTCTGGAAAGAACTGGACCGCCTGGTTACGGTCAAGGAGTTCGATGACTACATCCCTCCATACAAGAACCTGGGGGCACTCTTCATCAAGGCCTATCAACGTGAAATGGAAACACGCGAGTAGATTTGCCGCTTCAATGCCAACCCGTGTCTGAACCAACCATTACCCGGAATCAATGGGGATTGCTGCGTCGTCTGTACGGCTATGCCCGTCCCTATCGGCGCCGCTTTTACCTCTCATTGGGGTTGGCGATCGGACTGGCCCTGCTGACGCCGGTCCGCCCCTGGCTCATACAGCAAACCGTGAACATTTACATCGCTCAAAATCTCGCGGAGATGTTGATCTGGGTAACGATCATTCAGGTTGGTCTGTTACTGATGGAAACTGCCATCCGCTTTTTGTTTTCTTTTCAGACCGCCTGGCTGGGACAAGCAGTGGTTCGTGACCTGCGCATCAATGTTTTTGATCACATCACGCACCTGAATCTTCGACAATTCGATCGCACGCCCATCGGAACCCTGACCACCCGTACCATCAACGACCTCGAATCGATCAATGATGTCTTTGCCGACGGATTGATCCCCATCCTGGCCGATCTGCTGTCGATCGCCTGTGTATTGACCTATATGTTTTGGGCCGATTGGCAATTGACCCTCATCGCCTTGATCCCGTTACCCATCTTACTGATCGCCACCTATTTTTTCAAAGAGAGTACGCGCCGCTCCTTTCAAAAAGTTCGCAATGCCGTATCCGATCTAAATGCGTTCGTGCAGGAACACCTCACCGGCATGTCGCTGGTACAGGCTTTTGTAGCGGAAAGACGCGAGGAAAAAAAATTCGACGAGATCAACAAACAACACCGCAACGCGAACATTCAGGCCATTTTTGCTTACTCGGTTTTCTTTCCAGTAGTGGAGATCGTGCTGGCCCTTTCCATTGGGGCGGTGGTGTGGTGGACCTCCCACGAAGCCTTGGTCATGCAGGAGAGCCGACAAGGCCTTGTGATCTCTTTCATCCTCTGCTTGAACCTGCTGTTCCGTCCCCTGCGCGTCATCGCCGATAAGTTCAATGTGCTGCAAATGGGCGTCATTGCCGGCGAACGGGTTTTCAAGGTGCTGGATAATCCCGACTACCTGTCCAACACGCCGGATCCCTTGCCCGCCGATCGCCCGATCTCCGGTGCCATTCGCTTCGAGCATGTCTGCTTTTCCTACCTGCCCGATCAACCCGTGCTGCACGACATCAATTTTGAGGTGAAACCCGGGGAAACCCTGGCCATCGTCGGAACCACCGGCAGTGGAAAATCGACCATCATCAACCTGCTCACTCGGTTATATCCGATGGATTCTGGTTTCATTATGTTAGACGGGGAGTCGATCGAGCGGTATGATTGGCGTGATCTTCGTCGGCATGTCGGGGTCGTTTTGCAGGATGTCTTTCTTTTTTCCGGCAGCATTCGGGATAACCTCACGCTTCACAATTCCTCTATTTCTCCGCAACAGATCGAAGACGCCGCTAAATTGATCGGAATACATGATTTTATCTCCCGTTTGCCGCATGGATACGATCAACCTGTGATGGAAAGAGGAAGTAATCTTTCATTGGGGCAGCGGCAATTGCTGTCCTTCGTTCGGGCCTTGTTGTATAACCCTGCCGTTCTGGTCCTGGATGAGGCCACCTCCTCGGTTGATCCGGAGAGCGAACGCCTGATCCAACGGGCCACGGAGACCCTGATCCGGGGTCGGACGAGCATCGTGGTGGCCCACCGCCTCAGTACGGTTCAACAAGCCAACCGGATCCTGGTTTTGGAGAGAGGTCGGATCCTGGAATCGGGTAATCACGATGAGCTGCTCCGCCTGAACGGAACCTATGCCCGGATGGTCCGGAACTCCCGGCACGCCGGCTCGTTAAAAGAGGCCTCTGCGGAGGGCTGAAATACCCCTGTTTTTCCTCGGTATTTGTCCCTCCCCCCTTATCTTTGCGGCAAAATTCGGGTTCGGTATGACTGCATGGCGTCTCAAATCCCTACTGGTAGCGGTTTTCAGCTTGTTAGGTGGCCTTCTTTGGGCCTCTGAAAACCCCGCGGGGGAGAACCACGCCGAAACCAAAAAGAAATTCAACGCTTCCGAGGTCATTTTTGGTCACGTATTGAACGGCCATGAGTTTCATTTCATGGACATCGATGACCATCCCGTCACCATTCCCCTTCCCATTATCCTGTATTCGCCCGAGCGCGGGTGGACCGCTTTCATGTCTTCCCGTTTCGAGCACGGTCACAAGAGTCACCAGGGCTATATGATGCTTACGGAGCACAGCATCCACGAATTGGGACTGGATCCCAAAGCTTTTTCCGTGGAGGACATCGTAGCGGTGAATGAAGCAGGCCAGTACGATGCCTCCGTCAAGGTATACGACCTCTCCATGACCCGAAACGTCGTGCAAATGCTGATCGCCCTGATCTTGTTTGTTTGGATCATGCTCAAAGTCGCTGCCCGCTACAAAAAAGGAGAAGGCGTTACGTCGGCACCCAGCGGTATGCAAGGCTTGCTCGAGCCGGTGATCACCTTCGTGCGCGATGAAGTGGCCAAGCCCAACCTTGGACATAAATCGGACAAGTACCTGCCGTATTTGTTGACTGTTTTCTTTTTCATCCTCATCAATAACATTTTTGGATTGATCCCCGGGTCGGCCAACGTAACGGGTAACATCGCCTTTACGGCGGTACTCGGACTGATCTCCTTCGTGGTGATCCTGTTCAGCTCGAACAGTCATTACTGGGGACATATCTTTAATCCCCCCGGTGTGCCTCTGGGTGTAAAATTCATCCTGGTACCGGTGGAGTTCCTGAGTGTGTTCATCAAGCCTTTCGCGCTCATCATTCGTTTGTTCGCGAACATGGTGGCCGGGCACATCATCATCATCTGTCTGATCTCTCTCATCTTCATATTTGGCGAACTGAGCGTCTATGCTGGTTGGGGAGCCTCTCCGCTGGCAGTAGGATTCACCGTCTTCATTTACTTCATCGAAGTATTGGTGGCCTTCTTGCAGGCGTTCATCTTCACCATGCTGACGGCGGTGTTCATCGGACAAGCCTTTGAAGGCGAGCATCACGAAGAAGCGCACGCTGCGCATCATTAAAACGGATTTTTTAACCATCAATAACCTACCATGGACCTTTTGAATGTGATTTTGCTGGAAGCCACCGCCAATGCCGGTGGAGCCATTGGTGCCGGACTCGCCGCGATCGGCGCCGGTATCGGTATCGGACAGATCGGTAAGGGCGCCGTTGAGGCGATCGCCCGTCAACCCGAAGCCGCCAATGACATCCGCGGAAACATGATCCTGACCGCAGCTCTCGTAGAGGGTGCTGCGCTGTTCGCGATCATCGTGGGCTTCCTGGCTATGGTGCTCTAATGCCCAAGCCGAAACTCGTACTGCATCCAACGCACAGGGCCGAGGATGCAGTTCTTTAAAAACAAGAAACCGATATAGACCATGACATTGTTGACCCCCGAATGTGGGTTGCTGATCTGGACGCTGCTGGCGTTCCTGGTCGTTTTCTTCACGCTCCGGAAGCTGGCCTGGCCGGCGATCATTCAGGGATTGAAAGAGCGGGAGAGCAGCATCGCGGATTCCCTCGCCACTGCCCAACGGGTGAAAGCGGAAATGGCGCAATTGAAATCAGAGAATGAAGCCCTCCTGGCCAAGGCCCGGGAAGAGCGCGCCGCCCTGCTGAAGGAAGCCCGCGAAACCAAAGACCGCATCATCAACGAAGCCAAGGATCAAGCCAAAGAAGAAGCCGGCAAGATCATGGCCGAAGCACAAGCTGCGATCCAAGCCCAAAAAATGGCCGCGCTCACCGAAGTGAAAAATCAGGTGGGCAAACTCGTGATCGAAGTGAGTGAGAAAGTCTTGCGCAAGCAATTGGACAATGCCTCTGCTCAGGAGTCGCACATCCAAGGCCTGGTCAACGAAGTGAAATTGAACTGATCGAAACGGAAACAAAGAAGCCGCTATGCCCAGTCCCCGCCTCGCCGCTCGTTACGCCAAATCCCTGATCGACCTCGCCCTCGAGCAAAATCAGCTGGAAGCGGTTTATGCTGATATGAAGTGGATGCAGGATGTCTGTCGCCAGAACCGCGATTTTGTGAACATGCTGCGCAGTCCCATCATCAAAGCCGACGCCAAACAAAAAATAGTATCGGCCATCACCGATAAAAGCATTGGCACGCTAACGGCCTCGTTTAATAAATTGGTCATTGCGAAAGGACGCGAAGGCATCCTGCCCGAGATCGCAGCCGCTTTCATCGAGGCCTACAAGCAACACAAAGGGATCCACACCCTGTTTTTGACTACCGCCGCCCCGATCTCCGAAGCCACCCGTCAGGCACTGGTGGAGCAAGTGAAAAAAACGGCCGGTTTCCAGCACGTGGAACTGCACGAAAAGATCGATCCGGCCCTGATCGGCGGATTTGTATTGCAGGTGGGCGATCAACTGGTGGATGCCAGTATTGCGTATGATCTGAAGAACATTGCCAAACAATTCGAAAGCAACGATTTTATTTATAGTATTCGATAACCGATTTAATTAAGTAAGTATATGTCAGCCATTAAGCCCGATGAGATCTCCGCGATCCTCCGCCAGCAGTTGAGCAATTTCAATGCCTCGGCGGATTTAGAAGAAGTAGGAACCGTATTGCAGGTAGGTGACGGTATTGCCCGTGTGTACGGACTGGGTAATGTTCGTTACGGTGAACTGGTCGAATTCGAGAACGGCGTGCGTGCCATTGCCCTGAACCTCGAAGAAGACAATGTGGGTGTGGTATTGATGGGAGAAAGTGGAAACATCAAGGAAGGCGCCAAAGTAAAGCGTACCGGTAAGATCGCCTCGATCAATGTCGGAGAGGGAATGGTAGGCCGTGTGGTCAACACCCTTGGTCAGCCCATCGACGGAAAAGGTCCCATCACCGGCGAACTCTATGAGATGCCCCTGGAGCGGAAAGCCCCCGGTGTAGTTTTCCGTGAGCCGGTTAAAGAACCCCTGCAAACCGGTATCAAGGCAATCGATGCGATGATCCCCATCGGACGCGGACAGCGTGAGTTGGTGATCGGTGACCGCCAGACCGGAAAGACCGCCATCTGTATCGATACCATCATCAACCAGAAAGAATTTTACAAAGCCGGCAAGCCGGTCTATTGTATCTATGTAGCGATCGGACAAAAAGCGTCTACCATCGCCGGCGTGATGAAGACCCTGCAAGACAACGGTGCGATGGATTACACCATCATCGTCGCTGCGTCGGCTTCCGACCCCGCTCCCTTGCAATTCTATGCACCCTTTGCCGGTGCGGCCATCGGCGAATTCTTCCGCGATACCGGTCGCCCCGCCCTGATCATCTATGATGATCTCTCCAAGCAGGCCGTCGCTTACCGCGAGGTATCGCTGTTGCTGCGTCGCCCGCCCGGACGCGAAGCGTATCCCGGTGACGTATTCTATCTGCACAGCCGCCTGCTCGAGCGTGCCGCCAAAGTGATCAACGACGATACAGTCGTCAAGAACATGAACGATGTGCCCGACAGCATTCGTCACCTCCTCAAAGGTGGCGGATCACTGACTGCCCTGCCCATCATCGAAACCCAGGCAGGTGACGTATCGGCGTATATTCCGACCAACGTGATCTCGATCACCGACGGTCAGATCTTCCTCGAGACCAACCTCTTCCTCTCCGGCATCCGCCCTGCGATCAACGTGGGTATCTCCGTGAGCCGCGTGGGAGGAAATGCCCAGATCAAATCGATGAAGAAAGTAGCCGGTACCCTCAAACTCGACCAAGCCCTCTACCGCGAGCTGGAAGCCTTCTCCAAATTCGGAGGCGACCTCGATGCCGCTACCAAAAACGTGATCGATAAAGGTGCCCGCAACGTGGAAGTGCTGAAACAAGCCCAGTTTGCTCCGTACGCCGTAGAAAAGCAGGTGGCGATCATCTATCTCGGTACGAACGGACTGCTGAAAGACATCCCCGTTAAACGCGTGAAAGAGTTCGAAGAACACTTCCTGATGGAAATGGACAACAAACTCCCCGACGTAATGGCCGAATTCAAAAAAGGAAACTTGCCTGAAGACGGTATCAAGAAGATGGTGGAGCTGGCCAAAGGGTTGATGGCCCAATACAAATAAGTCTTTTAACAAAAGAATCTTACAAGGTCGCCGAAGGCGACCTTTTTTTTGCGTCTAAACGCGAGAACCTTTCCCGCTACTGATTCGTTATCTCATCATGGAAACACTTGTCCGCGTTGCGAACCTCTCCAAACGCTTCGGCTCCTTTGAAGCGGTGCGCGATGTTTCTTTTGCAGTGCAACGGGGACAGGTCTATGGCTTCCTCGGACAAAACGGGGCCGGTAAATCCACCACCCTGAGAATGCTGATGACCCTGATCCGACCCAGCAGCGGCGCGATCGATGTTTTTGGCCTGGATCTTTTCCGTCACCGACGCGAAATCCTTCGTCAGGTCGGTGCCGTCATCGAAAAACCCGATCATTACGGCTACCTCTCCGCCTACGAAAATCTCCGCATGGCCGCCGTGCTGTGTGGCCTCCACCCGGAGCGGAAAAAACTGATGGAACAGTTGGCGTTCGTTGGACTGGCCGATCGATATCAAAGTCCCGTGAAAACCTTCTCGCAAGGCATGAAACAACGCCTGGGCATTGCCACCGCCCTCGTACACGATCCCTCACTGATCATTTTGGATGAGCCTACGAACGGACTCGATCCTCAGGGCATTGCCGATATCCGTGACCTGATCCGTCGCCTCAGCCGGGAGCAAGGCAAAACCCTCATCGTCTCCTCTCACCTGCTCTCCGAGATCGAACTCATCGCCGATTCCCTGCTTATCCTGCACCGAGGTGAGAAAAGGATGGAAGGCAAAATGCAAGACCTGCTCAACCCGGCCGAAACCATTGCCGAACTGGAACTGCACGATCGCTCTCTGGCCGAAGCGATTTTTTCCCAGACGGATTTCATTCGATCGGTCGATTGGCGAAGCGACCGACAATGCTGCGTACGTCTGCCAAAAAACCGGATCCCTGACTTGGTTCACCGGCTGAGCGAGGCCAAGGTGGCCATTCAAGCCGTGGCCAGCCGCCACTCCCTCGAATACTATTTTTTACAACTCACCCAAACCGAACCACATGCTGGCGCTGTTGTGGATTGAACTGAATAAGATCTACCGAAGACCGCGCACCTACATTGCGTTCGGTGCCATGGCTGCGATCGTGTGGCTGATCCAACTCGCTTTGTATTTCGACGGACAAGCCTATGTCGATCTGCTACTGAGCAATCTTTCGGGTTCCTTTGAATTCTCCGATCTCTTCAAGTCCCATTTGCTCAACGGATACCTGATCTGCTTCGTCATCCTCAATACGCTGCTCATTCAGATGCCGTTGCTCGTGGCGCTGGTAGCTGGCGACGCGATCGCGGGGGAAGCCGCCCAAGGAACCCTTCGTTTTCAACTGACCCGCCCGATCACCCGCGCCCAATTGATCGGGGTCAAATTCGCTGCCGCCGTGGTATATGTGATCTCCCTACTGCTGTGGCTGGCCATCCTGGCCCTGCTGGGAAGTGTGCTCCTCTTCGGCATCAACGACCTTGTGGTGCTTCGCTCTACCGGCATCGAGCAAATGCAAATGGACGACGTGTTCTGGCGCTATCTCGCGGCCTTCTGTTTCGCGGCCGTTGCCCTCACCACCGTGGCCGCGCTCTCGCTCTTACTCAGTGTATTGGCCGATAACCCGATCGGCCCCATCATCTCCACCATGAGCGTCGTGATCGTATTCACCATTCTCTCCGAGATGAACATTCCGCTCTACGACACGACGGTCAAGCCCTGGCTGTTCACCACGCACATGGTGGCCTGGAAAGGTTTTTTCTATGTGCAGGCCGACGCGGAAGGCACGACCATCCGCGGCAGCATCGAAAACCTGCCCGCCGTGTTTCGCAGCCTCGGCATACTGCTCGGGTACATCGTTCTCTTCCTGGGCGCGGCCATCTATATCTTCAGACGAAAAGACATCCTGACCTAAATGAAAACGATCCTGCTTCTGCTTTCTTTTTGTTGGACCTCCGGGGTGTTCGCACAACCCGCGGCCGACCTGGTACGATCCGTTCAATCCAAACTGGATCGGGTGGCCAACTACGCTGCCAGCGGTAGGATGAAAACCAATGTGATCTTCCTCAAGGCGCCCATCGCCCGTGTGCAGGTCTATTTCAAGAAACCGAATCAGCTGCGCATCCTCAACGAGAAAGGGATCTCCTTCATTCCTCGGGGATCGATGAACATGGATATGAGTCAGCTTTTCATCGATCCGGCCGGCTTCGATCTGCTCGATCTGGGAAGCGATCCAAAAACCGGATGGCGCATCATCAAGCTGTTGCCAAGGGATCCTCAATCGGAGGTAGTGCTGTCGACCATTTATGTGGATGCGGCGGCGGGACTGATCCGTCGCTCCAGCACCACGACGCGCGAGAACGGGACCTTTGAATTGGAAATGACCTACGGTGCCTATGCTGAATATGGGCTGGCCGACAAAGTCATCTTCTCCTTCAATAGTCAAGAGTACAAACTACCTAAAGGGATCACATTTGATTATGATGATGGAACCGGAAAGAGATCAGCCTCCTCCGGAAAGCCTAGCAAGGGGCGCGTGGAGATCCAATACACGAACTATCAGATCAATAAAGGTGTGCCGGACTCGGTTTTTCGCTGATCAATCTTCAAACGCTTCATCTTTCGCATGGCGCATCATCGATCCGCTCATTTTGCGCAGCGGATTTTGACGGGCTTCTTTATATCCGGCCCGCTGGTGGATGATGTCAAGACACATGAACAAAGCTGTTAAAAAGGAAGTGTTGTCTGCCTGGTTTTTTCCGGCGATGTCAAAAGCCGTTCCATGATCGGGCGAGGTGCGCACCACCGGTAAGCCGGCCGTATAATTGACTCCTTCTCCTCCGGCAATGGTTTTGAAGGGGATCAGTCCCTGATCATGATACATCGCCAAAATACAATCGAAGGCATCGTATCGTCCGCGGGCAAAAAATCCATCGGCGGGGTAGGGTCCCACTACAATAATATTTTGGTTTTTGGCCTCCTTGATGGCGGGTTTGATGATGGTCTCTTCTTCGTTGCCGATCAGTCCTTCGTCACCACTATGCGGATTTAATCCCAACACGGCGATCCGTGGTTTATCGATCCCGAAATCGGTTTGAAGGCTTTTGTGTATGAGCTGTAATTTTTTCAGCAACTTTTCTTTGGTGATGTGCTGCGCTACCTCCTTTACCGGTATGTGTTCGGTGAGCAAGGCCACTCGCAGCTGGTCGGAACACATCATCATCACCACTTCCGGTGCCTGAAAGAATTGTTTCAGATAAGGGGTGTGTCCGGTGTGAGGGAATTCGGCGGACTGCACATTTTTCTTATGGATGGGCAGGGTGATCAGTCCGGCGATCTGTTTCTGTTGCAGCGCGGCCACGGCCGATTGTAGCGAGATCACGGCATACTTTCCGCCGACCTCGGTCAGCTCCCCGGGCGTGATGTTGACATCCTCTTCCCAGCTGGTGAAGATGTTCAGTTGTTTGGGATTGAGGCGGTCGTATTCGCGGACGGTCTGGTAGTTCAGGTTCGAGTCCGGGATGGTCTTCCGATAAAAATTGACCGCTTTGCCCGAAGCGTAGAGGACGGGCGTGCAATGATCGAAGATCCGGGCGTCCTGGAAGGTTTTGATGACCAGTTCGAGTCCGACGCCGTTGAGGTCGCCGCAACTGATACCGATCACGGGTTTATGGGGAGTCATATGGAGGTAGTATTGAAGTGCAAATTTAACCAAATCCCGGGGCGATTCGGGTTATTTTTGCAACGTGTACACGCTGAAAAAATCACTCGGACAACATTTTCTGCAGGACGAGAACATCTGTCGAAAGATCGTATCCGTATTGCAGGAGCGGCCTGTCTCACAATTACTGGAAGTGGGACCGGGAGGCGGTGCACTCACCAAGCACCTGCTGGAATGGAAAGGCGTGGACCTCCGGGCTGTGGAGGTGGATGAAGAGAAGGTCGATTATCTCTTGAAGACCTATCCGATCCTGTCGGGCAAGATCATTCACCAAAGTTTTTTGGAAATGACTCCACCCTTCGACGGTTCGTTTACGGTCGTGGGAAACTTCCCTTATAATATCTCCACGCAGATATTGTTTCATTTACTCGATTGGCGCGCACAAGTCGACTGTGCAGTAGGTATGTTTCAAAAAGAAGTTGCCGAGCGGGTGGCTGCCCCTTCCGGCAATAAAGTGTATGGTGTGATCAGCGTGTTGATCCAAACCTTTTTTACGGTAGAATATCTGTTCGACGTACATGAGCGCTGTTTCAATCCCCCGCCCAAGGTAAAAAGTGGCGTGATCCGCCTGCTTCCCCGTACTCAAATTCCCGCCTTCGCCTCCGAGAAGAAATTATTTCTCTTGGTCAAAACCGCGTTCAATCAGCGTAGAAAGACCTTGCGCAATGCGGTACGCGGTTTGTTTATGCCCGAAACGCTGAGCGATCCGATCTTTGATCTTCGGGCCGAAGCCCTGACCGTAGAACAATTCTCCGAATTAACCTTTCGCATGTCATGAAACCCCTGGTACTCATCACCGGTGAATCACATCCGATCCTCACCAGCGGATTATTGCCCTTGGGCTACGAAGTGGTGGATGCTCCGAATATGACCCGATCTGAGTTGATGGAGCGGATTTCGGAAGTGACGGGACTGGTCCTTACCTCTCGGTTAATCATCGATGCCGAGATGCTGGAACGGGCCAGTCGCCTGCAGTGGATCGGACGCCTGGGAAGCGGATTGGATGTGGTCGATCTTGCGTGGGCGGCACAAAAGGGGGTGCGTGTGTTGAGTAGTCCCGAAGGAAATCGGCAGGCCGTTGCCGAGCATACGGCTGGACTCGTGCTGAATTTGATCCGGAATCAATCACGTGCCGACCGCCAAGTGCGCAGCGGCCGTTGGGATCGAAGTGGAAACCGGGGATGGGAGTTGGGCCAACTTACCGCCGGACTGATCGGTTACGGAAATACGGGTGCTTGTACCGCGCGGCTGCTGACCTCCATGGGCATGCGCGTGCTGGCATATGATAAATATCTGTCCGGGTTTGGCGGGGAATGGGCAACGGAATGTGACATGGGCCAAATTCGGAAGGAAGCCGATGTGGTCAGCCTGCATCTTCCGTTGACAGAAGAGACGATCGGCTGGGTGGATGAGCATTGGATCGAGTCTTTTGCCAAGCCGATCTGGCTGATCAACACTTCCCGCGGGGCCATCACGCCACTGAAACCTCTGATCGCTCAGTTGAGTATAGGTGTCTTGCGTGGACTGGCCCTGGATGTATTGCCCAAAGAGCCATTAGCAGGGTATAGTTCGTCTGAGCAAGCAATCTTAGACGAACTCTGTTCCTTTGAAAATGTGATACTTACGCCGCATGTAGCCGGGTACACCCAGGAGTCGCCGGAACGCATGGCGCGGGTATTGCTCGAAAAGTTGGTCCACCTCGCTTCCTCCGAAAGCTGATATTTTAACTTTTTCCTATTTTTATGGTGCAACGCTTCAGTGATCCTGGGGCGTTGTTATTTTTTCCCCTGAAACGAACCGATCATGAATGTTCAATACGTAACCAAAGAGACCCTGGAGCAAATGCGTGCCGAGTTGCAGCGCATGAAGGGTGTGGAACGTCCCGCTGCCAGTCGAGCGATCGCCGAAGCCCGGGAAAAGGGTGATCTGAAAGAGAACGCTGAGTACGATGCCGCCAAGGAGGCGCAGGGTATCCTCGAAGCCAAGATCGCCGCGTTGGAGGGTGCCATTGCCAATACGCGGATCGTTGATGAGTCCACGATCGACACCAGTAAAGTATCCATTCTCACAAAAGTGACCGTCACCAACCTGAAAATGAATAAGCAGGTCACCTATAAAATCGTGAGCGAGAAAGAAGCCGACTTAAAAGCCGGTAAGATCTCCATCACTTCTCCGATCGGAAAGGGATTGCTGGGCAAGAAAGTAGGGGAGGTGGCCGAGATACAGGCTCCGGCCGGTACCTTGGAGTTCCGGATCGAGGAGATCACTTCTTAAATCGGTATCATGACTCTTTTTTCCAAGATCATCGCCGGTCAGATCCCTTCTTACAAGATCGCGGAGAACGATCGGTTCTTTGCTTTCTTGGATATTTTTCCGATACGGGCCGGGCATGTGCTGGTGGTTCCCAAAACCGAAACGGATAAATTTTTCGATCTCTCCGCCGATTACTTGTCGGAGATGCTGGTCTTCGCCCAGCCCATCGCCAAAGCCATCGAAAAAACTTTTCCCTGCAATCGTTGCGGCATCAGTGTGATTGGACTGGAAGTGCCGCATGCCCATATGCATTTGGTGCCCATTGATTCCGCCGACGACCTGAATTTCACCCGACCGAAGCTGAAGATGAGCGATGATGAGTTGAGGGGGGTGCAAACGATGATTGTTGAACGGTTGTTGAACAATGGTTTAGCGGTGGATGAACAATAGTTAAACCATTGCTCATCTACTGTTCACCCGGTTTGCGTTCTTAGCCAAAAAGACTGCCCATTCGTTTTTCTTTCCTTTTTTTCGGTTACTGGCTGGTTTTTTTGGGGGGACGGAAGTGTTCCATTCTTTCCCTGTTTGCAATTGATGGCAGAAGGCTACGGCCAGCGCGTCAGTGGCGTCGAAGAGTTCGGGTTTTTCGTCGATCCGAAAGATCGTTTGCAACATGCGGGCGACTTGTTCTTTGGTGGCATTGCCGTTTCCGGTGACGGACTGCTTAACTTTTTTAGGGGCGTATTCAGATACAGGTAAACCATATTGCAAGGCTGCTGCCATGGCCACCCCTTGCGCTCGGCCAAGTTTGAGCATGCTTTGCACATTCTTTCCGAAGAAAGGTGCTTCGATGGCAAATTCAGTGGGTTTATATTTTCGGATAAGTCCGCTGATCGTCACATGAATGATCTGCAACCGCTTGATTCCGTCCTTAGCCTTACCTGGTTTCAATACCCCGAGGTCGAGCAGGCTGACTTGCTGCCCTTGCACCCGAATGATCCCGTAGCCCATCACCACGGTGCCCGGGTCGATGCCCAAAATGATCTTTGTGGTGTTTGAGACGGCCATGGTTATTTTTACAAGATTAATGAAGGCCTCTCGAACCATCAAATCCTGGATCGCCTACGTGCTGGCACCCTTGCTGCTCGTCGTGCTCACCTATTCCGTCTACCGAGCCGTGCGCACTCAACCCGATCTTCCGGA